>DASVCL010000013.1:0-20845 GCA_036381615.1 Alphaproteobacteria bacterium
CTCGGCATCGCCTATGGCTCGGCGCAGGTGTTCGGCGTGTCGTTCGCGCTCGGCGCCTTCTTCGCCGGCGTGGTCTTGAGCGAATCCCGCTTCAGCTACAAGGCGGCGGCCGAGTCTCTACCCTTGCAGGACGCTTTCTCCGTCCTGTTCTTCGTCTCGGTCGGGATGCTGTTCGATCCCTCGATCCTGATCCGGGAGCCGCTGTCCGTGCTGGCCGTCCTGGCGCTGATCATCGCCGGGAAGGGGCTGATCGCCTTCGCCATCGTGCTGATGCTGCGCTATCCGGTCGGTATGGGCCTCGTCGTCGCGGCCAGCCTTGCGCAGATCGGCGAGTTCTCCTTCATCCTCGTCGGACTCGGCTTGTCCCTCGGCGTGCTGCCGCCCGAGGGGCGCGATCTCGTCCTCGCCGGCGCCCTTCTGTCGATCGTATTGAATCCGCTCTCCTTCGGCGTGGCGGACGCGCTCCAGAAGCGGTGGCGTGCAATCCGGCCGGCCGGCGCCATGTCCTTTGGCCGCAGGCGCTATGAAGCGCTCGAGCGCGAGCTGGCGGCGATCAGGCGGCGCAACGAGGAACGCGAGAAGGCGAGGGAGCTGAAGCTCCAGGCGCTGTTGGAGACGTTTCCCGTTCTCGCCCTTGTCGAGAGCCGCGAGCAGGAAGAGCTTCTGTCGCTGTTCCGGCCGAAATCCGCGACGCCCGGCGAACGTGTGATCCGCCGCGGCGACCGCGCCGACGGCATGTATTTCATTGCGGCCGGCGCCGTCGAGGTCCAGGTTTCCGGCCGGACCATCCGGCTGGAGGCCGGCGCGTTCTTCGGCGAGATGGCGCTTCTGAGCGGCGCGCGGCGGAACGCGGACGTCACCGCCGTGGACTATTGCCAGTTCCTCGTGCTGGAGCGGCGCGACTTCGGGCGGTTCATGGCCCGGCACCCAAGACTGCGCGCCGCCGTGAAGGAAATGGCGCGGCAGCGTCGTGAGATGAACCAGAGGCTATCCGCCGACGCGGCAGCGGCCCAAGGCAGGTCAGGGGACGCCGGCTGACGTCCGGCGTCGAGGTTAGCCGGACGCTGCGCCCGCGGGGCGTGTGGTTGAGCCG
The DNA here is from genome assembly GCA_036381615.1 of Alphaproteobacteria bacterium. Lineage (GTDB taxonomy): Bacteria > Pseudomonadota > Alphaproteobacteria > CACIAM-22H2 > CACIAM-22H2 > CALANV01. The sequence goes on from DASVCL010000013.1 coordinate 1,094, forward strand.
GCCGCGGCGACGCGCTATCGATCGCGCCCGTGCGCAGCATCTGTATCCTGGCGGATGATCTCACGGGGGCACTCGATACGGCCGCTCCGCTCGCGGGGCGTTACGGCGTCATGCCCGTCCGCTGGCGTCCGCCTTTCGTGGGACCGCGTCTCGTCATCGACAGCGAGACGCGATCGCTGGCGCCGCATCGGGCCGCATTTGCGGTGGCGCATGCGGCCGCCCGGCTCTCCGGGCCGGCGCTCGGATTCAAGAAGATCGACTCGTTGCTGCGCGGGAACACGCTGCTCGAAATCGCCACCTGCGTCCGCCGCGGCCGCTTCGGGACGGTGGTGATCGCGCCCGCCTTCCCGGAGCAGGGCCGTATTACGCGGGCCGGCGTCCAGCTCTATCGGGATCCGGCGAACGGGGGGTGGCGGCAGACCGGCGCAGGCAGCATTCTCCGCGCGCTTGCCGCCAAGGGCATCCGTGCGCGGATCGTTCCGCGCCGGTGCCTTCCGCGCGGTCCCGGCATTTTCATTTGCGATGCCGAGACGCCGTCCGACCTCGACAGGATCGTGTCGCTTCGCTCCCGCCTCGACGGGCCGATCCTATGGATAGGTTCCGCCGGGCTCAGCCGCGCACTCGCGCAGTTCCCACGGCCGCTCGTTCCGCCATCGACATCCTCGGTCCTGGTGGTGGTCGGCAGCAACCATCCGGTCGCGGTCGGCCAGGGCGATGTGCTGGCGTCCGGCATGCCGGAGGCGATCGCAAGAATTTCTCACGAACATGCGATCGACACGGCCCTTCGCCACGTCGCCCGGCGGCTCGCGGCCCGGCGGCCGGGCGCCATCCTGTTTTCGCTGCCGCCCATGTCGGCGGCAGCGGCGGCCGAAATCATGAACCGGACCTTCGCCAGGATTCCGGATCTCGTCCCGCCGCCCGACATTCTGCTGGTGGTCGGCGGTGATACGCTGGTACGTCTTGCCGGCGCGGTCGGCGCCTCGCAGCTCGACGTTCATGGCGAGATTGCGCCGGGCCTTCCGCTGTCGCTGATTGCCGACGGCGCATGGAGAGGAACTTACGTCATCTCGAAGTCGGGCGCGTTCGGCGGGCCGCGCCTTCTTCTGGAGATCGTGACGGCAATACGCAAGAAGGGACCGGAAGATGGCCAGGAAGATTGCCATAACGGTCGGTGATCCGGCGGGCATCGGCCCGGAGATCGTCCTGAAAGCCGTGGCTGCGCTGCGCCCGCGGCTCGAGCGCGGCGAGTTTCAGCTCGAGGTGATCGGTTCCGCCGCGTCGCTGGATCGCGCCGCACGGGACATGGGGCTGACGCCCTTGTCGGCATTCGCGAATGTACCGGGCCTCGCTCTCCACGACATCGGGGCGCCCAGGACCGACATCAACTACGGCGAGACCTCCGCCGAGGCGGGACGGCTGGCGTACCAGGCCATTGCCGAGGCGGTCGCGCGCACGCGCGCGGGAACGATCGACGCCATCGTCACGGCGCCGCTGAGCAAAGAGGCGCTCAATCTCGCCGGCTATCGCTATTCGGGACATACCGAGCTGCTGGCGGACCTGTCGGGCGGGAAGGAGCCGGTGATGATGCTCGCCCACGGCGGCATGCGGGTCAGCCATGTCTCGACCCACGTGCCCCTGGAAGAGGTTCCGAAGCGCCTGACGCCCGCCCGCCTTCGGCGGGTGATCGACCTGACGCATGCGACGCTCGAACGCCTCGGGATCGCCCGGCCCCGTCTCGCCGTGGCGGCCCTGAACCCGCATGCCGGCGAAGGCGGAATTCTCGGCCGGCAGGATATCGAGATTACGGCGCCGGTGATCGCCGAGTATCGAAAGGCCGGAGTCGACATCGATGGCCCGGTTCCCGGCGACACGGTCTTCGTCAAACTGCGGGCGGGTCAGTACGACGCCGTCGTCGCGATGTACCATGACCAGGGGCACATCCCCGTGAAGCTGCTCGGGTTCTCGGTAGATGAGCGGACCGGAAAATGGGAAAGCCTGAGCGGCGTGAACGTCACGCTCGGCCTCCCGCTGGTGCGGACGTCGGTCGACCATGGCACGGCGTTCGACATCGCGGGCCGTGGCATCGCCAACGAAAAGAGCCTGATCGAGGCCGTCGACTTCGCGTTGCGGCTCGTTCAGGGCACGGGCGGCTCAACCGACGGCCCCTTGAGCTCGACCGTGTTGCCTTCGGGATCGGTGATGTAGAGCGACGGGCCCGTGCCTTCAGCGCCGTAGCGGTCCTTCACCTCGCCCGCCTCGACGCCATGGGCGATCAGGTGCGCGCGGATCGCCTCGGCGTCGAACGGGGCGATGCGCAGGCACAAGTGATCGAGGTTGCGCGCCTCGCGTCCGGGCGGGGCGCCGCCCTGGCGGCCGAGCGGGCCCGCCACGTCGACGAGATCGATCAGCGACCGGCCGGCGCGAAGCTGGAGGAGGCCGAGCTCCTTCTGCTCGCGCTCGAACGTGCAGCCGAGCACGTCGCAGTAGAACCGCACCAGCCGCGGCACGTCGCGGGCGCGCAGCACGATGTGGTCAAGGCCTTCGAGGCGGAATGGCGTGCCCATGGACTGCGTTTCCTTCCGCTGCTTACGTCTGGTTGCAGGCGGTCGCGACACGACGGGCGAAGCGCCCGACGTCGAGTGCGGCGGCAAGATCGGCATGCCGGTCCTGCGACAGCGGATAGGCGCTCTCCGCCACCGGGGCGAACCGACCCGTCGCCGTATCGTAGGCGAAGAGCGTGCCGACCGTGAAATCGAAATACCAGCCGTGGAGCGCGAGCGTTCCCGCCACGACGCGCTCGCGCACCCAGGGAAACGTCATCAGATTCCCGAGCGATACGACGATGCCGGCCTGCTCCAGCGCCCGGCGTTGCGTTTCCGCCGGTGCATCGCGCAGTTCCGCCCGAACCGCATCGCGCGCCGCCGCGGCGATGCGAACCCAGTCGTGGAGATATTCGTAGTCACGGCTGTCCTCCGCCGGTCCGTCGGCGAGCGCCCGCATGCCGCCGCACAGTGCATGGCCCAGCACGACGATGTGCTCGACCTTAAGGCCGCGCACGCCGAACTCGAGCGCGCTGCTGGTGCCGTGATAGCCGCGGCCGGCTTCCTCGTGCGGCGGTACAATCGCGCCGACGTTGCGCACGACGAACAGGTCGCCGGGTTGCGCGTAGGTGAGGATCGCCGGATCGACACGGGCATCCGAACAGCCGACCACCAGCACCTTGGGGGCCTGCCCCTCGGTCGTCAGACGATCGTAAAGCGCGCGGTTCTGCTGGAAGTACCTGTCGTGAAAGGTACGGAAACCGGCGATGAGCCGCGTGAGTGCGTCCGTCATTGCGCCGCGACGGCCGCGAACTTCCAGAGGCCGCCCTCGTCGATGCGGCGCACGCGCTTCTGGCTTTCGAGCAGGTGGAGATGCGACAGCGCCTCGCCCGTCGCGAGGCCGATATTGTTGGGCCCGATCTCGCGGCGGAACAGGAGCGGGAAGCACTCGACCGCCGTGCGCGGTCGTTCCACGAGGGCCGCGGCAAGCCGGTCGAGGCGCTGTGCGTGGTGCACTCGCAGTTCCGCGATGCGGGCATGCAGGCCGCGATAGGGCAGACCGTGCGCCGGCAGGACGAGCGTGTCGTTCGGAAGATCGCGGAAGTTCCCGAGGGATTCGAGATAGTCGAGGAGCGGATTGGCGAACGGCTCGGCCGGCCAGACGCTGACGTTCGGCGAGATCCGCGGCAGCAGAATGTCGCCGCCGATCAGCACGTCGAGCTCGGCGCAGTAAAGACAGGCATGCTCGGGCGCATGGCCGCGCCCGATGATCGGCATCCAGTCGCGGCCGCCGATCCGGATGGGCACGTTCTGCCGGATGCGCACGAAGGACGGCGGCACCTCGGGCACGCCGCGCCGGTAGAACGTGTTCGGCTTCATCGCCTCGCCCAGCAGCGCATCGCTTGCGCCGTTGCGCCGGTAGAAGGCGAGCCGCGCCTCGATATCGGCCTCGCTGCCCTGCCCGTGGACGGCGCGTGCCGTGTACCATTCGCCCGCGGTCATCCACAGCGGCGCGTTCCAGCGCCGGCACAGCCAGTCGGCAAGCCCGATGTGATCGGGATGGAAATGCGTGACGATCACGCGCGTCACCGGCCGTCCGCCGAGATCGCTCGCGAAGATTGCGTCCCAGTGCGCCTTGGTGTCGTCGCGCGACAGCCCGGCATCGACGATGGTCCAGCCGCCGTCATCGGCGATGAGCCACAGGTTGATGTGGTCCGGCGGGAACGGCAGCGGCATCGAGATCCAGCGCAGGCCGGGCGCGATCTCGCGGCTCGTACCCGGCGCCGGGGCTGACTCGAAGGGATAGCTCAGCGGGGATCGGTTGGTGCCTTCAGCCATGCCTGATCAGATGAGTATGAACACGCCCTTTTTCCAGCCGCCATTCACGGCGTGCGCCGGACGGCCTTCTACCGGACATTGGCGCGCTGGATCGCGCGCCAGCCGATGTCGCGCCGGCAGAAGCCCTCGGGCCAGTCGATGGCATCGACGGCCCGGTAGGCGGCGGCCTGCGCCTCGGCGATGGTTTTGGCCGTCGCCGTGACGCCGAGCACGCGTCCGCCGGTCGCGAGAATCCGGCCGTCCTTCGCGGTCGTGCCGGCATGGAAGACCGTGACGCCGGGAACGGCTTCGGCGTCTTCCAGCTTGCGGATCTCCGTTCCCTTCCTGTAGTCGCCCGGATAGCCCTTCGCGGCCATGACCACGCACAGCGCGGCGTCGTCACGCCAGCGCAGATCGAAGTTTTTCAACTGGCCGTCGCGCGCGGCGATCAGGGCCGGCAGCAGGTCCGATTTCAGCCGCGGCATCAGGACCTGGCACTCCGGATCGCCGAAGCGCACGTTGTATTCGAGCAGCTTCGGGCCGTCGGCCGTGATCATGAGTCCGGCGAACAGCACGCCCTTGAACGGCGTGCCCTCGGCAGCCATGCCGGCGACCGTCGGTCGGATGATCCTGTTCATGATCGCGTCGGCCAGCGCCGGCGTCACGATCGGGGGCGGGGAATAGGCGCCCATGCCGCCGGTGTTGGGGCCGGTATCGCCGTCGCCGACGCGCTTGTGGTCCTGGGCGGCGGCGAGCGGCAGGACGTTGGTGCCGTCCGACAGCGCGAAGAAGCTGACTTCCTCGCCCTCGAGATATTCCTCGACGACGACTTCGGCGCCCGCTTTGCCGAAGCGGCTCTCGACCATGGCGTCGTCGATCGCGGCGAGTGCCGCGTCGAGCGTCATCGCCACCGTGACGCCCTTGCCGGCGGCAAGCCCGTCCGCCTTGACGACGATGGGCGCCCCGTGCGCGCGGACATAGGTGCGCGCCTTGTCGGCGTCGTCGAACCGCGCGTAGGCGGCGGTCGGAATGCCGTACTTGGCGCACAGGTCCTTCATGAACCCTTTGGACCCCTCGAGCGCGGCGGCGCGCCGGGACGGGCCGAACGTCCGGATGCCGGCCGCTTCCAGCCGGTCCGCGAGTCCGAGCACGAGCGGGGCCTCGGGACCGACGACCACGAAGTCGATCGCGCTCTCACGCGCGAATCGCACGAGGGCGTCCACGTCCTCGGCGCCGATCGGAACGCATTCGGCAATACGGGCGATTCCGGCATTGCCCGGCGCGCAGTAGAGCTTGTCGCACAACGGCGATGCCGCGATCGCCCAGCAGAGCGCGTGTTCCCGGCCGCCCGAGCCGACTACGAGAATCCGCATTTTCCCCTCGTGGCCCTATCTTTCGAACGTGCGCGGCTTGTATCATAGTCGCACGGAACTGCCATGGACGAAATTCTGCCCTCGATCGACGCCGCACCGGGCCGCACGAACGTTCCCGAATTCACGGTGAGCGAGCTGTCGCAGGCCGTGAAGCAGACCGTCGAGGGCGCGTTCTCCCGGGTCCGCGTGCGTGGCGAGATCTCGCAGTTCAAGCGCCATACGTCCGGCCACCTCTATCTCTGCCTCAAGGACGCGGAGGCCGTGATCGACGCGGTCATCTGGCGCGGCGTCGCCATGCGCCTGGACGTGAAGCCCGAGGATGGCATGGAGGTGGTCTGCGTCGGGCGGGTCACGACCTATCCGGGCCGCTCCAAGTACCAGCTCGTCATCGAGCGGATGGAGCTCGCGGGCGAGGGCGCGCTCCTCAAGATGATCGAGGATCGCCGGCGCCGCCTCGCCGCCGAGGGCCTGTTCGACGAGCGGCGCAAGAAGAAGCTGCCGTTTCTTCCCGACGTCATCGGCGTCGTCACGTCGCCCACGGGTGCGGTGATCCGCGACATTCTCCATCGGCTGAACGACCGCTTTCCCCGCCATGTCATCGTGTGGCCCGTCGCCGTCCAGGGTGACGGCGCGGCGGAGCAGGTGGCGGCGGCCATTCGCGGCTTCAACGCCATTCCGCCCGGCGGCGCGATACCGCGGCCGGACGTGCTCATCGTCGCGCGCGGCGGCGGCAGCCTCGAGGACCTGATGGCGTTCAACGAGGAGGTCGTGGTGCGCGCGGCGGCCGAAAGCGCGATTCCGCTCATTTCCGCCGTCGGGCACGAGACCGACACGACGCTGATCGACTTCGCCGCCGACCGGCGGGCGCCGACGCCGACGGCCGCCGCGGAGATGGCGGTGCCGGTGCGGGTCGAGCTGATCGCCGACGTTCTGCGCGACGGGCAGCGCCTGATTGCCGGGCTGCAGCGCATGATCGAGGAACGCCGCGCGCGGCTCGACGGCCTCGCCCGCGGCCTCGGCGATCCGATTCGTCTCATCGAGGACTGGACGCAGCGACTCGACGACAGGACGGAGCGTCTCCGGCTTGCCATGGACAATCTGTTCGGCCAGCACAAGATGCGCATCACGAGTCTGGGCGAACGGCTGCCGCATCCGCGACGGCAGCTCGAGCAGGCCCTGACGGCGTTGTCGGACCGCATCGCCCGGCTGACCGCATGCCGTCTCGCGACGGAGCGGACGATGGCGCAGGGGGCGGAACGCGGCGCGGAGCTTCTCATGCGCCTCAACGGCGCGCTGCAGCGCTACGTCGAGCAACGCGCGCATCACCTGGACCACGTCGGCAAGCTGCTCGAGAGCTGCTCCTACGAACGCGTGCTCGAGCGCGGCTTCGTTCTCGTGCACGACGAGGCCGGACGTCCGCTCACCTCGGCGCGCGAGGCCGAACCCGGCGCCGCGTTGGCGCTTCGCTTCCACGACGGCGAGGTCGGCGTCCGCGTCGGCGGCGCGGACGTGAAGCCGCGCCCGGTGCGCGGCGAACGCAAGGCTGCGAAAGACATGCAGCCGACCCCCAAGCAGGGCAGCCTGTTGTAATGCGCGTCCGGCTGCTCGTACTGCTCACGGTGCTCTGCCTTGCCGGTCGCGCGCAGGCAGCCGATCTGGAGCTATCCGGTCAATTCGTTCAAGGCGCGCTGGTGACGGGTCGCGTCGTGCCCGGCGCCCGCGTCACGTTCGAGGGGCGGCCGATGCGCGTTGCGCCGGACGGCACGTTCCTGATCGGCTTCGGACGCGATGCGGCGCCCGAGGCGCGGCTCGTGGTCGAATATCCGGACGGCCGCCGCGAGGAGCGCGTCCTGACCGTGACGCCGCGGAAATGGAACATCCAGCGGATCGACGGCCTGCCGGAGCGGCAGGTGACGCCGGACCCGGACGATCTGAAACGGATCCGCGCGGAGAACGCGCTGATCGCGGCGGCGCGCGCGCGTGATTCCGCCGAGGCGCTGTTCAAGAACGGATTCATCTGGCCCGTGATCGGCCGGATCAGCGGCGTTTACGGCAGCCAGCGGATCCTGAACGGGCAGCCGCGTCAGCCGCATTACGGCATCGACATCGCGGCCCCGGTCGGAACGCCGGTCGTCGCGGCCGCAGCCGGCATCGTCGCGCTGGTGCATGAAGACATGTTCTTCACCGGCAAGACGATCATCCTCGACCACGGGCACGGGCTCAGTTCGGTCTATTCGCACCTGTCCGAGATTGCGGTGCGCGCGGGCGAGCGCGTCGAGCAGGGCACCGTCATCGGACGGGTCGGCGCGACCGGACGGGTGACCGGCGCGCATCTCGACTGGCGCGTGAACCTGTTCGATATCCGCCTCGATCCCGCCCTGCTCGTGCCGCCGATGCCGGCAGCACCCGCCACCGTCTCGGGCGGCGGTTAGGCGGCGCACACGATCACGCCGATCGGCCGGTCTCGCCCTGCGCGACGCGCGCCGAGCGCCAGCGCTTGAGCCGGTCCGCGGCGAACGTCGCGACGTAGCCGCAGTGGTCGCAGATCAACGCGAAGACGCGCAGATATCCCGGCGGCCCGAACCAGGACCGGCTGGAACTCTCATAGAGAAGGGCGATCGGTTCGTCGCTGTCTTTCGCGGCCATCTGGAAGCCGCGGCCGCCGCAGAACGGGCAGACGATATCGTCGGGCAGCGTGGTCGTGCGATCCTGGGCTTCGGCGTCATTCGGATTTGCCATTCTGTGCTCCTTACGCCGTACATGTCGTTGCGCCCGTAAGGGGAGGACGTATTCGCAGCGACCCGAAGGCGCGCGAGGCGCGAAGTCGCGGACCCAGGCCGCGGCGAAGTCTCCGGTTGCAGCGATGTTACGTAAAAACCATCGCCGCAGCGCATGTCGTGCGGCTTACCCCGTTCGCGCCGTGCTTCCCGATCAGGCGCGTGCACCCGGCCCGCTTCAGTCGGACCAGCGTTGATGAAGCCACAGCCACTGCCCGGGACGCTGCCGGATCCAGTCTTCGATCATCCGGTTGATGGTGGTGAGGAGCGCGCGGGTGTCGGCCTGCCGGTCGCCCGTGCACGGCAGCTCCAGAGCCGGATGGATGGTAAGACGAAAGTGTGCGCCTTCGATGCGCTCGATCTGCGACGGCAGCAGCGCGCAATCGAACTTGAACGCAAGCGAGGCGATGGCCGTCGCCGTCATCGCGTCATGGCCGAAGAACGGGATCGGCTCGCCCTCGTTGAGTTTTTGGTCGATGAGCAGACCGAGGTTTTCGCCTTTCGCAAGCGTCTGGATGGCGAGGCGCGCGCCTTCCTTGCCTTTCGGAATCAGGCCGGCCGCGCCGCTGCCGAGCCGCATCCTGCCGATCAGTTCATCGACCCAGGGATTGTTGGCGGGGCGGTAGAGAAGGTGAATCGGCGCCCCGTGCCGCGCGGGAAGGGACGGGGTGATCTCCCAGTTGCCCATATGGGCGCCGAAAAAGATCAACGGCCGGCCGCGCGCCAGCGCGCGTTCGATGTTCTCGGCCCCCTCGAAGATCACGCGTTCGCCGATATGCGGAAGGTGAGGGTACTCGGCGGCGATGCGACCGAGATTGTCCCACATCTCGCGGACCAGGGTTTCGATCTGCGTTTCCGGCAGGTCCGGAAATGCGCGCCGCAGATTGCGGCGCGCGCGGTTGGAGATCCGCAGCCGGGGGCCGAGCGTGCGGGCGACAGCGCCGCCAATGGCCGAAGCCGTGTCGATCGGCATCATGCCGAACGAACCGAACAGAATCTTCGTCAATCCCGCCTCGAGCGGACGCACGACGCTGCGGGTCAGCCAGCGCCGCCAGGGAGCTCTGTTAGCCATACGATGTTTCCGTCACGCTCGTACCAGATCCCGCACCGTCGTCTGCAGCAGCCCTCGAAGCGCCGCCGGATCGTCGAAGACGAGGTCGACGCGGAGCGGCGTCACCATCCCGCGGATTCCGGCCGGCAGGCGCACGGCGTCCTTGGTCGTGGTGACCGGAACGGCGCCGAGCGCGGTCGCCGTCTCGATCACGCGCATGGCCTCGTCCTCCGAATAAGGGTAGTGATCGGGGAACGCCCGTCTTTCCACGATGACGGCGCCGAGTTTCTCGAGAGACGTAAAGAACTTCTGCGGCCGACCGATTCCGGCAAAGGCATACACCCTCGTCTGCGCAAGCTGCCGTGCCGCCGCATCCGGCACCAGACGCGCGCGAAGAACGGGCGCATGCCGCGACAGGTTCCGCGCGAGGCCGTCGCCGCCCTCGCCGACCAGCACGAACGCATCCGCACGGGCGAGGCCGACGGGCAACGGCTCGCGCAGCGGACCGGCCGGGATGACGCGGCCGTTGCCGAAGCCGTATTCCGCATCGACGACGACGAGCTTCAGATCCTGATGCAGCGTCGGATTCTGAAGGCCGTCATCCATGACGACGACGTCGGCACCCTCGGCGATGGCGAGACGGGCCCCATCCTTGCGGTCGCGCGCGACCCAGGTCGGGGCCCGTTCCGCGAGCAGCAGCGGCTCGTCGCCCACGTCCCGCGCCGTGTGCCGCGCGGCGTTCACCTGCACCGGACCGCGCAGGCGGCCGCCGTAGCCGCGGGTCAGAAACGCGACCCGAAGATCCATGTCATGAAGCGCGCCGGCGAGCGCGAGCGCGGTCGGTGTCTTGCCCGCGCCCCCGACGGTCAGGTTGCCGACGCAGATCACCGGCACCGGCGCACGCCACGGCGTGGTCAAACGGCGGCGGACGGCGCCGGCAAGGCCATAGGCGGCGCCGAGCGGACTCAGCACGACGTCGGCGAAACCGCCGCGGCGGTGCCAGAACTCAGGCGCACGCATGACGGGCATCCGTCGTGGACCGCCGCGACAGGCCGCGCTGCAGCAGCGGCGCAAGCTCGGCGAAGACACGCTCGGTCGTGCCGCGCCCCTGTGCCGCGACGGCAGTGGCGGCCGCCCCGGCCCGGGTCCGCGCGGACGCATCCGACAGGAGCGTCGACACGTGCCGTGCCAGATCATCCGCCGTGCGGACTTCGACGGCGGCACCGGCGCCGATCAGGGCATCGGCGATGTCGCGGCAATTGGTCATGTAGGGACCGAAGGCGAGGGCGCATCCCAGCCGTGCCCCTTCGAGCGGGTTCTGTCCGCCGCGCGGCACGAGCGAGGCGCCGACGAACGCGATCCGTGCGAGCCGGTAGAACAGGCCGAGCTCGCCCATGGTGTCGGCGAGATAGATTCCGGTTTCGGGGCCGGGTCGCTCACCCTTCGACCGTTGCGCGACGCCGTGGCCGCGGGCGCGCATCATGGCGGCCAGTTCGTCCCCGCGACGGGCATGCCGCGGCACCACGATCGTCAGCAGCCGCGGATGCGTCGCCGTGAGCAGGGCATGCGTTTGAAGCGCGATCTCTTCTTCGCCCGGATGCGTGCTGGCGGCGAGCCACAGCGGCCGGGTGCCGATGGCGGCGCGCATGCGCGCGAGCTCGTCGCCGTCGGCCGGCAGTTCGGCGCCGTCGAACTTGAGATGCCCGACGAACTTTGCCGGTGCGCCGAGCGCGCCGAGGCGTTCGGCATCGGTCGTGCTTTGCGCGAGGCAGACGTCGAAGGCGTCGATCGGCGGGCGCAAGAGCGGCGCCACGGTGCGCCATCGTCGAAACGACCGCGCCGACATGCGGGCGTTGACGAGCGCCATGGGAATGCCGCGTTCGGCGGTGCGCCGGACGAGGTTCGGCCACAGCTCGCCTTCGATCCAGATCGCAAGCTCGGGCCGCCAGTGATCCAGGAAACGGTCGACCCATGCCGGCACGTCGAGCGGTACGAATTGATGCATCGTCCGCGCCGGCAGCAGCTCCGACAGCATGTGCGCCGACGTCAGCGTGAAGCTCGTGAACAGGACATGAAGATCGTCGCGGTGATCGAGCAGGCGGGAAACGAGCCCGAGCGCGGAGCGCGCCTCACCGTTGCTCGCGGCATGAATCCACACGAGCGGACCCGCCGGCCGCGGCCGGCCGGCGCGCCCGAAGCGCTCGCCCAGGCGGTTCGAATCCTCCTTGCCGGCGCGAATGCGCGCGCGGAGAACGAGGTGCAGGACCGGTGCGGCAAGACTCGCCGCAAGGCGGTAGGCGGCGCTCATGCGGCGGTGCTGATCCTGGCGGGTGCCGGCGCGGTCGGCGTGCGGCCGCACATCCTGTCGGCCTCATCCGTGAGCTGATTGAGTCGCGCCTCGATCGTGGCCCGGGCCGCCTCGATGGCCGCCGCGTCGGCGTCGGCCGCGACCTCGACCGGCTCGCCCCATATGAAGACGCCGCGACCGAACGGCAGTGCGACGAGGAAGCGGTCCCAGCTCGAGAGCGTGAGCGCACGGGAGCTCGAATAACTGACGGGTACGATCGCGGCACCCGACAGCTTGGCCGCCATGACGACGCCCGGTGCTGCGCGCATGCGCGGGCCACGGGGGCCGTCCGGCGTCACGGAGACGCAACCGCCTCGCGCCAGCGCCTGCGTCATGGCGCGCAGTGCGGCCGCGCCGCCGCGCGAGCTCGATCCCACGATCGTGCGGATGCCGAGATGCGCAATGACCCGCGCGATCAGCCGTCCATCCGCATGGTTGGAAATGAGCATGTGCATCGGCGCCGGATAGGTCCAGATCTTGGGCATCATCAGCATGCGGCCATGCCAAAAGCAACCGATCAGCGGTTTGCCGGCGGCCTGCAGGCGCGCGGCATGCTCGGCGCCGATCATGGTCCAGGTGCTCGTCGCGAAGACCAGCCGGATGTACTGCGCCGCGAGCCACGCGACCACGACCTGCACCGGTTTGGAACGGAGCAATCCCTTCATCGCTTCCCGACGTGCACGCTAGGCGTGGGCGCGTCCCGCCGTCCCGACGTTCAGATGCCGGCGCTGCTCCTCGCCGGTCTGGGCGGCATAGAGGCGCGCATAGGTCCCGCCGCGCGCGATCAGGTCGGCATGCCGTCCCTGCTCGACGACGCGGCCGTTCTCGATCACGTAGATGATGTCGGCATCGACGATGGTCGACAACCGGTGGGCCACGACCAGCGTCGTCCGTCCGCGCATAAGCCGGCTGAGCGCCGCCTGAACGTGGCGTTCGGACTCGGTGTCGAGCGCCGACGTCGCCTCGTCGAGCAGGAGGATCGGCGCATTCTTCAGGATCGCGCGCGCAATCGCGATCCGTTGGCGCTGTCCGCCCGACAGCCGCATTCCCTGCTCGCCGACGACGGTGTCGTAGCCCTGCGGCAGCGCCTCGATGAATTCCGCCGCGCCGGCCAGCGATGCCGCATGACGGATCTCGTCTTCCGTGGCACCCGGCCGGCCGTAGGCGATGTTGGCGCGCACCGTGTCGTGAAACAGGCTGACCTCCTGGCTGACGATGCCGATCGCGGCGCGGAGCGAGGCGAGCGTCACGTCGCGCACGTCGGTGCCGTCGATCGCGACGCGGCCGCCGTCGATGTCGTAGAAACGCGGAATGAGATTGAGGACGGTCGACTTTCCGGCACCGGACGGACCGACCAGCGCCACCGTCTTGCCGGCCGGCGCCACCAGCGACAGGCCGTTCAGGGCCGGCTTGCCCGGCGCGTAGGTGAAGTGAACATTCTCGAGCGTGATCTCGCCGCGGACCGCAGGCAGAGGGCGCGCACCCGGCCGGTCCTTGATGGCCGGCTCGCGGTCGATCAATGCGAAGACGCGCCCCGCCGCGGCGAGGCCTTCCTGGAGCGTGGCATTGAGGCTCGCCACGCTCTTGACCGGCTGATAGGCGAGCAGCAGCGCGGTCACGAAGGAGAAGAACGTCCCGGGCGTGGTTCTGCCGGCGATGACCTCGGTGCCGCCGTAGAGGATGACGAGGGCGACGGCGATGCTGCCCAGCGTTTCCATGATCGGATGCGCGGCCGCGCGCGTTCGCACCGCCTTGAGCGTCAGGCGGAACAGGTCCTCGATCGCGGTCGCGGCGCGGCCGGTCTCGTACGCCTCCATCCCGTAGGCCTTGACGTGGCGCGCGCCCTGGAAGGCCTCGTCGAGAACCATGGAGAGGCGGCCCATCTGCACCTGTGTGTTGGCCGAGACCTTGCGCATGCGGCGGCCGATCCGCACGATCGGCCAGATTGCCGCCGGAAAGGCGACGAAGGCGACGAGCGCCAGCCGCCAGTCCTGATGGAACATGAGGACGACCAGGAAAACGATCGTCAGCGCATCCTTGGCAATCCCGGTGAGGGCCTGACCGACGGCGCCCCGCACGAGGTTGACGTCGTTGGTGACGTGCGAGATCAGGTGGCCGGTCGGATTGTCGTGGAAGAACTGCAAATCCGAGCGCATCAGATGCGCGAACAGGCGGACCTGGATGTCGGCGATGATGCGCTGGCCGACATGGTTCATCAGAACCGCCTGGGCATAGGTGGCGCCGCCCTTGGCGAAGGCGGCGGCGACGATCGCCAGGGGTACGAGCAGGAGCATGTCCCGGTCCTGGCGAACGAAGACGTCGTCCAGGACCGGCTCCATCAACCATGCGTTCGCCGCCGTGGCCGCGGCCGCCACCATCATCGCAAGGACCGCAAGGACGATGCGGCCCAGATGCGGGCGGAGATGCTCGCGGGCCAGACGCGCCACCAGGGCGCGCGACGTTTCGGGCGGTAAACCTTTGGAGTCGTTGATCAAGTCGAAATTTCCCTGGCGCAGGGGTGCGGCGGAAAATACCACGCGCGTTCCGCGGCCGGGGACAAAATTCGGCCCCCGGCCCTGCGGCGTCGCCTCTCAGCCGGCCGGAGATGTTCCACGGACCGCCGGGCGCAGGCGGCCCCGGGGGACTTCATGGCAGGGGCCCGTGCCGCCCCGCTTCGGGCCGTCGCGGCACGGCCGGCGCCGATCGAGGCCCGGTGGAACACATGCGGCCGGTCATGCGGGCCCGACGGTTCGGCTGTCGGCCGATGTCAGTCGAGGAGCCTGCCGGCACGCCGCAGGTCGTCGATGAAGCGGCGCAGTTCTTCTTCGCGCGCGCGATCGTCGACGATGCGAAGGATGGCCGAGGGGTGAATGGTGACGGTGACGTAGGGCGCGAGATTCGATTGGACCAGCGTACCGCGCTGCCTCGTCACGCGCACATCCGGCCCGAGCAAGGCCTGCGATGCGGTCGCACCGAGACAGACGATGACCTGCGGTCCGATCGCCGCGATCTCCGCCTCCAGCCATGGGCTGCAGGCGCGGATCTCCATCGCGCTCGGCTTGCTGTGCAGGCGGCGCTTGCCGCGCGGCGTCCATTTGAAGTGCTTGACCGCGTTGGTCACATAGGCGCGCGCGCGGTCGATGCCGGCCGCTTCCAGGGCGTGATCGAGAAGCTTTCCCGCGGGACCCACGAACGGTAGCCCGGTCCGATCCTCCATGTCGCCCGGCTGTTCGCCCACGAGCATCAGCGCGGCGTCGTCGGGTCCGGCGCCGAACACCGTCTGGGTCCCACGCAGATGAAGCGGGCATGCCGTACAGCCGGCCGCAGCCGCGCGCAAGGTATCGAGCGTCGGATTCGGCGGTATGAAGGCGGATGCGTTCGTGGGCGGCTTCTCGCCGCCCACCGCGGCGTGACCCGGCCTGTCCTTCGTCTTCGCGACCATGGATATGGAACGCGAACGGACGGTTCAGGTTGCGGTGCGATCCGACGGCCGCGGGGCTGTCTGTCGAAGCCTCATCCTTCGACAGGCTCATCCTTCGCCGAGCTCAGGATGAGGCTTCGATGAGCTTGACCCTCGACAGGCTCGGGATGAGGCGTAAGCGGGCAAACGTCTCGACAAGCACGAACGTATCCAGGAGTAAGAGCGGCCTCGTCCTGAGCCTGTCGAAGGACGAGGCCGTTCGCGGCGTTCATCGGGCCGAAGCCTCACCCTTCGACAAGCTCAGGGTGAGGCTTCGAGGGAGTTGGGATGAGACGTCGGCGATGAATACAGCGGAAAACAAGATCCGCCTCGTCCTGAGCTTGTCGAAGGACGAGGCCTCCTCCCGGCACCGAAAAAAGACCAAACTTCATCCGTTGATTGATGTCGAAGGACGAGCTTGTCGAAGGATGAGGCCGGCCGCATCATCGCGGCGTGGGGGCCTACGTCTATATCCTGCGCTGCCGGGACGGTGCCTATTACGTCGGCTCGACGCGCGCGTCGCTCGAGCGGCGTGTCGCCGAGCACAATGACGGCACCTATGGCGGCTGGACCAAGTCACGGCGGCCGGTCGAGCTCGTGTTCAGCCAGTATTTCGAGCACGTCACCGACGCGGTCGCCGCCGAGCGCCAGCTCAAGGGCTGGTCGCGGGCCAAGAAGGCGGCGCTGATCAGGGGCGACCATGACGAGCTGCGGCGGCTCGCCCGCAGCCGTGCCGGCGGCCCCGGCGCGACGTCCCATCCTTCTCCGTCGGCATCGGAGCCTCGTTCTTTGATACCGAAGCCTCATCCTTCGACAAGCTCAGGATGAGGCTTCGACGAACTCAGGATGAGGCTTCGAGAAGCTTCGGCGGCCTCACCCTTCGACAGGCTCGTCCCTCGACAGACTCGGGATGAGGCGTAAGCGGGCAAACGTATCCAGGAGCAAGAACGGCCTCGTCCTGAGCTTGTCGAAGGACGAGGCCGGTGCTGCGGCGGTAAGGGGCGGAGCCTCATTTTTCGATATCCTTCGATATCGAAGCCTCATCCTTCGACAGGCTCAGGATGAGGCTTCGACGAGCTCAGGATGAGGCTTCAACGAGCTCATGCCTCGACAGGCTCGGCATGAGGCTTCGGTCGGTTCGTCTTTCGACAAGCTCGTCCCTCGACAGGCTCGTCCCTCGACAGGCTCGGGATGAGGGGGGCGCGGGAGGGCGACAGCCGTTACGAGCCTGGCGTCTCCGGCGTGTCCGAGCGTTTCTTGGCGCGGCTGCGGCTCTTCGTGGACCGCCGCCGCTTCGGTCCCGCTTGCGATTCGTCCTTGGCGATCGCTTCCTGTGCGGCCTTTTGCCCGGTGAGCCCGAGCGGCTCCGCCTGCGGTGCGATCGGCGGGACCGCCTCGTCCGGGGACGGATGTGCCGGCGCCGCCGGATGCGGCGCTTCGGTAGCCGCTTCCGGTCGCACCTCGGCGGGCGCCTGCTCGCGCGGCGCGCCTTCGACCGCCGGCTTGGCGACGCGGGTCGCGGGGACCGTCTGGGTCTCGAGGCGCCGCTCTTCCCCGGCCAGCTCCTCCTCGGCCATGCGCCAATGCTCGTCGTGGCGGCCCAGAGGACGCCCCTCCCGTTCCCAGATCTCGTAGGCGCGGCGGCGAATCCGGTCATCATCAGGCGGCGGCATACTCAACCTCGGCTCTCCGCACGTGATTCGAGGACGTAAGCCTTTCGGGCAACGCGGCTTTACCGCGTTGCGTTCCAGGCGGCTGCGGCTTCAACCGGTGCGGGGCCTGCGCCTGGCGCGGCCGCCCGGCGTCTGCGCCTTGGACCGCAAGCCCTGCTTGCCGGTCGCCACGTCCTTCAAGGTACGTTTGGCGAGAGCCAAGGGCCTGGTCTCGGGCACATCGACGATGCGGCGAGTCCGGCCGGCGGGACGGGCCGATTCGTCCCGTGCCGCGCGGCGACGCGCCGCCGCGGACGGATCGTAGGTCTGCGTCGTCTCCGCGCCGGGCGGGATCTCGCCGTCGGCGGTGAATTCCGCCGCGGTGTCCGGCTGAACGAGTCCGAGCGGCGAGCCCAGTTTCGCCGCGCCGGCATCGCTGCTTTCCTCGCCGCGTTCCGCGCGGGCCGGCCAGCGTCGCCGCGGTACGTCGCTCGTCATCGGAAACCTCATGGATTGCGGGTCTCGAATATCAACTCGGGCGCGGTCACCGCAGTTTCATCGAGGGCGCGCCGTCCGCGTTCGCGTCGCCGGTTCGGAACGTCCTGCCCGCGCGCCCCACGATGCAGCTCGGCCTTGCCGGTGCGATGTCGTCCTGACAGACTCGCATCGGACATCGATCCGGAATTCCGAACACAGCGAACAAGGAACAGGCACTATGGGGCAGGCGAGGCACGATTCGAGCATCGGCAGCTTCGATTACGTCATCGTCGGAGCGGGCACGGCCGGCTGCGTGCTCGCGAACCGTCTGAGCAAGGACCCGTCGACGCGCGTCCTGCTGCTCGAAGCGGGCGGTCGCGACCGGTACATCTGGATTCACATTCCGATCGGGTATCTCTACACGCAGAACAATCCGCGGACCGACTGGTGCTTCAAGACGGAGCCCGAGGAGGGGCTCAACGGCCGCGCGCTGAACTATCCGCGCGGACGCGTTCTCGGCGGCTGTTCGTCCATCAACGGCATGATCTACATGCGCGGTCAGGCGCAGGACTACGACCACTGGCGCCAGCTCGGCAATGCAGGCTGGTCATGGGATGACGTCCTGCCGTATTTCCGCCGGTCCGAGGACTATGTCCACGGCGCCGACGCGTTCCACGGCGCGGGCGGCGAATGGCGCGTCGAGGAGATGCGCCTCACCTGGGAAATCCTCGACGCGTTCCAGGAGGCCGCCGCGGAGATCGGCATTCCGAAGGTCACGGACTTCAACCGCGGCAACAACGAGGGCTGCGGATATTTCCACGTCAATCAGCGGCGCGGCGTACGCTGGAGCACCGCCAAGGCGTTCCTGCGCCCGGCGATGTCGCGCCCGAACCTGACGATCATGACCGACGCGCAGGTCAAATCGATTCTGTTCGAGGGCCGCCGCGCGACGGGCGTCGAGTTCTGGCAGGGCGACCAGGTGCGTCAGGTCGAGGCGAAGGGCGAAGTCATCCTCGCCACGGGCGCGATCGGCTCTCCCGTCTTGCTGCAGGTCTCTGGCATCGGGCCGGGCGCGTTGCTGCAGAAGCATGGGATCGGCGTGCGCCACGAGCTGCCGGGTGTGGGCGAGAACCTGCAGGATCACCTTCAGATCCGCACCGTGTTCAAGGTCAGGAACACGCGGACCCTGAACGAACAGGCCAACAGCCTGTGGGGACGGGCGTGGATGGGGCTCGAATACATCCTGTTCCGCCGCGGGCCGCTCACCATGGCGCCGAGCCAGCTCGGTTGCTTCGCCAAGAGCGATCCTGCCTTCGCCACGCCGAACCTCGAATATCACGTGCAGCCGCTGAGCCTCGACAAGTTCGGCGACCCGCTGCACCCGTTTCCGGCGTTCACGGCGTCGGTGTGCAACCTGCGGCCGACGAGCCGCGGCTGGGTCAGGATCAAGAGCGCCGATCCCCGCGCGCATCCGTCGATCAAGCCGAACTACCTGTCGACGGCGGAAGACCGCAAGGTGGCGGCCGACGCGATCCGCCTCACGCGCCGCATCTGCGCGGCCAAGGCGCTCGCGCGTTTCGCGCCCGAGGAATACCGCCCCGGCCCGCAATTTCAGTCCGACGAGGATCTGGCGCGGGTCGCCGGCGACATCGGCACGACGATCTTTCACCCGGTCGGCACCTGCAAGATGGGACAGGACCCGATGGCCGTCGTCGACGAGCGCCTGCGCGTGCGCGGCATCGGCAGCCTGCGCGTCGTCGATGCGTCGATCATGCCGACGATCACCTCGGGCAACACCAATTCGCCGACGATCATGATCGCCGAGAAGGCCGCCGACATGATCCGCGAGGACGCCAAGACGCGCCAGGCGGCGTAGCCGCGCGTTGCGCGCGGGACGCCGCATCGCCTGCGCGCCACGATCGGTGCGGTCGCGTGGATGACACGCGGGACGGCATGATCAATCGCGCACGCGCCGCACGACGCGGTGGCGTCTGCGCGGCCGCATTGCCGAGGCTTCTCGACCGACCCATCCCGGTGAGGCCGGGGCGGAGCGCCCGCGTCACGGCGTTCAACAGGTCGCGGGCGGATCCGACGACCCGGCGGCTGAACCGTCGAACGGCGCCGTCTCGCCGAGTTCGTGCCTGAGCCAGGGCTCGAGGGTGGCCCAGGTCCAGCCGGTGTCGGCGAACGGGGCCGGGACATCCGGGACGACCCCGAGCCGCGCCGCGCGCGGGGTCGGCGGCAGCAGGAAGTCGAA
>DASVCL010000014.1:0-75294 GCA_036381615.1 Alphaproteobacteria bacterium
ACAGTCCGGCCGCTTCATTCAGACGTGCCGGTGGAAATTGTCGGCGGTTCAAAGACCTGAAACTACTCAGAGCCCGAATCCGGAACCCGCTGGCGCCTTCGCGAACCTCGAGCTGTTCCGCTCACTCGTCGGCAAGAGCCCCGGGGTCTCCAAGGTACGTTCGCTGATCGAGCGCGTCGCGCCGACCGAGGCGACCGTCATGGTTCTCGGCGAGACCGGCACGGGCAAAGAAGTTGTCGCCCGCAACATCCATTACTTCTCGCAGCGCCGCGGCAAGCCCTTCGTGGCCGTCAACTGCGGTGCAATTCCGGCCGATCTGCTCGAGAGCGAGCTGTTCGGACACGAGAAAGGCGCCTTCACCGGCGCCACGGCGCGCTACGCCGGCCGGTTCGAGCAGGCCCAGGGCGGCACGCTGTTCCTGGACGAGATCGGCGACATGCCGCTCGAGGCGCAGACGCGTCTGTTGCGGGTGCTGCAGGAGGGCGAATACACCACGATCGGCGGACGCCAGCGCCTGCGTGCCGACGTTCGCATCATCGCCGCGACGCATCGCGACCTGCGTCAGCTCGTACGGCAGGGCCTGTTCCGCGAGGACCTGTTCTATCGCCTGAACGTGGTGCCGATCCGCCTGCCGCCGCTGCGGGAGCGCACGGAAGACATTCCCGAACTGGTCCGGCATTTTCTGGCGCAGACGGCGAACGAGGGGCTGCCGGTGAAATCGCTGGACGCCGCCGCCATCGAACGGCTCAAGACCTATCGCTGGCCCGGCAACGTGCGCGAGCTCGAGAACCTGATCCGCCGCCTTGCCGCCCTCTATTCGCAGGAGACGATCGGCATCGACGTGATCGAGGCGGAGCTCGCCGAGGTCGCGCCGCCGCCCGCGCCCGAAGCCGTTCCGGTCGACGACTCGCTGAGTGCGGCGGTGGAGCGCCAGCTCAGGGCCTACTTCGCGGCCCACAAGGACGGCCTGCCGGCGGCCGGCCTTTATGACCGCGTTCTGCGCGAGGTCGAACGGCCGTTGATCACGCTGTCGCTTGCCGCCACGCGCGGCAATCAGATCCGCGCCGCGGATCTGCTTGGCCTCAACCGCAACACGCTGCGCAAAAAGATCCGCGATCTCGACATCCAGGTGATTCGCGGACTCAAATAGCGCCGGCCTCGCCGATCGAGCCGCCCGCGTCCATCCCGTCGGGCGGACTCGGGCGGCTGCGGATGATCCGCTGGAAGATGAGGTTGTTCGGCACCGCGATCCGCGCCCCGTCCTCGGCGTGCAGGACGGTGAACATCAGATTCCGGTCGATCGCGTAGCCTTTGACGTTCTCCGGGAGGATCTCGACCGTATCGCCGAGGCGATAGGGCCGCCAGATGGCGAGGAACAGCGACGCGGTGATGTTGCTCACCATCGTCCACACCGCGATCAGCGCCACGCCGGCGCCGGCAATCAGGCCGACGATTCCGGTCCAGATTCCGGTCAGGTTCAGCCCCCAGGTGGACAGGACGACGACGACGACGAGCGAAAACGCGACGAAGCGAATGGTACGGACGATGATGGTGGCCGCATCGAGCGAGATGTCGACGCGATGGCGCTGTCGTTCGACCAGCCGTCGCATCGCGCGGTCGAGAATGGCGACCAGGAACGTGCCGATGGCAAGCACGAGCATGCCGATCAGGGCCGTATCGAGATGCGGCACCAGGTGGTCGACGACTGCGCTTAGATTTTCCACGAGCGTTCTCCCGGGCTCATGAAGCGTTGTCGGGCGGCGCAGCCTATTCGCATCGCGAACGGCCGGCGACCTCTCCGAAGGGATCAGCCGGATGACGGGCGAAACGGCGCCGGGGCGATGGCGAACAGGCCATTGGCACTTTCGCCGGGGGACAGGTTAAGCTTGGGCGCGCCAGCACCGGAGGTCGTACGTCTCGTGTCCGAAAAGATCGTTACCGCCTGCGTTCTCGTCATCGGCAACGAAATCCTGTCCGGCCGGACCAGGGACGCGAATCTGCCTTGGCTCGCCGAACGTCTGAATGCGCTCGGCATCCGCCTGATGGAGGCGCGCGTCATCCCGGATCTCGAGCCCGTGATCGTGCGGACCGTGAACGAAGTGCGGGCCGCGTTCGATTACGTGTTCACGACCGGCGGCATTGGTCCCACCCACGACGACATCACGGCCGAATGCGTCGCCAAGGCCTTCGGCGTCCCGCTCATCCAGCATCCTGACGCGGTGGCGCGGCTCAGGGCGCACTACAAGAATCCCGCCGATCTGAACCCGATGCGCTTGCGCATGGCGAACGTACCGGAGGGCGCCACGCTGATCGACAATCCGGTCAGCCGCGCACCGGGCTTTCAGATCGGCAACGTGTTCGTGATGGCGGGCGTGCCGCAGATCATGCAGGCGATGTTCGACGGCATCGCGCCGCGTCTCAAGGGCGGGGCGCCGGTCCTGTCGCGTACGGTGCGGGCGGAACTTGCCGAGGGACAATTGGCCGAGGGGCTGGCCGCGCTGCAGGCGCGCCACCCCGGCATCGACATCGGCAGTTATCCGTCGTTCCGGCTCGGCGGCCGCCCGTCCGTCGCCATCGTGTTGCGCGGAACCGACGGTGCGCGGCTGGCCGTGGCGGTCGAGGAACTCAAGGCCCTGATGCAGTCGCTCGGCGCGACGCCGGCCGAAGAGGAGGGGTGACCGGTCCGTCTTGGGCTTTTCCGCGCATTTACCGTATTTTAAATAGAATTTGTCTACATTCCCCGATATTGCCTTAGGGGATGGATGTCCAAGCATGGCTTCCGGCGCCGATTCCGGCGATCACAACCTGCGATGGCGCCGGCTGACGCAGCTCGAACTCGACAATATCGTTGCGGACCACCAGAACTTCCTTAACGGCCGCATCGGTGGTCGCCGGGCGGATCTGTCGTTCTGCGACCTGTCCGATCTCGATCTTTCGGGGCGCAATCTCATCGAGGCGGATCTGAGCGGAGCAAGGTTGGCGCGTGCGCAGCTGCGCGGCGCGCAGCTCGCCCGGGCCAATCTGTACGCGGCCGACCTGCGTCTGGCCTCCCTCGAACGTGCCGACCTGACCAAGGCGGATTTGCGCGGCGCGTGCCTGCGCGGTGCAGTGCTGAACGACGCGCGGCTTACTTTTGCCGATCTTCGCGAGGCGACGCTCGCCCGCGTCGACGAACGGCGCGATCTTGTGCCGGTGACGTTCGAAGGAGTGGCGGCGGAACTGACCCGCGCCATCGCGCATCGCGCGAATTTCTCCGGCGCCAAGATGTCCAACCTGTTCGTGATCGAGGCGGACTTCACGGACGCGGAACTTTCCAACGTCGACCTGTCCGGTGCCGACATGCGCCGTGTCGTCATGGTCGGTGCGGTCCTGCGCGGTGCGAACCTGTCCGGTGCGAACCTCTCCGGGGCGGCGCTGCGCGGCACCGACCTCGTCGGCGCGCAATGGCAGGGTGCGGTGTTCGACGAGGCGGACCTTTCCGGTGCAACCCTCGACCCGGCCGCTTACAGCTCTCCGGAGCTGAGCTTCACCAACCTGCCGCGGCCCGACCCGGCGTTTCTGGGGCAGCTGCCCAAACTGCTCGCGGAACATGCCGAGTGGATCGAGACCCAGGCGCGATCCGGCCGGCGCTTCGAATGGCCGCGCGCCCACTTCGGAAATGTCGACTGGCGCGGCATCAAGCTTGCGGCCGCGACGATGACCGCAGCCGTGCTGACCGAGGCCGACATGACGGGGGCTGAGCTGGCGATGGCCAACCTGACGCTGGCTGATCTGCGGCAGGCGAAGCTGATCGGGGCCGACCTGCGCGGTGCGAACCTGAACCGGGCGACGCTGACCGGCGCCGATCTGTCCGACGCGCAGCTCGGGCCGCTGCAGGTGCAGGGCCGGCACGCGCTTCCGGCGATGCTCGGGAACGCGCGCCTGGCCGGCGCGCGGCTGGTCGGGGCCAATCTGCGCATCGCGCGCCTTGCGGGTGCGGACCTGAGGGGGGCCGACTTGCGGCGGGTCGACCTCTCCGGCGCGGTGCTCACGGGCGCGAGGCTCGCCGGCGCCGACCTGACCGACGCACGTCTCGACAATACCGACCTGCGCGGCGTGACCGGGCTCTCCTAGCGCGGGCCTTGCATCCCGGTTTCTTGCACAGCCACCGCCGCACGGGCTAGCTTGCGCGCCTGCAGTCCGCGCCATCCATGGGCCCGCTTGGCGGAACGGTAGACGCAACGGACTTAAAATAGGCTAACCTCGCGTCGAGGATCGCTTCGACCTGATGGGGGCGTGGCGGAACGGTAGACGCATTGGACTTAAAATCCAATGGCTTAATAGCCGTGCGGGTTCAAGTCCCGCCGCCCCTACCAGCTTAACGATTTCATAGCTTACCCGTACGTAGCACAGTCCCGGCATGGCGGGCACGAGCTCCGAGACGATCCATCTCCGCGGCGGCGAGCACTCTATTGCACCGCAGGCGTGTTGCGTCGATCCCGGCATCCTTCAGGCGCGCTCGCTCATCCGAGACAGCATCGCCTGAACCGACGAGCACCACAGCGCTGCGAGTAGGATCAGCATTGGGTGGCATATCGCAGCGCACATTGTGGCAATCGACTTGGCGCAGTTTGCCCCAGCCCTTGATCTTCGACACGCGCAGGATGGCGAACGACGGCACCTGATGATCTGCCAATCCCTGACCAATCTGGAGTCGTCGAAGCGATCCGGCAAGGGCGCGAGCGAAACCTTCCGCACCTACTACGGAATTCGCACGTGGAGTCCTGCGTAGGGGAGGCGCGGACGCCCTTCACCCGCGGCGGCGCCCTACGGCCGCGTCGGGGCTCTGTCCCGACACCCGGCATGGAATTCCACGGGCCATTTCTATGATTATGAACTTCTATGATTATGAACGCGCGCTCGAAAAAGACCGCAAATTCGGCCCCTTCAGCTTGTGATCCATAACCCCGGCACTATGGACAGAGACATAGCGCAATATCGATCCGAGTTTCCGATGCCACGGCCGCATGATTGGTTCAGTGCGAGAACAGGCGAGGAAGCGAGCGGCGTCCTTATCGTCAAGGGCGCGCGCTACCCGCGCGGCCTTGAGTTTATGACGATGTTCGCAGACGGCTGGCGCGAGTTGGCGAAGCTGCCGCTCAAGGGCGCGGATTGGCGGGTGCTCGCGGCCGTCATGGCACGGATTGACTACGGCAACACGGCCGAATTCACGCAAGGCGCGATCGCGATCGAACTCGGGGTCGCCCAACCCAATGTCGCCGTGGCGCTGCGGCGGCTTGTCGCCGAAGGCGTCCTGACACGCGAAGCGCACACAGAGGACCGCCGGCGCACGCTCTACCGCGTGAACCTTCGGTTGGGATGGAAGGGCAAGGCCAAGGACTGGATGCGCGAAATCCAAGCCACTCCGCACCAGGTGCAGCGGACCAAGACCAAGACCAAGGCCGCGGGCGCGCCCGCGGATGACGAAACCTTTCTTGCAGAAAACGGACTGGCGCTTACAGTCGAGGGACACATCACCGAGCCACAGGCGGAGCCGAAGCCCGAGGCTGCTACGCCGGCATAGAAGCAAACGCTCGCCGCTGGGCAGCGGTGTAGGCCTTGCCTGCACCGCGACCTGAGCGTGGGCGCTCCGCGGCGTCAAGGACGCGTTGCGCCGCCGCTGGCGGCCGCCGCTGACGCGACGATCCTTGACTCCGCTCCACTCGACTGGAGGATCATGCCGCGACAGGCCCGAGCACTATCGACGCTCTTTCCATCGCGCAAGTAGCTCCTCCGCTTCCGGGAGGCTTCGGCTGTCGAGACACTTCGAAAGGGAACGGCGTGCCAGCTCAAAAGAATCAAGGAGCTGTTGCGCCTCGGGCACCTGCGCGGCGTGCGCAGCATTCCCTCGTGCTTCATACAGCCGCTCGATCCATTGATAGGCCCGATCACGCTCTGGCCCGGCCGGATAGAGGAAAGCGGCGATACAGCTCGCAAGCGTTTTGGTGATTTGCCGCCGGCCGGGGCGGAACAGTGTTTCCAGAGACGCCCAGGCCATGATCACAGCGCTGCCGGGAGAATGCGCCCATATCGCGCTGTCGAAGGTCTGGAAAGCTCGATTAAATCCGGCGTCATCGAGTAGGGGCGCCCCGGCGACCAGCGTATCACGCACCCATTCGAGGTGTTCGGTCAGGATTTCCTTCGGCGGATGTCGAATGGTCCTGAATTGACGCGGTGGCATCTCAATCGTCCAGAGGTTCGGCTCGACGGAGCTTGAGGGGATCGCCGCGAACGCGATGTCGGAAACGACCGGCATACGAAGCGGCGCACCGGTTTTGAGCCGTAGCAGCGCCAGCACCCACCACAGCGTGTTCAGGCGATCAAGGCCGGTCGGCCGCGATGACTGCGCCAGCGCAACCTCAACCGTGATGTCGAAGCCTAACCCACCGCGCGCCGCCTTCCAGGGCGACGGATGCGGCGCGCCTCGCTTCTTGGGCTTTGCGAACGCCATGAGATAGGGGGCCATGACATGCGCAAACGTCTCTCGGATAACGAGGCCGTCGCAAAGGACGAACTCGGGAATGGCGAGCGGCAGTCCAGAAATTCCCCCGTAGAGCGGGACGCGTTCAGGGTGCGCCGGCGGCGGGCGTTCCGGCTCGAAGGTGCCCTCTTCAATCTTCCGCCACTTTTCCAGCAGCGCGTCGCTTTTTTGGCTTTCAGCCATCTCCGGTAGAATAGCACGCGCAGTTCGAAGACGCATGCACGAGAAATCCCGAGGCCAATAGCCGTGATGCTCGATCGGTGGGCGTTGAGGGCCTCGCGCCATCAATGGCGCTTCGCTCCGCCAGAGACGGTCGCCGGTGCCGAGTAGCGTTTTCTGAGCGCGATGATGCTGGTGCGCAGCGTACGGCTACGACATCTCGGTCAGAGACGCCGGATCGATGCCGTGCTTTCTGCACAGTGCCTGAAGGCGCGCGCGACCGGCGTCGAGGTTCCTCCCGCTTTCCCAATCCACAAAATCGGAAAAATCAATCTGGTGGATCAGACCGGGATTTGTGCCATGTAATGCACGAAGCATTGCCTCCATATCAGCGGAGAATGGGTGCGCTCCATGAATGAGCATGTCAGTGAATGGGTGATCCCCCGCCTTGCCGTTGGCCATGTCATCTCCCGAGTATCCGCTCTACTGTGCCGCCTCGACCTTCGCAATTACGAGCGAGAGCGCCGGTCCGTCAAGTGAGGGTGTCATCGACCGCCGGTCGGGCCCGATCTAGCAAAAAAGTCTTTGCACACTTCTTAGCACATTTCTAAACAAGGGCTTGGGAACCCCCGATTTTCCGAAGCCTCTTGACAGCACAGTCTCCTTAAAATCCGTCGGCCCGCAAGGGCCGTGCCGGTTCAAGTCCGGCAGCGGGCACCATGTGCGACAGTTCAGTCGCCGGTCGTTGCCGCGACGATCCTTGCCCCTGGCAGGCCTGTTCTGACAGCGTTGGCCTTCGATCCAATCAGCGCGATCGGGAAGAGCTTCGAGGGCATCAAGATCAAGCGTGGCGACGGCGGCCTCCGAAAGGATATGGCGACCGTGGCGGCGGTGAGGTCTATGATCGGGCCGAAGATCGCGCTGATGGGCGATTGCAATCGGAGTCTCGATCCCGCCGAAGCGGGCCGGCGGCTCGCGCGCTTGGCCGAATACGATCCGCATTGGACTGAGGAGCGCGGCGGGAGCGGAGGCCGCATCTTCTCCGGCCTCGAGTCATATCTTCGTCGAGGCGAGCGCGCATGCCCTCGCCGTCACGACAAACGATCTGGCCCCGGAATCGAACGGGAGGCGACGGCAGTCGCGCGTCGAGCATATTGAGAGCGAGCTGGCCCGCCGCGACCGGCGCTTTGTCCGGCAGCTCGCCTCCGCGGAGAGAGCGATGTCTGCTGACACTGGAACTGCCGAACCTCAAGAGGAACGGCAGATGGTCGATGCGCCCGCCCTGCGGGCGATCGAGGAGGAGCCCCAGTTCCGCGAGGCTCTCGAATCCTGCCCGGCCGGCCTGATCGTCGTTGACGAAGATGGGCGACTTCTCTTCCACAACGCGCGTCTGCGCGAGCTTCTCGGCTACCGCCGGGAGGAAATGAACCTCATCGACACCAGAATGTTCTGGTGCGACCTGCAACAGAGATCGCGGATCATCGAGGCCCTGCAGGCGCGTGGTGGCCAGCTGCTGAACGAAGAGGTGATCTGGAAGACGAAGACGGGCGAACTGCGCCACCTCTTGCTGTCGTATGTTCAGGTCGCCTATCAGGGCGGCCACGTCAGCTTCGTCGGCGGCAAACGGCTGTGCTGGGTCTACGACATCACTGTGCTCAAGCAGCGCGAGGCCCAGATCTCGGAACAGGAACGGCAATTCCGCGAGATTCTCGCCTATTGCCCCGCCGGCCTGGTGATCGTCGACGAGGAGGGCCGCCTCCTTTTCCACAACGCGCGCCTGCGCGAGCTTCTGGGCTACACCGAGCAAGAGCTGAAACTGTTCGATACGCGGCAGTTTTGGCACGACCTCGATCATCGCGCGCGGATCATCGAGCGCCTGCGAGAACAGGGCGGGCAGCTGCTGAACGAGGAGGTGATCTGGAAGACGAAGCATGGCCAGCCGGTGCATGTGCTCATTTCCTATGTTCAGGTGGCGTATCACGGCGGGCATATCAGCTTCGCGGGCGGTCAGCGCATGTCCTGGGCCTATGACATCACGCCGCTTCGCCAGGCGGAAGAAGCACGTATACGCAGCGAGCAACGCCTGACCGAGGCGATCGAGAGCATCTCCGAAGGGTTTGCCTACTATGATGCGGAGGACCGTCTGGTCATCTGCAACTCCTGCTATCGCGAGATTCTCTATGCCGGCCTCGACGCCGACCTTCCCGCCGGAATGACGTTCGAGACCATTGTTCGCCGGGCCGCGGAGCGCGGCTACATCAAGGATGCGGAGGGATGCGTCGACGAATGGGTCGCCCAACGGCTGTTGCAGCATCGAAACCCGGGCGAGCCGCAGGTGCAGCGGCGCTCCAATGGCCGCTGGGTCATGATCAGCGAGAGACGGACCGGGGACGGCGGCACCGTGGCGGTCTATTCGGACATCACGGAGCTGAAGGAGCGGGAGGAGAGTCTTGCCGAAAAATCCGCCACACTCGAGGCGCTCTCAGGCAAGTTGGCGAAATATCTTGCGCCTCAGGTCTATCAGTCGATCTTCACGGGACAGCAGGACGTGAAGATCGCGAGCACGCGCAAAAAGCTGACGGTCTGCTTCTCCGACATCGCCGATTTCACCGAGACCACCGACAAGATGGAATCGGAGGATCTCAACCACCTGCTTAATCACTACCTGACGGAAATGTCGAAAATCGCGCTGCAGTACGGGGCGACGATCGACAAGTACGTCGGCGACGCCATCGTCATGTTCTTCGGCGATCCGGAGACGCGCGGCGTGAAGGAGGATGCCATCGCTTGCGTCAAGATGGCACTGGCCATGCAGCAGCGGATGGGGGAGCTTGCCGACACCTGGCGAGGTGCCGGCATCGAAACGCCCCTGCGCTGCCGGATCGGCATTCACACCGGCTACTGCACTGTCGGCAATTTCGGCAGCGAAGACCGGATGGACTACACCATCATCGGCGGTGCGGTAAACCTCGCCTCGCGGCTGGAGCATGAGGCGCAGCCGGGTCGTATCCTCATTTCGTTCGAGACGTTTGCTCACGTGAAGGACCACATTCAGTGCGAGGAGCTGGGACATATCAGGGCCAAAGGAATCGCCTACCCGATCGCGACCTATGGTGTCGTCGCGCTGAAGGGCGATCCCGCCACGATTCAAGGCCCGGTTCGCGCCGATTTGCCGCATCTGCGGCTGGAGATTGACCCGGGATCCATGTCCGGCGACGAGCGCCGCGAAGCGGCCGCGGCGCTGCGCCGTGCGCTCGACATGGTCGAGAGGGAGCCAGGGTATAACCCGACAGCCTGAATTTGCAGGCGCCGGCGCGTCTTTCCCGACAAACGCAAACGCGCAGGGGCGGGAAGGCGCAGGCCGATCCGGCGGCCCCGGAGGGCGCGGCGGCCGGACGCGCGTGCTGCGCCTGTCGCAGCGCGCGCCGTCGCCCCGGCTTCGTGACTGCCGATCGTGCCGGCTATGCCGGCTGCAGCGTCAGCTGTTCGAGTTCCTCGACGCGTTTGGCGATTTTCGGAGCATGGGTCGCAGTTTCACTGGTGGAAGGTGTCCTTCTTATGCGGTTTCGGAATCTCATCACTCGAGTGATGGTCATGATGCCGCTTCTTCAAGATCACGCCCCGGTCCAAGAGCTGGCGAAGACCGGCCAGGGTGTTAGCTTCATGCCTCCAAAGTGGAATTGCGTGGGCGATCGGCCGAACGCCCCTTTTGTTTAGATGATGACGACACTGAGGGCTCGCAATTGTTGCGCCTTGATTTCCTCTGTTCTTCAATTATAAGTTGCTTAAGGAGCGGGACAAAATTCACGAAACATGAGATTTGCAAGGGGGGCAAAATGACGATTTTTGAACTCGTCAAAGTCGCACTCGATGAACTCTACCAAGACTGTCTGAGCGTATACGGTGACGGTGCTGACCGGAAAATCATCGAGAGTATGAGCTATCTGACGAATGTCTACCGAAACTTAAATGATGAAGGTCGCGAATCTGTTAACTACAGGAATCCGGTCAATCGTTTCGCCTACGTATACAAGTATGTAGCTGCTCATGGTGACTACATTGTTCAAGTTCTTCATGAGCTGCAACGGGAGTTGGAACGTCAGGGAAGCAGATCGATCTTCACGGACAAGAAACTTCGAGTGTCATGCATCGGTGGTGGACCAGGAAGCGACATCATCGCCGTTTTGAAGTACCTGAGTGAACGCGCGGAGAAGGAACCCGTAGAAAAGGTTATTTGCTATTTGCTTGATAGAGAGCAAGCCTGGGCAGACGTTTGGACAGAACTTGACGAACTGTTCCGCGTCAATGTGGCGCTCAACGCAAACTTCCAGCCGTTGGATGTGACAAATCCAGAATCTTGGCGGTTGCAGAGAAAGTTTCTTGAAGCTGACCTGTTTACGATGAGCTATTTTGTTTCTGAAGTTATGTCACGCAACGGCGTAAGTGACTTCTGGAAGTACCTATTCGACCATGCAAAGGTTGGCTCGCTTTTTCTGTATATTGATAACGGGAGCGATATCTTCAATTCATACTTTGATAACCTTTGTGGAGATGCTGGGCTGACACCTATTATCAAGCAGGACAACTATCGTATTATTCCGCGGTTTTCCGAGCAGGCATCAGAACTTGCCGAATATCAAGATAAGTTCGGCCACAATCCCAGGATTCAAGGTCATGTGAGCTATCGCGTTCTTCAGAAGAAGTTTTGATGGCTGAGCTGTTCTCAGATAATGAGAAGCTAGAGCGGATTCCGATGCCGGGCGCTGAGGTTTACCTCCTGCGGCATCTTGCTCTTGATCAGGCGCCAGATCGTATTAAGGACGAACTCATCCGTGAGACACCCTGGCGTCAGGAAGCGGTGAGTGTCTGGGGTAAACATTACCTGCAGCCACGTCTCATCGCTTGGTATGGTGATCCTGGTTGCAGGTATTCTTATTCTGGTCTCAGCCTCGACCCTCTTCCGTGGACAGAATTGTTACTTGCGCTGCGCGCCCGTGTGGAACGAGTGGTAGACGAGAGGTTCAATAGTGTGCTGCTGAACTACTATCGCGACAACAATGACAGCATGGGATTCCACAGCGATGACGAGCGGGAGCTTGGGCCGAGACCTATCATCGCGTCTTTGAGCCTTGGAGAAGAAAGAGCCATCGTCTTCAAAGCTAAAGCAAATAAAGAATTGAAACCGATTCGGATCATGCTTGGATCAGGTAGCCTCTTGGTGATGAAGGGCGACACACAGGCTAACTGGAAGCACGCCATTCTAAAGGAGAGGCGTCCTTGCGGTCCTCGTGTGAATCTGACATTCCGGCGTATCCAAATATAAGTTTTCTGAACCCAGGTGGGTGATCGCGACATCCACGTCAAAGTATTTGAATAGATAAGAAGGCAGGCGTCTCTAGATTCTTGTCATTGATAATCATCCGACTTTAGGCCGCAACCGCCTAGACCGGGGAGATTCGAAGGCATCTCGAATCTGAGATTGCGGTTGTGCGCTTGGGTACATTGAAGCGTCCGACAGTGTTGGCTGCCTGAAAGCTTTATTGCAGCAGCTCGTCTGATTGCATGCTCAATACGTCAGAAGGTGAGAATAACCCGTCGAGGCATTTCGGCGCCGTCAGACGTATCGCCTATGCCGGCTGCAGCGTCAGCTGTTCGAGTTCCTCGACGCGCTTGGCGGCCTGTGGGAACCGCTCGGCGAGGCGCCGTGCGGTGGCGGCATTGGTGGTCCACCACTCCGCGGCATTGCCGGCCCGCATCGCGCTCTCGAGCGCCTCGAGGAAGGCGCCGCCGCGATCGTACATCACGGCATCGCCCGTATCCGGGTCGATCAGCTGGAAGCCGCGCGGGGCCGTCGGCGCGCGCTTCATGCGGCGCGTCAGCAGGTCCTGCAGTTTCGCGGTTTCGTGGGCCGCAATCCTGACCGAGCGGCCCGAGGCCTCGATATCGACCCAAGGTGCTTCCAGATCATAGAGGTAGCGTCCGATCCCCCAGCGCACGGCGGCGCGCTTGAACGCGTCCGAGAGCGCGCCCTTTTCCGCCTCGAAATCGGTGTCGCCAGCGCCGTCGGCCTTCCAGATCCATTCGTCGCCGATGCGGATGCCCAGCTCGCACACCGTCTTGCCGTTCGCGTGGGGATACCGGCACTGCCAGTTCTCGGGGCCGCAGACCTCGTCGAGGCGGTCCATCACGTCGCGCGCGTCGATGTAGGCGAGCGCCATGCCGCGCTTTCTGTCGGCGGTGGTCGAGCCGACACGCCAGCTCACGCGGTCGGCCGGAAAGGGGGCGGTAAGGGCCTTGATGTCGATCACGTCGCTGTCTCCGTCTTCGGCTGTGTTGATGTCGTCGCTTCGTAGAGGGGGCATTGGCCGCCATTCACGTCGCGGCAGTAGAGATAGGGCGGGAAGTCGTCCCACGTCTTCCGGGTCACGAACCCGAAACCTTCGATCCGGCGGTGCTTGATGCACAGCCACCGCCAGGGCGGATCGTGCCGATCCACCTTGTAGACGTGCGCGCACGTCTCGCAGAACGTCGGCTCATGCCGCATCGGCCTTTTCCGGGGACATGGTCGTTGCCGGCGCATCGGGGCCCTCGACGGAGTGCGGGTCCGCCGTCTCGGCGATCCGCTCGAGGTCCTTGATGATGCGCATGAGCGCCTCGTGCGCGCCGGCCGACATCCGCTCGCCCCGCAGCAGGCGCGCGAGTTCGACCGCATCGTGCTGGATGTAGTTCATCCGACGCGTGACTTCCGTGGCGATGAAGAGACGATCCGCCGTGCTGTAGTGCGTCATTTCGAATAAGGATGTAGAAGGGCAGGGCTCGTTGCGGGGTGGCTTTCGCCCGAGAACGCGCGGCGGATATGGCGCCCGCCGGCCGCGGCATATGGCGCCATGCGCGCCACGGGTTCGTCGCCGGCAGGATTACCCGCCCGCCGTCACCGCACGCGCCCCGCATTTCCGGTCCGGCCGCCGGCCTCATTGGGCCGAGGATTTCCGCCATTCGCGGACGCCGTCCGTCTCCACGCGTGCCTGTGACTTCGATCTCGGTGACCGCAATGTAGGAGACATTATCCCTACGGTCAATAGGAAAACTCCTACGGCCAAGATGAAGAACCTGAGCCGGACCCGCGGGCGCGCACGCGGCCCGTCGCGCCGATGTCGCGCACTGCCGGCGCTGCCCGCGCGACCGGCGGCGGAGGTGTCGAAAAAGCGTGTTATGGGGCCGATATCAGCGCCGGTTGTACTTGCCGACGATGACGTGCGCCTGCTGCCATTCCTGCCGGCTGGCCTGGAACTCGCGCGCCGGATTCCATTGCTTGAGCCGCCAGCTTCGGTCGTTCCAGCCGACCAGATTCTTGACCATGGCGATCATGTCGCGATCGGGCTGATGCTTGACCAGGAGCACGTCATCGCCGCGCAGCGGCGGCAGCGATGGATGGACGAGCACCATGTCGCCATGGCGGTAGGCCGGCTCCATCGAATCCCCGACGACATAGACGGCGAACGCCTGCGCGACATGCTCCAGCGGCCTGGGTCGAGGGACCCAGTCGATCGGGTCCGGGGTGACCAGCATGCCCGTCGGGCCACCCTGCGCACTGGCATAGACCGGAAGATCGCGGTCTTTTGCGGTGCTGCCGGCGAGTGCGACCGGATCTATCCGGCGGGCGGCGCCATCATGCCGTTGCGGGCCGGTGCGGCCGTCGGCGCCATCCACGCGCCGCAGCGCCCGCTCGTCGACGCCGAGGATGGCCGCCAGCGCCGGGCGTATCTTCTCCGGGATCTCGCGCGGCGTCCCGCGCTCGAGGAACTGCTGCAGATAGGCGTGGTTCCGACCGAGCTTGAGCGAGACCTCGGCAAGGGAGAGTCGCAGATCGGCGATGCGCTGCCGCACCAGCTGGCGGACGCGATCCTGTGGTTCGGTTTCGGCCATGGCGAAGCTCCCCCGGAAGCCTGCGAATCGGGACATAGGATAAATCCTACATATCCTATTGCACGCCGCAGGGCCAGCGCCGCGGCAAGGCCAAGCCCGGACCCGTGCCCCCGGGCAGGGTCAGCGGTGGCCGTCCACCGGAGCGGGTTCGCGGCCGCGCGGCACCGGCAGATACTCGACGCCCCGCTGGGTGCGGACGGGCTGCGGGTAGAGGTTCATCAACTCCAGCACTTCGGGCGGCATGTCGGTATTGACGTTCAGCCCCAGCTCCTTCGCCTCGGCGGCGGAAATCGGATAGTCGTGCGTCCAGGCGCCCTCGGTCAGCTTGCGTGCAATCGCCTCGGCGCGTTCGGGCGGCATCTTGCCCTTGAGCAGGTTGATCGCCGCGTTGCGCATCTGGTCGATCGCCTTGCGCCCGACATCGGCGAGGATGAGCGTGTTGTCATCGATTTCGGCGACTGGCTTGCGGTCGAGAACCGTTAGGATCGATGCCGCCGGCAGTTGTCCGAGCTGAGGGTCGATCGGACCGAGCACCGAGTGCGTGCACATGACGATCTCGTCCGCGGCGAGCGCGATCAGCGTACCGCCGGACATGGCGTAGTGCGGAACGAAAACCGTCACCTTCGACGGATGGGCATCGACCGCCCGGGCGATCTGCAGCGCCGCGACGGCAAGCCCACCCGGCGTGTGCAGGACGATGTCGAGGGGAATGTCGTCGTCGGTCATCTCGATCGCGCGCAGGACGTCTTCCGAATCGTTGATGTCGATGTACCGCATCACGGGAAAGCCGAGCAGGCGCATCGTCTCCTGCCGGTGCACGAGGACGATCACGCGCGAGCCGCGCTGCCGCTGGATCTGTGCGATCTTCCGCTGGCGCTGGATCTCCATCAGTTTCTGCCGGAACAGCGGCTGTATCGCGGTGAAGATGATGAAGATCCAGAAGAGGTCGAGGATCGACATGGGGAGTTCTCCGTACTCTGTCGCGGCCCATGCGGACCGCTGCCGATCGGTGCCTGTGATCCTAGGCCAGGTTGGGCGGCACCGGCCAGCGCGACGGGTGCGGCAGAGAATTCGGAAGCCGTAACCAGCCGGCGGCACAAACGACGAAGGGGCGGCCGGTCGCCGGCCGCCCCTCCATGCGCGCGGATCGTCTTCGCCCGCGTTTCAGTTCGCGCCCTTGTCCTGTGCGGCGATGGCCGCGAACAGCTTGTCCACCAGCGGCTTGCCGACTTCGCGTTCGACATACTCGCGGACCGGGCCCTGGGCCTTCTCGCGAAAGGCGCCGATCTGCTGCGGACTCAGGACGGTGACGGTCATGCCGACCTTCTCGAGGATGTCCTTGGCGTTGAGGTCCTGGGCCGTGGTCATGCCGCGATGGATCCACTTGGCGATCTCGACGCCGTCGCGCACGACCTTCTGCTGCTCCTTGCTGAGGCTCTGCCAGAAGCGTTCGTTCATCAGATAGGCGTGAATGCTGTAGACGTGCGCGTCGAGGGATATGTGCTTCTGATGCTGATAGAGGCTTGCGGCCAGGATGTTGGTGACGCTGTTCTCCTGGCCGTCGACGACTCCCTGCTGGAGCGCCGTCGGAAGCTCGGCCCAGGGGATGGCCGAAGGGCTGGCGCCGAGCGCTTCGACCAGGCGCTGGAAGACCGGACTCGGCTGCACGCGGATCTTGAGGCCCTTCATGTCGTCGGGCGTGCGGATCGGACGCACGTTGTTGGTGAAATGGCGGATGCCGTTGTCGGCAAGCGCGAGCGCCCGGATGCCGACCTGCTTCGCCATCATCTCGCCGAACTCCTGGCCGAAGGGGCCGTCCATCACCGCCCAGGCCTGTGCCTGGTCGCGGAACAGGAAGGGAATGCCGAATGCGATCACCGGCTTGAACGTTCCGGCGATGGCGCCGTCATGGACAACGGCCATTTCGAGCGTGCCGAGACGCAGGCCTTCCATGGTCGGCGCATCCCCGCCGAACTGCCCGGCTGGGAAGATCTCGACCTTCAGCGTGCCGCCGGAATTCGCCTCGACATAGGCCTTGAAGGCGGTCGCGGCTGCGTGCTTGGGCTGATCCAGCTTGGCCGGCTGGAAATGCGCGTACTTGATCGTTTTCGTCTGCTGCGCGGCGGCGGCGTGGACGGTGAGTGCCAGTGCCGCGACCGCCATGAGCGGAATCTTCAACATCGACATCGTCTCCTCCCT
Source organism: Alphaproteobacteria bacterium (assembly GCA_036381615.1). GTDB lineage: Bacteria > Pseudomonadota > Alphaproteobacteria > CACIAM-22H2 > CACIAM-22H2 > CALANV01. Next base: position 16,805 of record DASVCL010000014.1, read on the forward strand.
TTGGCAGTGGTTCAGCGCGTGTAACCGAGCAGGTGGGGCAGCGCGAGGCTGACCCACGGCACATAGACCACCAGCACGAGCACGATCAGCTCGGCGCACAGGAATGGCACAATGGCCCGCGACAACGCCTCGAAGCGCAGGCGCCCGACCGCCGACATGACGAACAGAACGGCGCCGACCGGCGGTGTGATCATGCCGATCGTGAGGTTGAGCACGATGGCCATGGCGAAATGGAGCGGGTCGATCCCGACCTGGAGTGCGATCGGCACCAGGACGGGCACGAGAATGATGACGGCGGGCAACGTGTCGATGAACAGGCCGCAGATCAGCACGAAGATGTTGACGATCGCGAGAATGAGCAGCGGCTCGCGAGTGAGCCCGCCGATGAGGCCGGCGATGGCCTGCGGGATCTGCAGGATCGTGAGCAGCCACGCGAACAGCGACGCCATCGAGACGATGAGCAGTGCGGCCGAGGTCACGAGCGCGCTCTGCACGAATACCTTCTGGATCACCCGCCAGTTGAGGTGCCGCGTGACGAACAACCCGACGAACAGTGCGTAGACCACCGCGACTGCGGACGCCTCGGTCGGCGTGAAGGCGCCCGTCAGAATTCCGCCGATGATGATCAGCGGCATGAGAAGCGCCGGCATGGCCTTGACCATTGCACGGCCGCGTTCGGACCAGCTCACCCGCGCCGTGGCGAACTGATAGCCGCGGCGCAGCGAGATGATGTGGTTGGTGACGGCGAGCGACAGTCCGAGCAGCACGCCGGGAACGACACCCGCCAGGAACAGACCCGCGACGCTGACGCTGTTGTCGGTGATGGCGTACACCACCATGATGATGCTCGGCGGGATGATCGGCCCGATCGTCGCCGTCGAAGCGCTGAGGGCTGCCGCGTAGTATTGATCGTATCCGGCCCGCTTCATCATCCGCATGAGGATCGCGCCCGGCCCGGCCGCATCGGCGAGCGCCGACCCGCTGATTCCGGCGAACAGCGTGTTCGTGAGGACGTTGACGTGGCCGAGGCCGCCGCGGATATGGCCGACCAGGCTGTTGGCGAAGCGCAGCAGGGAGCTGGTAATCCCGCTCGCCGTCATGAGGTCGGCCGCGAGAATGAAGAACGGCACGGCCATCAGCGGAAACGAGTTTATGCCGTTGAACAGCCGCTGCGGCACGGTCAGGAGCGAGAACCGTCCGTCGATCAGAAGCGCAAGGAAGCCGGCGCCGCCCATGACGAACGCGATGGGGGCGCCGATGACCATGAGCACGAGGAAACCGGCGAACAGGATCGTGGCCATGGTTCAGACCTGCCGGATCGAGGCCTGGGCTTCGATCGTGGCGGCATCCTCCGGCTCCAGGCTTTCGGGATGCTCGAATTCGCGGGCCACGTAGTCGCGCATGACCAGCACGAAATGCAGCGCGAACACCAGTGCGCCGCAGGGTATGGCGAGATAGGGAATGCCCAGCGGGATGTTGAGGACCGGCGTCTCCTGGATCCAGGCAAAGGCCGCAAACTGGAATCCGAGGATCGTCAGGGCGACGACGAAGGCGAAGATGCCGACCGCGACGATCCAGCGAACGCAGCGGCGGGCCCGTTCCGGAAGCAGATCCTGCGCAAGCTCGACCGCGACGTGACGGCCCTCGCGCATGGCGAGGCCTGCGCCCAGATAGGTCAGCCAGACCATGAGGTACTGCGAAATTTCCTCGGCCCAGATGATCGAGAAGCCGAACCCGTACCGGGCCAGGACGTTCGCAAAGACGCACGCGACCATCGCCGCCATCATGGCGACGAGCACGGCCCGATTGGCCGCCACCAGCCAGCGCTCGAGACAGGCCAGCATTTCCTCCCCTTCGGCGCGATGTTCTTGTTTCAGGACGCGCCTAACGGATGAACTGGTCGATATACGCGTCGCCTAGGCCGACCTTGCGATAGTGCGCACGGCACATGTCGATCTTGGTGAACACGTCTTCGTAGGCGGTCGGCTTTCCGGTCTCGTCGACGTAGATCATCGCCCCGGAGATGTTGAAGAAGGTGATCATTTCGTCGTCGGAATCCACCGTCAGCGTGTGGACCTCGCCGGGCGGCTCGTAGACGAAGCTGCCGGGTGTCGCGACCCAGTCGTACTCGAGGTAGCGCCAGCTACCCTTGATCACGTAGCCGACGACGATCATGGGATGGCGATGCCGACTCAAAATGCCCGCGCGCCGAACCCGCAGCAGGTTGCACCAGCCGCCGTTGACCGTATTGAGCAGCAACGGCCGGAACCAGACATTGTCGGCCTGCGGAACCCACACGCGCTCGTCGTCCGGGATTGCCTGGGTGACGATCTCCGGCCGGATACCGACCGCCGAGAGCATCGGAATCTGGGATTTCGCAGCATTGTCCCGCATGTGTCCTCCTCGAGACGGGGTCTCAGGCGATTGAATAGCCGCCGTCCACCGGCAGGATGACACCGGTAACGAACCGGGCGGCGGCCGAGCATAGGAACAGCACGACGTCAGCGACCTCCTCGGGCTCGCCCCAGCGGCCGAGCGGCGTGCGGCTGAGGATCGGCGCCTCGCGCGCCGGATCGTTCCGGACGGCCTCGGTCATCGCGGTCCGGATCCAGCCGGGCGCCACGGCGTTGACGCGAATGCGATCGGGCGCCCAGGCAACGGCCAGCGACTTGGTCAGCTGCGCGACGCCGCCCTTGCTCGCCGCGTAGGCGGGGGCGTGCGGCGCGCCGAAGAAACTGTACATCGACGCCGTGTTGACGATCGCACCACCGTCCGCCGGGAACTTCGACTTGGCCGCGGCGCACACCCGCATGGTGCCCTCGAGATTGCAGTCGATGACCCGCTGAAAATCGGCGACACGGAACTCGTCGCGTCGGCGGATCATGCCCGCGCAGTTTACGACGATGTCGATCCGGTCGAGCGCCGAAACGAGGGTCGCGACCGAGCCGTCGCTGGTGACGTCGACCTCGCGGAGATCGATGCCCTGGAACCCGACTTCGCGGCGCGCCGTCTCGACTTCCACCTTCGGTCCGCTCGCGACGGTCCTGCACCCTGCCTTCGCGAATGCCTTGGCGATCGCCGCACCGATGCCGCGCGTGCCGCCCGTGACCAGGGCGACCTTCCCCTCAAGATCCGGATACACGTTGACGTTTCTCCCTTTGCAACGAACGCTATCACCCCTAGTATCTCATATGCAAGATATGAGATTGCCGGAACCGATGCGCGCACGACCTTCGGGCACCGTCGCCGAAAGCCTCGCCAAGATCGAACGGCCGAGATCCCTGACCGATCTCGTCTGCGACCATGTGCGCGCGAGTATCGTCGAGGGACGTCTGCAACTCGGCGCCGCCGTTTCGGAGAACGCGCTGGCCGCGACGCTGGGCATCTCGAAGACGCCGGTGCGCGAGGCACTGCTTCGCCTCAAGGCCGAAGGCCTGATCGAGGTATTGCCGCAGAAGGGGAGCTTCGTTTTCAAGCTGCGGCCGGAGGAGGTCGCCGAGATCTGCGAGCTGCGCGCGATCCTGGAACGGGAGGCGCTGCGTCTCGCCTGCCGGCGCGATCACGAATCGCTGGCCATGGCGCTTGCCGACATCGTCCGCGAGATGGGGGCAGCGCGCGCGGCGCGGGATTTCGACCGGTACCGCGAGCTCGATGCGGCGTTCCATCGGGCCATTTTCGAGCGCTGCGGGAACCGGCTGCTGGTCGGCGCCTACAATGGAATCGTGTTCAAGGTTCAGGCGCTGCGCACGCGGCTTGCGCATGAGCCGGAGCACGTGCGCCGGGCCGATCGCGAGCATCACGAGATCGTGCGGCTCGTGCGCGAAGGCAAGTTCGCGCACGCCGGCCGCCTGCTGGCGGCGCACGTGCTCGGCACCAGCCGGTCATATCAGCGGGCGATCGGCAAGAGCCGGCCGGCCGACGGGGACGGATAAGGCGGGTGTCGATACTGCCGGGGACGGGACTGCCGCCCGGCGCCCTCAGGCCTGAGCCCGCATGGCGGCCGCGTGCGAAGGTCGCAGTTGCGATCCCGCCTCGCGGACATAGCGCTCGAGCTCCTGCGCGCGATGCCGCGCGGTGTGACAGAGCAGGAACCGTGCGCGTGCCGCCTGTCCGATGCGGCGCCGCTCGGCCTCGCCGATGTCGAGCATGTCCATGATCTCGCGTGCCGTTTGCGCGACCAGGATCTCCTTGCCCGGCGCGAACAGCGAGTCGAGTCCTTCCCACCAGTCGCTGATGATGACGCTGCCGCAGGCCGCGGCTTCGAACAGACGGACGCTTGGTGACCAGCCCGCGCGAACCATGTTCGCCCGCGTGATGTTGAGGGTGAAGCGCTGCGCATTGAAGAAGCGTCGATGGCGGTTCGGGGCGAGGTGAGTGATGCGGGCAACGTTGCGCGGCCATGCGATGTCGTCGGGATATTGCGGGCCGGCGACGACGAAGCGGGCACTCGGTCGCGTGCGCGCCGGCTCGATGAGCAGCCGGGCCAGTTTCGGCTGCCGGTCGGCACTGTAGGTGCCGAGATAGCCCAGATCCCACCGGAGCGGAGCCTTCGCGGGATAGTAGAGGTCCGGGTCGACGGAGCAGTAAAGGGGGCGCGCCATGCGCGCGCCGAATTCATGTTCCAGTCGTCGCAACAACGGCCCGCCGGTGAAGGACAGGTAGAGGTCGAAGGCGGGTACCAGATCGGCGGATAGATAGGCGCATGTTCCGCGCTCGAGCGCCGCAACGGTTTCGGGCGTGTCGATATCGTAGAAGGCGGTGACGCCGCCCGCCGTATCGAGGACCCATTCGGCGACGGCATGTCCGTCCGGAACGAAGGAGCCGACGATCACGACGTCGGCGGTGCGTACGATGCCGGTGAACCGGCGCTTGAGGTCGGCCACGCCATGATAGAGGCAGGCGCGCGCGAACGGCGGCTCGGGCATGTCTCGGTTCGCCGCGTACCAGGGGACATCCCGTTCGAGGAAGACGATCTCGTGGTCACGGCCACGGAGTTCCCGCGCGAGCGACCGGTACGTAGTCGCGTGGCCGTTTCCCCATGACGAGGTGATCGACAGGCCGAGAATGACGAACGACAGGGCCCCCATCACACGGCCATGCGTTCGTGCGGCACGGTTCGACCGCGTAGGATCGCGTCGAGCTGCCGCGCCCGGTGAGCGTAGGTGTGCTCAGCCAAGACCCGCGCCCGCGCCGCCGCGCCGATGCGACGCGCCCGAGCGGGATCCAGGGCGGCGAGATGCGATGCCACCTCGTCGCCCGAGCGGGCGACCAGAATTTCCCGGCCCGGCTCGAGGAACTGCTCGATTCCCGGCCACATGTCGGTGATCAGGCATGCGCCTGCGCCGGCGGCCTCGAAGATCCGGGTCGGCGGCGAGAAACCATAGCTTGCCATGCTTGCCCGATTGACGTTGAGCACCGCCATCGACGAGCAGTTCAGGGCATTGTGCTGATGCGTGTAGACGTGACCGTGATAACGGACATTGGCCGGCCTCGGCTTGTCGGCCCATCCGCTGCCGCCGAGCAGAAATCGTCTGGCCGGGAGCGCTGCGGCCGCGAAGAAGAAGAACTCGTCCACGCGGGCCTCGCGGTCGGGGAGCCGGTTGCCGACGAAGCAGAGGTCCGCGACGAGGTCGGGGTCGGGGGCCACCGGATGATGCGTGGACGGATCGAGCGCGTTGTAGATCGGGATGCAGGCGCGTGCGCCGAGCGCCCGGTAGGCGGCAACCACCGGCTCGCCGCCGCCGTAGGTAAGGACCATGTCGTAGCGCGGGACGAGGTCGCGCAGCGGGTCGTGCGCGGCACGGTGCAGGCGATCGAGGGTGGCCGGCGCATCGACGTCCCAGAAGATCGCGACCGCGCCGGGCCGGCGGGCGGCGAGGACGCCGCTTTCGAGCCTGTCGTCGAAAACGCCGACACCGCTCGCCTTCACCAGAACGTCGGCGGCGCGGGCCTGATCGAGGACGTGATCGACCGCCGACTCCGCCGCGTCATAGACCACGACCCTGGCCCATTCCGGCGCGGCGATGTCGCGATGGGATTGACGGTCGTAGGCATCGGGCTCGTAGAACGTGATCTGATGGCCGCACGCGGCAAGGGCACGCAGAAGGCCGCGATAATAGGTCGCCGCGCCATTCCAGTAGGCGGAAAGAAGGCTCGATCCGAAGAATGCGACATGCATTCAGGTGGCCTCGACGGCGAGCGGTTGGCGGTCGGGCGCCGCGTGCGCCGCGGCTGCGCCGAGATCCGCGCAGATTTCGAGGAGCGCATCGATCCTGTGGGCGCAGGTATGCCGGGCCCGAATGCGCGCGAGACCGTTCGCGGCAAGCGACGCGCGGAGATCCGCATCGGCGAAGAGCGCGCGCAGATGCCTCATCATCTCGATGCCGTTTCGCGCGACCAGGAAGTCGTGGCGTCCGAACAGGCCCTCGGTGTCGCGCCACGACGCGGCGATGAGCGGAATGCCGCACGCGAGTGCCTCGAACATCCGGATCGTCGGGATGCCGGGCAGGGCGGTCACGTACTGGCGTCGCGGGACATGGACCGTCACATGGAACCGGGCGAAGGTTTCGGGCACGCGGTGATTGGGAAGATAGCCGCGATATTCGGCGCCGGCCGCTCTCAGCGCCCGGAGGCCGGAGGCGGGATACCGGACGCCATGGACGACGGGGCGCAGGCCAAGCGCGCGGGCGGGATCGAGCAGGAACTCGTGCAGCTCGGCCGAGCGCTCGTCGTCGCCCCAGTTACCGATCCAGACGAGGTGGCCGTCGCGCGCCGACGACGGGATGGGGCGGAAGAGCGTCGTATCGGCGGCCTCATGCCACGTCCAGGCACGCTGGGACCAGCCGTGGCGCAGGTAGATTTCGCGGATTGCCTCGCCGAAAGCGAGAACGCCGTCGTAGCCGTCAAGGTCGAGGCGCGCGATGTCGTCGCGCGCGCTGACGGACCGGTGATGGGTGTCATGGAAGAGGAGCCGGTATCGCCCGGTCTGGCGGCGATGGCGGCCGATCCGCGCGACGAACACAGGATCCGTCCACTCGTGCACGATCACGACGTCGGCATCATCCAGAGCCTCGTCGAGGTCCAGCGCATATACCTCGTACTCGATGGAGTTGAGACCGGGGAATGCGGCCTGGAATTCGACGGCGGGATCGCGGCCGAGCTCGCGCGATAAACGGGTACGGCTCCATCCGCCGCGCGGCTCGTACACCGTCACGGCATGTCCGCGCCGCTTCAGCTCCCGGACGACGCCACGGAGGAAATGAGCGTTGCCATGGTTCCAGTCCGAGACCAGCGAGTGGCAGAACAGGACGAAGCGCATTCCCGGCCTTTCACCTGGACGTTGCAGCGAGTCGAACGGAACCCCGCCGGGCCGATGGCCGGTGCGCCAGTTCCGCGTACGCCGCGGCATAGGCAGCCACCATGCGATCGACCGAATATCGTTGCGCGCGCCGCCATGCGCGCTTGCCCTGCGCGCGGAGACGATCCCTGTTCCGACAGAGCTCGTTCACGGCAGCGACCAGGTTTGCCGCGTCGTCAGGCGGCACGAAGATGGCGCACTCGTTCCACAATTCGCGGTGCGTGGGAATGTCGCTCAGCACGAGGGCGCATCCGGAAAGAGCCGCCTCCAGCACCGCCAGCCCGAACGGTTCGTAGCGGGCGAGCGAGACGAAGATCGAGGCGCGCCCCATGGCCTCGCCCAGCGATGTTTCGTCGAGAAACCCAAGGGGGCGCAGATGTTTCGGCGCGAATTCCCGACGCTCGGGCGCGGATAGCGGACCGGCCAGGAATACGGGCCAGCGCAGGTCCGGGGCCGCCCGGTCGAGAGTCGCAATGTTCTTGGCCTCGTCCCAGGCCCGCCCTGCGGCAAGGACGAAAGGCTGCTTGAAATCGGGGGCGAAGGACGTCGGGTCACGGCCGTTCGGGATCACGCGCACCTCGGCATCAACGCCATGGATATGCCGGAGCGTCTCGCCGAAGGCCCGGGTCGGTGCGACGACCAGATCGGCGCCTGCGATGCCCCTGTGCACGTGCAACAGGTAGTCGTTCCCTTCGTCGGGAAGGGGCGTCCGTTTCACGGCGGACCACCAGGAGGCGACGCAGGAATGCGCGACGATCAGGCAGGGCGCAGACCATTCCTGCGCACCATGGGCATATCCGTTCAGATGCACGATATCGGGCGCGTACTGCCGGTCGAGCGCCAGCAGCCAGGCGCCCGCCTGCTCGACGTCGGCCGCTGCGTCATCCATCCATTCGAGACGGTAGTCCGCTTCGAGCAGAACGAGGCCGTCGATCGCCCGCGCGGCCGCCCGCTGCGCCGGCGAGGGACGCGGTCCCATCACCGCAAGGATCGTCCCGATCCCCCGTGCGCCAAGGCCCCGGGCAAGCGCAAGCGAATAGGTCCACACGCCGCCGACCGCATCGGCCGTCATGAGGACGCGAAGTGGCGTTCGCGCGGGCGGCGTCATTGCGGTGCCGCGCCGGTCTCAAGCTCGTGCAGCGGAAGCGGCTGGCGCTCCTGTATGTCGCTGAAGCTCGCATAACGCGTGAGGTAATGGTCGAGCGCACGCTCCCATGCCGCGTCGTCGGGCAGACCCCACAGCTTGCGGTAGTCCGGAGAACCGGGATATGGAAAGAGCGGCACCGGGTCGTTCGCCCACACGCCGTGGTCGCGGAGCATGTCGCGCCACCGCGCAATTTCGCGCGGATCGTCGGTGCCACTCAGGATAAGGTTGGCCTGGACGAAGGGGACGTGTTGCTTGGCGAAAATCAGCCGCTCGGTAAGCTCGTCGGTCGAAATCCGGCAATCCTTGTCGAGCACGTCGCGACCCTCGGGCGTCAGGCTTTCGACACCTGCCTCGATCGATACGCAGCCGGCAGCGCCCAGCAGCTCGATCATGTCGTGCTTCCACAGATCGATGCGGGTTTGCACCCCGAACTTGAACGGCCGTTCGACCAGCGCCTCGAGAAGCGGACGGTTGGGAAGAAAGATCTCGTCAATGAAATACACGTAGGCGGCGCCCTGTGCGACGAGACGGTCGATCTCTTCCAGCAGGATCGGCAACCGGCGCCGACGGTATTTGTCCCGGAAGTTTTCCTTGGCACAGAACGAGCAGTGATACGGACAGCCTCTCGAGGCTTCGACCTCGACGCCGGGGTCGACGGGGGCGATATCGAACCGGTGATGATGGTGACGATGGCACCGGATCCAGTCATCGGGCCAGGACAGCGCCGGCAGATCGACGAATGTCCCGGCATGCGGTCCGCCCTGAACCCGGACATCGCCGTCCTCCGCGTAGCAGATGGACGGGATGTCGCGCCAGCTCTCGGCCAGCAGGCGGGGGACGATCTCTTCGCATTCACCCATCACGACGACGTCGACACCGAGTTTTCTCAGGGCGGTCTGCGGGGTCGTCGACCCGTGCGGACCCACCGCGATCCGAACTCCGGCGACATCCGCCACGCGCTGCAGGACCGCCCGCGGCACGCGCAGCTCCGGCGGCGCGCAGCGCCAAAAAAGATAGGTCGGTGCGGTCGTGACCACCGTCGCATCCGGCGCGAAATCGGCCACGGCGTTCCGCACCGCATTGAGCGGGAGGTCATGCAGATGCGCGTCGAAGATCGCCGCCTCGTGTCCGGCACGTTCCAGCAGAAGCTTCGTGTAACCGAGCTCGAGCGGCAGGTGAGGCTCGCGACAGCCGAAGTAGATGCTGCCGGCAAAGTTCCAGTTCGGATTTATCAGGGCGACTTTCATGCGGTGAGTCGCTCCGATTCCAGCGTCGCTGCAGGCCGGTGGCGGGTTTCGAGCCATTCGACCAGCCTTCTGACACCGGTCCGGGCATCCATGGTCGGATGCCATCCGGTCGCGGCAGCGAACTTGCGCGTATCCGAAACGTAGTATTGCTGGTCGCCGGCCCGCGCCGGCCCGTGCCGGAGTTTGGGCGGCCGGCCCGTCAATTGTCCGAGATCGTCGAGCAGCTCGAGGAGGCTGATCGCGTTCGCGGGACCGCCGCCGATGTTGAAGGCCTGACCCGAGACCCTCTCGATCCGGGATGCGGCGAGGAGATAGGCGTCCAGAACATCGTCGATGAACAGAATGTCGCGAACCTGCCGGCCGTCGCCGTAGATCGTGATCGGTCGGCCCGTCAGCATCGAAATGGCGAAATGTGCGACCCAGCCCTGGTCCTCGGTGCCGAACTGGTGCGGCCCATAGAGACAGCTCATCCGGAATACGACGGTCGGCAAGCCGAACATGCGTGCGTAATCCAGGACATACTGGTCGGCGGCGCCTTTCGAGCATCCGTACGGGCTGTAGAGCGACAGCGGCTGCCGTTCGGACACGCCGTGGCGCGCGATCTCGGGATCGAGCGGCTCATAGCGCGTCGCCCGGGCCGTAACGACCACGTCTTCCAGCGTCCCGTAGACCTTGTTCGTCGACGCGAATACGAGCGGGATGGGTCGCTGTCGCGCCCGCAGCGCCTCGAGCAGGTTGAGGGTGCCGCGCGCATTGATCTCGAAATCGCCGATCGGGTCGACGAGGCTCGTCGTCACGGCGACCTGCGCGGCGAAGTGGAACACGAGGTCGGCAGCCGCAACGGCGCCGCTCAACATCCGTGCATCGCGGATGTCGGCAAGCTGGACCTGGATCCGGGAGCCGTGACGGTGCTGCAGCCAGACGATGTTCTTCTCGACCTCCGGCCGGGCGAGGCTGTCGTAGATGATGACGGTGCAGCCTTCGCTGGCGAGCCGATCGGCGAGATTGCATCCCAGGAAGCCGGCGCCGCCCGTGATCAGGGCGATGTTGCCGCCGCCATTTGCCTGGCGCGTACGGACCGGCGTCTGCGCGCCGCCGGAGCCATTCGTGCTGCGACGGCGGGACTTCATGCCATCAGCCTCCGGCGAACGAGCTCCTCCGCCGCGCGCTCCGTTTGGTCTTCGGCCTGCTGCGTGTTCAGCCAGTCCACGAGCTCGCTCAGGCCCTGGTCGAAACTCACCTGCGGTTCGAAGCCCAGCACCTCGCGCGCAAGCGAAATATCGGCAAAACAATGTCGAATGTCGCCCACGCGATAGCGTCGGGTTATCTCCGGGGCGAGTTCCGGCCGCCCCATGACGGCGGCCAGCCGCCGTGCGACCTCCTCGATGGTGAAGCTTTCGCCGCTGCCGACGTTCACCACACGACGGTCAGCGTGCGGCGACTCCAGGGCGAGGCGGCAGGCCCGCGCGACGTCGCGGACATGGACGAAATCGCGGCGCTGTCGGCCGTCCTCGAAGACCAGGGGGCGGCGCCCGTTGAGCAGACGCGACGCGAAGATCGCGAGGACGCCGGTATATGGATTGGAAAGCGCCTGACGGGTGCCATAGACGTTGAAGAAGCGGAGCGCCACGGCCGGAATCCGATAGGCGCCGCCGATCAGCAGGCACATGCGCTCCTGAACGTATTTCGACAAGGCGTAGACCGACGCCAGATCGGGCCGCTTGCTCTCGGGTGTCGGCACGGGTACGAGCTCCCGCCCGGACGAGTCGAACAGATCCCAGCGGCCTTGAGTCACCTCAGCAGTCGACCGCAAGCCGGTCTCGACCAGCGTGCCGTCGGCGCGTCGGTACAAACCTTCGCCATAGATGCTCATGGACGAGGCGACAACCAGACGTTCGACGGGACGATCGATCAGCGCCTGCAGGAGGACGGCGGTCCCGAGGTCGTTGACGGCGACGTAGTCGGTCACCTGATACATGCTCTGTCCGACCCCGACCATCGCAGCAAGATGGAAGACGGCGTCGACGTCGGCGAGCGCGCGCTGCATCTGTGCGGGATCGCGGACGTCGCCGTGAACGAGTTCGACGGCGCGCGGCAGATAATCGGGCCAAGCGCCGTGCCGGCCGTGCACCTGCGGAATCAGGTTATCGAAAATTCTGACGTCATATCCGTTGGCGATGAGTTCGTCTGCGAGATGTGAGCCAATGAAGCCAGCGCCGCCGATGATCAATACGGTTCTGATCATAATTGCGTCGGATGTTCGGACGGTGGGAGTTCGGACGGTGAGGACGCTGGGAAAACGCAGCCATATCCGGGTTGTTCCGTTCACGGACGGCAACGGCGCACGGCGACGATTGCGACGGACATGCATCGACAACTGTCAGATGCGAGTCCTTGGACATTCCCGTAATACGTTCGGCGCTGCGCGAGACCGTTGAGGTAAGTCATCGGCGCGGACCACTTCGCCCGCGTTTCAAATCGTTGCCGGCTACGCTGGTGTCGGTTCGAAAAACGATCCGAGCGGGATCGTGCGGCGGACGACGCCGTTTCGAGGAACAATTTCGATTACGGCACGGTTCGTATCCGAGCTAAAGCTTTTGAGGAGTCGTCGTCATGGTTCGGGCAACCACGTACGAGAGTTCCGGGGCCGCGACCACGGTCGTCACACCTTCGCTGGCGACGCGCGTGCGAATGATCTCGTGGGGTGCCGTATTCGCCGGAGTCGTGATCTCTCTCATCACGCAGTTCCTGCTCAGCATGCTCGGCGTCGGGATCGGCGTCAGCACGATCGACCCGGCGACCGCAGGCACGCCGGAGGCGGGAACGTTCTCGATCGCCGGTGCGATATGGTGGACCGTGTCCGGGATCATCTCCGCCTTCGTCGGCGGCTGGGTGGCCGCACGTCTGTCTGGTGTGCCGATTGCGACGTCGGCGTCACTCCATGGTCTGGTCACCTGGGCGACGACGATGCTCGTCGTGTTCTATCTGCTGACGAGTGCTGCCGGCGCATTGATCGGTGGCGCATTCGGCGTAATGAGCAACGTGATGTCGGGCCTGGGGCAGACGGCGCAGGCCGTCGTGCCGCAGCTGGCCGACGCCACGCAGGGCCCCTTGGCCGAGCTCCGGCAGGAGATCGAAGGCGTCATCCGCGGCACCGATCAGGCGCAGCAGGCCGAGTCACTGACGACAACCACGCGCGTGGTAACGGCAGACGATCTCTCGCCTGCCGAACGGGATCAGGCCGCGGGCGCGCTCGCACAGCAGGCCGGCATTTCGCAGGATGAGGCGCGCAACCGCATCGACCAGTGGCGCGAGACCTATCGCCGCAATGCCGAGCAGCTGCAGCAGCAGGCTCGCCAGACGGCAGAGATGACGGCGCGTGTCGTTTCCAGGGCGGCGATCTACGGGTTCATCGCACTGGTCCTGGGCGCCATCGCGGGCACCTTGGGCGGGCGCGCCGGACGGCCGGAGGAGCAGGAATTGGCGACTCCTGCCGACTGACCGTATTCCGACGACGGCACGCCATCGTTCGCCAGCCTGAAAGGCGGCGGCCGGGCACCGGGCCGGTGCCCGGCCGCGGCATCCATGACGGGGCAGGGCTACTGCGATGCCTTCGCGCGCAAGGTACGTATCAGCCCGTCCATGCCCTCGCGCTGCACGACCGACGTAAAGTCGGAACGCTGCGTCACCAGCAGGCTGACACCCTCGATGATGATATCGACGATCCGCATTCCGTTATCAGTCTGGCGGACCCGCCATTCATAGTTCAGTGGCGCCGAGTTTCCGCGCAAGATCTCGGTTCGGGCGAGATAATCACCGTCGCCGAGATCGCGCACGTTCGTAATGTTGAAACCGCTCACCGTCTCGTCGGCGAGCCGGCGGGCGTATGACCGCGTGACGAAATCGGTGAATGCCGCCAGGAATTCCTTTCGCTGCTGCGCGCTTGCCGTGTTCCAGTAACGGCCGAGTATGAACCGGCCGATTGCCTCGAAATCGAAGCCACGCCGGAAAACCTCCTCGAGGCGCTCGGCCTTCGCCGATGCAGGCTGCTCCGACTGAAGAATGCCGATGGCCTCGTTGCCCAGCTCGTCGATGAATGCCCGCGCCGCCTGAGGCGACGCGTCGGCAGAGCCAGGAAAGAGGCCTGCGGTCGATGCGGCGGCGAGGAAGGCAAGGAAGGAGCGTCTGCTCTGCATGCGGTATTCTCTCGGTCGACAGCTAAGTGGCAGGCAATGGTTCGGCGGGTGCTTTCGCTTCGACATGTTCGACCGCTCCACCGTCGCGCAGCGGGATGCCGGCAAGGGCCGCGAGGAAGTCTTCGCGCCAGGTCGCGATCGTGTTCCGGCGGATTACATCCATCAACCGGCGCCAGCGGTCGAGGCGCTCGTCGAGCGGCATCACCAGGGCCGCGTGCAGCGCGTCGGCCATGCCGGAGGGATCAAACGGATTGACGATGATGGCGCTGGTGAGCTCGCGCGCCGCACCGGCAAACCGCGACAGGACGAGCACGCCCGGGTCCTGCGGATCCTGTGCGGCGACGTATTCCTTCGCGACCAGGTTCATGCCGTCGCGCAGCGGGCTGACGAAGCCGACGCGGCTGACCCGGTAGAAGCCGGCAAGGGTCTGACGTGACATCGGCTTGTTCAGGTAGCGGATCGGCACCCAGTCGAACTCGGCGAAACGCCCGTTGATCCGACCGGCCATCGCCTCGAGCTCGCGTCGAAGGCTGCGGTACTGCGCGATCTCGCCGCGGGAGTGCGGCGCAATCTGAAGAAAGGTGACGCGCGCATGATGCTCGCGCCAGCGCGTGAGCAGATCCTGAAATGCGGCGAAACGGTTGGGCAGGCCCTTGCTGTAGTCGAGGCGGTCGACGCCGATGATGAGCTGACGGCCGGCAAGACTGTCGCGCAGGCGCTGCGTATCCGGCGCGTTCGCCGCCGCTTCGGCCAGGGCTGCGAAATCCGCGGTATCGATGCCGATCGGAAAAGCGGCGACGCGCGTGCGACGACCAAACGCCTCGATGCCGTCGCTCGTGATCCGGCCGCCGACCTCGTGACTTATGTAGTCGAGAAGCGCGCGGACATCGTTGGCCGTCTGGAAGCCGACGAGATCGTAGGCGCAAAGAGATTCGACGAGAACCTCGTGCCCGGGGAGCGCGGTCAGAACCTCGGTGGTCGGGAAGGGCGTGTGAAGAAAGAAGCCGATGCGGTTACCGACGCCGAGACGCCGAAGCTCGGCAGCGAGCGGAATGAGGTGATAATCATGTACCCAGATCAGATCGTCGGGCCGGAGCAGCTTCGCAAGCGTCGCGGCGAGCTGCGCATTCACCTTCAGATAGACGTTGAAGTCGGCACGCTGGAAATCGAGCAGGCCGAGCCGGTAATGGAACAGCGGCCACAGCGAGCTATTGGCATAACCCAGATAGTAGGCCCGATGATCCTCGGCGCTGAGATCGACCGTCGCAAAGGTAATGCGTCCGACCGTTTGCAGATGCGGCTTCCACGTCGGTTCCTCGACGATGTCGCCGCTCCACCCGAACCAGATTCCGCCATGGTGGCGCAAGGCATCACGAATCGCCACGGCGAGCCCGCCCGCCCGCGAGATCCGCTCGCGCGGGGAACTGACGCGGTTCGATACGACGACCAGGCGACTCACGGACGTTGCTCCGTCAGATGCAGCAACAACCTAGCATGTTCGGATCGCGCATCGGATCACTTTATCACGCGCGAATGATGGTGCGAAAGGTAACAGAGACAAGCTTCTGATCGGCGCGATTGCGGGCCGGTTCGTCTGCAGATCGTCGCCGGTATCGGCGACGGCCGCGCACTTCGCCTCGCGACTCCGGCTATCCCTTTGAGGCAGCATCGCCGATCCGCGGCGCCATGCGTTCGGCGATCTGCCGCAGCCACGCACGGACCTGCGCCGGCGAATCGAGGTGCGCATCGGCATTGTCGGGCGGCGGCGTGCCGACGCGCACCGCATTTCCGCCCATCTGGCGGACGGCCGCGAATCCGTACTCGTCGGTGACATCGTCGCCGAGGAACACCGGCTTCCGGTTCGCGAACGGCGGCCGAAGCATCAGCTGCGCGATGGCGCGTCCCTTGTTCACGCCGTGGGGCTTGATCTCGTACACCATCTTGCCCGGCATGACCGCGAGCTGATCGGCATAGGGAGAGACGGCCGCATCGATGGCGCGCCGCAGATCGTCGGCCACGTGCGGAACCTGCCGATAATGCATCGCGATTGTGCTGTCCTTGAACTCGGGAACGACGCCGACCATGCGGCGCGTCATTTCCATCATCGCGGGACGCAGCAGGTGGAGTATCGTCGGCGGCTGCAAACGCTCGATCGGACCGTCAGGCGTCGCACGCAGCTCGAACCCGTGTTCGCCCGACGCCGGCAGGCGCAGTGGCTTGAACAGCTGATCGATCTGCGCGATCGGGCGGCCCGATACCAGGGCGAGCGCGCCGTCGAGGGCGCCGTGAAGCGCGCGCAACGTATCGCGGAGCTCCGGCGGGACGACAACGGCCTCGGGCACCGGCGCGATGTCGAGGAGCGTACCGTCGATATCCAGGAAAAGTGCGATCCTGCTGCCCGGTCCGATGGCAACGGGCTCGACGAAGTCCTGCATTTCCCGCATGGGGAGAACCTACACGGCGGTCTTGGATCGCGACAACCGTCGCGTGGCGCAGAACGCCGCGCACGGGGTACCGGATCCTGGACCGGACGGAACGGTCACGCTCGAAGGGACTTGAAATTCGTCGACCGATCGGTCAATTTACTGACCGATCGGTCGATTAATCGACCGGACCGTTCAATGACGAGGAGACCCCGATGGCCGCGGAACTCACCGGTGCCGCCAAGCAGCTCGCCGACAAGATACAGGCGCCGCCCTCCCAACCGACCGAGGCACCCGATCCGATCAAGATCCTTTACGGCACGCGCAATCCGCCGCCCTTCACGGAAGGCAACATCTTTCCGATCGAGTGGCGCGTCGAGACGCCGAAAATGTTGCAGATCTACGACGGCGCGCGCGATCCAGGCTGGGCGCCGAACCGGCTGCCATGGGATACGCTCGACGCGAACGCCTTCACCCTGGATCAGCGCTATGCGCTGGCGTACTGGTGGTCTCTGCTGTCCGTGTTCGACTCGTCCGGTCCGGCCGTGTTTGCCCGCGCCATGATCCATACCTACGAGGCGCACGAGGAGGACCCCGTCCGGAAGTGCTTCTTTTCGGTGACGCGCGACGAGGTGAACCACGAGGAGATCTGTCAGCGCGCGATCCAGGCGCTGACGCCGAACGGGCCGCTCGGCTACGAGCCGGAGACGCCGCTGGGCAAGCTCGCCCGCAACAATGTGCTTTGGTACTACCACAACGGCGGCCGCTATTGGGAAGGCTACAAGAAGGCCGTCGGCAAGTATCCGCTCGCCATCCTGTTCACGTCGTTCCTGATGGGCGAGGTTGCATCGGCGACGCTGTTCCACGGCATGTATCAGCGTACGACCATTCCCGTGTTCAAGGAGGCATTCAAGAACGTCGGGAAGGATGAGGCGCGGCACATGGGCATCTGTCTCGCCATTCTCGAGCGGCTTCTGCCGAAGCTGACCAGCGAGATGCGCGAGCAGATCACGAAACAGCTACGGGCCGGCTACGTGTTCCTGTCCGGCATCCTGTATGAGCCGCCCGAGCAGTTCTGGGAGCTGCCCGAGACGTGGCGCCCCGCGCATCGCCTGCTCGAGGATGTCGCCCGTGATGCCGGGCTCGGCATCCTGACGCTCGAGGAGCGCCGCGAGAACTGGCGTGCCGCGGTTCTCAAGATGAAGGGGCTGCTCGAACCCTATGGCGTTGCGTTCCCGGCGATTCCGGAGATCGGGATCGACGGGCAGACGGTCGCATTCGATCCGGCGGACATCATTCCGGTGTTTTAGCCGGCCAGAGCGGCATGGCACGCCCCCAGGCCGAGGATTACGCGGCGAAGCAGCAGATCATCCGCGATCGTGCCGCGGAGCTCTTCGCCGCGCGCGGCTTCGCGGCCACATCGATCAGCGACATCGCAGCGGCGTGCAACTGCGCGAAGTCGCTGATCTATCATTATTTCAGCTCGAAGGAGGACATTCTCTTCGACCTGCTCAAGGCGCATGTCGAGGCGCTGCACGGCGCGGCGCGCGCGGCGCTCGGCCAGGAGAAAGATCCCGAGACGCGCTTTCGTGCGTTCGTCCGCGCATTGCTCGAACTTTATGCGCATGCCCGGGCGAAGCACATCCTGCTGCTGAACGAGCTCGACAACCTGCCGCCGTCCCGCAAGGGATCGATCGTCGCGCTGGAGCGGCAGCTCATCGAGCTTGCGGCGGATCTGTTCGAAGGACTGGCGCCGCGGCTCGGCAAGGAAAGGATGCTACGCATCCCGATCGCGATGAGCTTTTACGGGATCATCAACTGGACATACACATGGTATCGGCCCGGCGGACCGCTCTCGCCGCGTCGCTTCGCGGATCTGGCGGCGGACCTGTTCCTGCGCGGGATGCCGACGGCGATCGAACGCTTTACGGCTCAGCCTGACGGCGACATGGCCGAGGCGGCGCGCGGCAGGAACGAATCCGTCACGATGCGATCCGAGGCCGCATTCGATGCCACGGCCGCCGCGACGCAGTCATCGACGAAAGCGGGCGAGCCGGCGACCAGCACCACGTACTCGGACAAGTCGCGAGCTTCGCGCGTGAGGAGCAAGGGAATGCGTCCGCGCAGCCAGGGCGGCGGTGCGGCGTCGTCCCGCGTCAGGGTGACGCGGTAACTGAAGTTGTCGTGGCGGCGGGCGAGACGCGCCAGCGCGTCCAGGGCGAAAAGTTCGCGACGGTCACGCACCGAGAACAGGAGCTCGATGCGTCGTTTGCGCCCCTCGGCCAGCTCCTTCCCGATGACGGACAGAACGGGCGACAGGCCGCTGCCGCCGGCCAATGCCAGGACCGGCCGATCCCCCGCGTCGGGCAGGCCGAACTCGCCGTAAGGTCCCCGGATGCTCACGGTATCGCCGACGGACAGGGAATGAACCCAGGTGCTGCAGCGGCCGTGCGGGTGACGCGTGATGAAGAAAGACAGCTGGCCGTCCGGCGCAAGGCCGTCGGCGTCCGGCGCATCGGCGATCGAGTAGGGGCGCGACTCGCCCAGATCCGGCGCGAAGAACTCGAGATTCATGCCGGGACGGAACCGGAAACGCGTGCCCCGCGGCAGCGCGAGGACGAGCCGGCGAATGGAGGGCGCGACGCTCTCGGCGGCGACGATTTCGGCCTTCAGTTCCATCGGCAGGATCGCGTCTTCGCCGGCGCGTCTGGAGCGCATCGGCTCGACCGTGCGCAGGCGTAACGTCGACGAGAGCGGTTTCGACTGGCAAGTCAGGCAGTAGCCTTGCTCTTTCTCCTCGTCGGTGATGGCGAAGCTCATCACCCATCCGTGGTCGACGGCACCTTCGACGACCAGGGCCTTGCACGTGCCGCAGCCGCCGCCGCGACAATTGTGGGGCATGTGGAGCCCTGCCGCGAGGCCCGCATCAAGGATGATGGTGTCGGACGGGCAGGCGAACGACTCCCCGGTATTCTCTACGATGACGTTGGTCGAGGACATGCGCAGGTTCTTATAACGGTGTCATTGCGACGATGCACGCGCGTGATGCGGGGGGCTGTCCGGGCCGGTCAGCCCTGCTGGAGCGCGGTCACGAACGTGTCGGGATCGACGTTGCCGCCGGAGCAGACGACGGCGACGGTGCGTCCCGCCAGCCGGATCCGGCCGCTGAGCGCCGCGGCGAGCGCGACGGCGCCCCCGGGCTCGACAACGAGTTTCAGGTCGGCGAACGCGACGGCCATCGCCGTCCGGACCTCGTCATCGCTTGCCACCAGGCCCCCCTTGAGAAGCCGCGAATTGACCGCGAACGTGATTTCGCCTGGCGTCGGCGCCAGCAGCGCGTCGCAGATCGAGCGCGCTGCGGGATCGTTGCTCTCGCGCCGGCCGGTCGCCAGCGACTTGGCGTGATCGTCGAAACCCTCCGGCTCGCAGACATAGACGGCCGTCCCGGGTGCGCGCGAGGCGAGGGCAAGGGCGACGCCGGCAACGAGGCCGCCGCCGCTTGCGGGCACGAGGACCGCGTCGAGGGAGGCGCCGATCTCTGCCGCCTGCTGAGCGATCTCGAGACCGATCGTCCCCTGGCCTGCGATGATGTCCGGATCGTCGAACGGCGGCACGATGATGGCGCCGCGCGGGCCGGCGATGCGGGCGCCGACTTCCTCACGGCGCTCCTTGTAACGGTCATACAGAACTACCTCGGCGCCATAGTTTCTGGTGTTTCTGATCTTGATCGCCGGCGCATCCGAGGGCATCACGATCGTCGCGGGTATCCCCAGCATCTGGGCCGCGGCGGCGACACCCTGGGCGTGATTGCCGGACGAGTAGGCGACGACGCCGCGCCGGCGCTGCTCCGGATCGAGCTGGCTCAGCCGGTTGTATGCGCCCCGGAATTTGAACGAACCGGTACGCTGCAGCGACTCGGCCTTGATGAGCAGCCGTCCGCCAAGCCGCGCGTTGAGCAGCGGCGATTCCAGGAGGGGCGTGACCACCGCATGCCCGGCGATGCGCCGCGCAGCGGCTTCGACGTCCGCGATCGTGGGTAGACGCGCGGCAAGATCAGAAGCGGTCAAGGAACTCATCGAGGACCTTTCGGGCGAGCGGTTCGTCGAGCGTCGGCGCATGGCCGACATTCGGCAACGTCACGTCCCACAGGTCCGGCCGTTCGGCCTTCATCCGGGCCAGCGTTGCCGCCGACAAGATATCCGACAGTCCGCCGCGGATGACAAGCGTGGGAACGCGGCGGGTCGCCCGCCACACCCCCCACAGGTCGATCGCCTCGTCCATGTCATCTCGCAGCGGTTTGACCAGATTCGCGTCCCAATCGAAATGGAGCTGTCCGTCGTCGCCCAAGCGAAACGTCGCCTGGGCGAACGTGAGCCATTCGTCCGCCGTCGCCAGCGACAGATTCGGCAACATGCGGCGAAGATGGGCCGTGGCGCTCGCCCAGTCCGGCTGCGGGTGGTCGGCGGCGACATAGGACAGGATGCGCCCGGCGCCGCGAGGATCGACCTCGGGCCCGATATCGTTGACGACGAGACCTCGAAGCATGGTGGGCATCGCCGTTGCCATGGCCATGCCGAGGAGGCCGCCCATCGATGTCCCGATGACGATGACGCGGTCGAGCCCCAGGATCGCCAGCAGATGGCGGATGTCGTCCAGATACGTCCGCGCCCGATAGTTTCGCCAGTCCGGATCCCGGGCCGAGCGGCCGCGGCCGCGGAGATCGGGAGCGATCACACGGCGCGGCCGCGCGCCGTCCGGATCCGCGAGCCTTTGCGCCAGACGGTCGAAGTCCTTCGAGTTGCGCGCGAGGCCCGGAAGGCACAACACGGGGGTCGCGGGCCAGAGAGGATCACCCCAATCCTTGAAGAAGAGGGACAGGTTGTTCGTTGCCGCAAAGAACCGCTCGCGGCATATCGCCGCCATCAGTGCCCGAGCAGCGCCGGCAGGTCACGCAGCGTGGTCAGCTCGGCCGCTGCCTGTGCCGGTAGATTGTCCCTGGGCTGGCCAAAACGGTTGACCCAGACTGCCTGGAAGCCGAAGCATGCGGCCCCCACCACGTCCCAGCCGTTGGATGATACGAAACACACCTTTTCGGGCGCCACGCCCGTCTTGTCGACGACGAGCCGGTATACCGAAGGGTGCGGCTTGTAGATCTGCACGGCATCGACCGAGAACACGCCGTCGAGCATCCGGCTGATCCCCGCGCTGTTGACGGCTGCCGTCAGCATGGTCGGGGAGCCGTTGGAAAGAATGGTCAGCCGTATGCCTGCCGCGCGGAGATTCTTGAGCGTATCGACCACGTCCGGGTAGCAGGACAGGCTCAGATATTGCTGCATCAGGGTGGCCCGCAACACGGGATCATGGCGTTTTACCGCCGCGAGCGCGTAGTCCAGGCTTTCGCTCGTCACGTACCAGAAATCGACGTAGCGGCCCATCAGGCTTCTGAGCCAGGTGTACTCGAGCTGCTTGCGCCGCCACAGGTCGGAAACGGTCTGCCAATCGGGGCCAAGCGCCTCCTTGCAGCGCTCCGCGGCGGATGCATAGTCGAAGAGCGTGCCATAGGCATCGAACGCGCAGACCTCGATATTGCGTAGTTGCACCGTGGTCATGCCCGCGCCTCCCTCGATCGGTCAGTACGTCGCACCTCGCCGCAGATCTTCGTGAATGCCCTGGGCAAGCTGTCCGCTGCCCAGGAGGCGCCGATAAACCTGGAGATTCTCCAGAACGCGCTGGACGTAGTTTCGCGTCTCGTCGAACGGGATCAGCTCGATCCAGTCGATCACGTCCACCTTGCGCTGCCGCGGATCGCCATATTCGCGCACCCACTGACGCACGCGGTTGGGACCGGCATTATAGGCGGCGAGGGCCAGCACGTAGGACCCGTCGAATTCCTCGATCATGCGGGCGAGATAGCTGCGGCCGATCTGGAGATTGTATTCCGGGTCGGTCAGCAGCCGACTGTCGCTGTGCCGGAGGCCGAGGGTCTTGGCGATGGCGCGTGCCGTCGCCGGCATCAGCTGCATCATACCGCGCGCGCCGGCGGGGCTGATGGCCCGGGCCTCGAAAGCGCTCTCCTGACGGATCATCGCATGGAGGAGCGCCCGCTCGCCGACCTCGCCGTCGACGACGGGAAGAATCGGCCAGCCGAAATCAGGCAGCAGTACGTTGGCGATCTGCGCCGACCGCTTGCTCGCCGAAACGGCAAGGTCCGGCCGGCCGATCGACATGGCGAGTTCGCCGACGAGCGCGTGCTGCCCCGGGCTCGCGGCAAGGTTTACGTGGCGGAGGATGAATGGCTTGAGGCGATCCTCCACCCCGATTTCGCTCAGGAGCCGCACGACGCGCGTCAGTTCGTGCGCCTCGAAGGCCCGGCGTTCGGCCGCAGTCGCCTCCGGCATCTTCGGCCATGACGGGCGTTGCTTGGGATCCAGCTTCGTCCGGGCGAGTTGGCCGTAATAGGTGACGGGGAAGGCGGCCGCCTTCGCGTACCAGGACTGGGCCGTGGCCTTGTCGCCGAGCGCCTCTGCCGCGCGTCCCGCCCAATAGGCGCCGCGGGCCAACGAGACCGGGTAGCGAACCGCCTCGTACAGGCGCGTGAAGTGCATCAGCGCGGCACGGGGCTCGTCGAGGTAGCGGAGCGCAATCCAGCCGGCGAGGAATTCCGCCTCGGCGAACGCGGCGCCGTCGCGCAGGTGATGATTGCGAACCAGGCGGTAGGCATCGCTCATTCGGCCGTCGGCGATAGCCTTGCGCGCCAGGATCTCGCGCTCGGACCACCAGATTTCGGGGCGGCCGAGCCGGTTCGATGCCCGCTGCATCAGCTCCATGGCGCCGTCGATCTGTCCCTTGCGGCGGCGCCAGCGCATCCGCTCGAACAGCAGGCCGGGATCGTTGACGAGACTATCCGGAACCTTCCGGAGGGCGCCGTCGACGCCCGCCGCCATGGCGGCAAGCCGGATCCGTGCTTCGGCCAGCGCGCGCTGGTTCGGGTCGACCAGGCGCATCATGCGGCGGGCCTCCGTATGCCGGCCCTCCCACAGCAGGTTGTCGAGCCGCCGCGCGTGGTCGGAACGGCTCAGGTAATGCTTGTAGCGGGCGATGAACATGCTCTCCTGCTTCTCGCCGAAGGTCCCGGAGAGCCAGGTATTGCGCACGAGCGCGATGGCCTTCGCGCGATTGCCCGAACGGAACAGGGCTTCGGCATAGCGCATGGCGCCGTCCACCGTCGCCGGATCGCGCAAGGCGAACCAGGCGAGGACGACCGAATCGTCGGTGCGTTCGACCAGCGCCTCCTCGGCGCGGCGCGCCAGGAGGTCCTGGCCCGGCCAATGCGGGTTGGCGTCGATGAATGCGGCGATGTCCTCGAACGGGGCGCCGGACCGCGGTTCCTGCAGCTCGAGCCAGCGCAGGACCTTGTTGGCGAGCGGATCCTTGCCGGTGGCGATGTACTGCCGAACTTCGTCCCAGCGGCCGGCCTCGACCGCGGCAAATGCCTTGCGGTAATGATCTTTCTGCTCGTTCGTCAGGGTCGTGGGGACGGCCCGCGCCGGATTGGCGCCGGCGGTCTGGGCGACGGCGGGGGCTTGGGCGTAGCAGGCTGGGGCGAAGAAGGGCGCTGCGATTGCGGCGGCCGCGATCCCCCCAAACACAAGTCGTCGAAAGCGGTTGTTCATCCCAGTCGATATTAGGCAGCGGACATTCCCGAACGCCAGCCCCCGCGTGTTGCAGCAGGCGGGACGGCCGGGCTATGGTGCGCCAGTTAACAGGATGCGCGCTGAGCGCGAATCTAGCTGCCGGAGAATAAGGAATGTTTAAGGGATCGCTGGTCGCCCTCCTGACGCCGTTCCGCAACGGCAAGGTCGACGAGAAGGCGTTTCAGGATCTTGTCGAATGGCAGGTGCAGCAAGGGACCCACGGCCTGGTGCCGTGCGGGACGACCGGGGAATCCCCGACGCTCTCCCACGAAGAGCACATGCGTGTGGTCGAGCTGTGCATCGAGGCTGCGGCGAAGCGCGTGCCGGTCATCGCCGGTACCGGCTCCAATTCCACGGAGGAGGCGATCGCCCTGACCCGGCATGCCAAGAAGGCGGGGGCCGATGCCGCGCTGATCGTGACGCCGTACTACAACAAGCCGACCCAAGAGGGCCTCTATCAGCATTACAAGGCGATCGCCGAGGCCGTCGACCTTCCGATCATCATCTACAACATTCCGCCGCGCTGCGTGATCGACATGTCGGTCGAGACGATGGCAAGGCTGGCCAAGCTGCCGAACATCGTCGGCGTCAAAGATGCAACCAATGATTTGACGCGGCCGCTGAAGACGCGCTTGGCGATCGGCCCTGAGTTCTGCCAGCTGTCGGGCGAGGATGCGACGGTCACGGCCTATCTGGCACAGGGCGGCCATGGCTGCATCTCCGTCACCGCCAATATCGCGCCGCGGCAATGCGCCGATCTGCACGAGGCATGGCAGCGGGGCGACATGGCCAAGGTCGCTCAGCTGCGGGACCTGCTGATGCCGCTGCACGAGGCTATGTTCGTCGAGACGAGCCCGGCACCGGTCAAATACGCGGCTTCGCTGCTCGGCAAGTCGACCCCTGACGTCAGGCTTCCACTCGCGCCGTGCTCGGCGTCGGCGCAGGAGCGCGTGCGCGCGGCGATGAAGCAGGCGGGAATCCTCTGATCGAATGGCCCGGCAGGAAGCGGCGGCGAAGACTGTGGCGGTAAACCGCAAGGCCCGCCACAACTACACGATCGAAGACACCATCGAGGCGGGAATCGTCCTAGCCGGAACCGAGGTCAAATCGCTGCGCGAAGGCGGCGTGCAGATCACTGACGCGCATGCCGGCGAGATGGGCGGCGAGCTGTGGCTGTTCAACGCGCACATTCCCGAATACAAGGCCGGCAATCGCTTCAATCATGAGCCGCGGCGGCCGCGGAAGCTCCTG
This sequence comes from Alphaproteobacteria bacterium, assembly GCA_036381615.1. Taxonomy (GTDB): domain Bacteria; phylum Pseudomonadota; class Alphaproteobacteria; order CACIAM-22H2; family CACIAM-22H2; genus CALANV01. The sequence goes on from DASVCL010000014.1 coordinate 42,120, forward strand.
GTCCATAAACGCCAGCGCGACCGGCTGATCGGGGCCGTCACACGCGAGGGGATGACGCTCGTTCCGTTGTCGCTCTATTTCAATCAGCGCGGGATCGCAAAGGTCGAGATCGGCCTCGCGAAGGGTAAGAAGAAGTGGGACAAGCGCGAGACGGAGAAGGCGCGCGACTGGCAGCGGGAAAAGGCGCGTCTGATCCGGGCACGCGGCTGAATCCCTTCCCGCGCGGACATCGTCATCGGATACGGCGTCGCACCTCGGCGAAGACGGCCTCGAACATCTCGGTCGTGAGCTTGCCGGTGTTCGTGTTGTAGCGCGAGCAGTGATAGCTGTCGGCAAGCGCGGTGCCGTTGGGAAGTTCGTGGACGGCGCCATGCGCGAACCGGAACCGCGCCGGCTTGTGCTCGAGTGCCGCGAGGACGCCGTCATGCGCGATCCGGCCAAGCGCAACGATGACGGCGAGACGGGGCATGCGGCGGATTTCCGCGGCCAGGAACGGCCTGCAGTTCACGATCTCGGCCGGCAGCGGTTTGTTTTGCGGCGGCACGCAGCGAACCGCGTTGGTGATGCGCGCGTCCACGAGGCGTAACGTGTCGCCGGCCCAGGGGCCATCCTCCCGGCCCGCGGCGTACCGCCCCGTGGCGAAGCCGAATTTCGCGAGGGTGGCATAAAGAAGATCGCCCGCGTAGTCGCCGGTGAACGGCCGTCCGGTGCGGTTGGCGCCGCGCAGACCCGGGCCGAGCCCGACGACGAGCAGGCGGGCATCGATCGGCCCGAAGCTCGGCACCGGGCCGTTATGCCACGCCGGATATGCCTTGCGGTTCTCGGCACGGAAAGCGGCAAGACGTGCACAGCGCGGGCAGTCGCGCCCCGGGTCGCACAGCGGCGGGGCGGGAAGATGTCGGGCGGTCTCAGACAGGTTCGTTCTCGGTCATATAACGGTCCGGATTCGCCGGGCTGGGGATCTCGCGGCGCTCCACGGCCCGCTGAATTTGCGGCATCAGCTCGCCAAGCTCAAGGAACGTGTCCGCCTGGCGGCGAAGTTCGTCGGCGATCATCGGCGGCTGGGAGCGGACGGTCGAGACCACGGTGACGCGCACCCCCTTGCGCTGCACGGCCTCGACCAAGCGGCGAAAGTCGCCGTTGCCCGAGAACAGGATTGCGTGGTCGAGGCGTTCGGCCATCTCCATCATGTCGACGGCAAGCTCGATGTCCATGTCGCCTTTGGCCTTGCGTCGGCCGTAGGCGTCGGTGAACTCCTTGATCGGCTTCGTGACCATTGTGTAGCCGTTATAGTCGAGCCAGTCGATCAGCGGGCGGATCGGCGAATAGTCCTGGTCCTCGACGAACGCGGTGTAATAGAAGGCGCGGACCAGTCTGCCCTTGCTCTGGAACACGGACAGCAGGCGCTTGTAGTCGATGTCGAACCCGAGGGCGCGCGCGGCTGAATACAGACTTGCGCCGTCAATGAAGAGAGCCAGTCTTTCTTCCGGATAAAATGCCATTCCCATGACCCCGACAGTATTAACGGAAATAACTTGTAAGAGAAGCGCGCGCCAGGGCGTCGAATCAAGCAGAGGATTCGACAGAAAACACGCAGGAATCCGGCCGGCATGATCTTGGTGGCAATTGGGGCAAATTTGCCAGGGCCTGCCGGTTCGCCTCGGGCCCAATGCGAGGCGGCGCTCGCCCTTCTGGAGGAGGCGGGTATCGCGGTAACGCGGCGGTCGCGCTGGTTCGAATCGGCGCCGATGCCGCCGTCCGCACAGCCGTGGTTCGTCAATGGCGTCGTCGCCCTGCGGACGACGCTCGGCCCGGTCCCGCTTCTGGCAGAGCTTCACCGCATCGAAGCCGCGCTCGGCCGGATGCGGACCGTGCCGAACGCGGCCCGGACGATCGACCTCGACCTGCTCGACTATGACGGGATCGTCCGGCCCGGACCGGAGCCGCCGATCCTGCCGCATCCCCGGATGCACGAACGGCGCTTCGTGCTGCTGCCGCTCGCCGACATCGCCGCGGACTGGCGCCATCCGGTGACGGGCCGGACCGTGGCCGAGCTGGCCGCCGAGGCGCCGCCGGAAGACATTGCGCGTCCGCTCGCGGCTTCCCAAATGGATGATTGAGCACGTCGTTACCGTCGCGCCGTCGTCCGGACCCGCCGCGTTGTTACGCGCCCGCGGTAACGCCTTGCTATGAGCCCATAATCTTCTTATATTAAGGGTTTAGCCCCTGACCTCGGAGAGATCGGTTTAATGGCTCGCGTAACCGTCGAGGACTGCGTCCTCAAGATTCCCAATCGTTTCGACCTCGTCATGCTTGCGGCGCAGCGCGCCCGCGAGATCAGCGCCGGTGCCCCGCTCACGGTCGAGCGTGACAATGACAAGAACCCGGTGGTCGCGTTGCGAGAGATCGCCGAGAGCTCGACCGACAACGACAATCTTCGCCAGGCGCTGATTACCGGCCTGCAGAAGCATGTCGAGACGGAAGAGCCGGAAGAAGACATGATGGAGCTTCTCGCCGCCGAGCGCGACGTGGCCGGCGTGCCGTACGAGGCTTCGGCCGAAGGCGCCGAGGACGAGATGTCCATCGAAGAAGGGGCGGGCGAGGACGCCAGCGAAGCTTCCGAGACCGGCGAGGAGGAGTGACGCCGGCGGCATTGCACGCCACGTCATCGCGGCGCTGCCGGCCGGCGGCGCCGCCCCCGCGGCTCTGGGACAGTGAGCCATGATCCGCCAATACGAACTCGTCGAACGCGTTCGCGCCTACGATCCCAATGTGGACGAGGATGCGCTGAACCGCGCCTACGTTTTCTCGATGAAGGTGCACGGGTCGCAGAAGCGCGCTTCTGGCGACCCGTATTTCTCCCACCCGCTGGAAGTCGCGGGCATTCTCACCCAGTTCAAGCTCGACAGCGCCTCGATCGTGACCGCGCTGCTTCACGACACGGTCGAGGACACGCTCACGACGATCGAGGAAATCGAGCGGCTGTTCGGGCCGGAGATCGCCCGGCTCGTCGATGGCGTCACCAAGCTGTCGCGGCTGGAGCTGCAGTCGGATCAGAGCCGGCAGGCGGAGAACTTCCGCAAGCTGGTCATCGCGATGTCAGAGGATATTCGTGTCCTCCTCGTGAAGCTCGCGGACCGCCTGCACAACATGCGGACGCTCCATTACATCAGCAATCCTGAGAAGCGCCTGCGGATCGCACGCGAGACCATGGAGATCTACGTGCCGCTGGCGGAGCGCATCGGCATGCGCAACATGCAGGACGAGCTCGAGGACCTCGCGTTCGCACAGTTGAATCCCGACGCCCGGGACTCGATCATCGCGCGGCTCAAGTTCCTGCGCGAGCGCGGCGGCGACATCGTGACGCGCATCACGGACCAGCTCAAGCGCGTGCTGGCCGAGGACGGGCTCGACGCATGGGTGTCGGGCCGCGAGAAGACGCCGTACTCGATCTGGCGGAAGATGCAGCGCAAGAACGTCGGGTTCGAGCAACTGTCCGACATCATGGCGTTCCGCGTGGTCGTCGAGAACGTTGCCGACTGTTACCGCGCCCTCGGCGTGATCCATTCGCGCTATCCGGTCGTTCCGGGCCGCTTCAAGGATTATGTGTCGACGCCGAAGCCGAACGGATACCGCTCGATCCACACCGGTGTGTTCGGGCCGGAGCAGCAGCGCATCGAGGTCCAGATCCGTACGCGCGAGATGCACGAGGTCGCCGAGTACGGAGTCGCGGCCCACTGGAAATACAAGTCGGGCGAGGCGAAGACCGACGGCAAGCAATATCGGTGGATGCGCGAGCTGCTCGATATTCTCGAGCACGCCTCGTCGCCGGAGGAATTCCTCGAGCATACCAAGCTCGAGATGTTCCAGGACCAGGTGTTCTGCTTCACGCCGAAAGGCGATCTGATTGCGCTGCCGCGCGGCGCGACATTGGTCGACTTCGCCTACGCCGTGCACTCGGAGGTCGGCGATCATTGCGTCGGCGGCAAGATCAACGGCCGCATGATGCCGCTCAAGACGGCGCTGTCGAACGGCGATCAGGTCGAGATCATCACGTCCAAGGCGCAGACCCCGTCGCCGACATGGGAGCGTTTCGTCGTCACGGGCAAGGCGCGCGCGCGGATCCGGCGTTTCATCCGCACGCAGCAGCGTGCCCAGTTCGTCGCTCTCGGCCGCTCGATGGTCCAGAAGGCGTTCCGCCAGGAAGGCTACGAGTTCACCGAAAAGGCGATCGAGGGGGTGCTGAAGGTCTTCAAATGCGAGGAGCCTGACGATCTCTACGCCGCGGTCGGCGAGGGCAAGATCTCGGAGCGCGAGGTCATCGGCGCCATCTTTCCGGGCATCAAGACGCCGGCCAAGCCGTCGAAGGTGGTGCCGCTGTCGCGCGGCCGCGCCAAGGACAAGAACCGGACCGGCGCAATCCCGATCCGGGGCCTCATTCCGGGCATGGCGGTACACTATGCCGGGTGCTGCCATCCGCTGCCGGGCGATCGCATTGTCGGCATCGTCACGACGGGCAAGGGCGTCACGATCCATACGATCGACTGCGACACGCTTGCGAGCTTCGCCGACATGCCGGAACGCTGGATCGACGTGGCATGGGAGGCGCCGGACGAGGGCGAAACGCGCGTCGGCCGCATTGCCATTGTCGTCGCCAACGAACCGGGCAGCCTCGGTGCGCTCTCGACCGTCATCGCGCGCAACAGCGGCAACATCACGAACCTGAAGATCACGAACCGAAGTCAGCAGTTCTGGGAGATGCTGATCGACATCGAGGTGCGCGACCTGAAACATCTCACTAACATCATCGCGGCGCTGCGGGCGACACCGGCGATCAGCTCGGTCGACCGGGCGCGCGGCTGACGGGAGCACGGCCATGAAGAGATATCTTCGCTTGGGCGTCAACATCGACCATGTCGCCACGATCCGGAATGCCCGGGGCGGCCGTCATCCCGACCCGGTCCGGGCCGCACGGTTGGCCGCGCAGGCCGGAGCCGACGGCATTACGGCGCATCTACGGGAGGACCGGCGCCACATCTCGGACGACGATATCCGCCGCCTGTCTTCCGAGATCGATCTGCCGCTGAACCTCGAGATGGCCGCGACCGACGAGATGCTCGAGATCGCCTTGCGTCACCGCCCTCATGCCGCCTGCATCGTGCCGGAGCGACGCGAGGAACGTACGACCGAGGGGGGGCTCGACGTCGTCCGCGGATACGACCACCTGGCGCGTTTCGTGCGCGAACTGTCCGCCGCCGGGATCCGCGTGTCCTTGTTCATCGAGCCGGACCGTGCTGCGCTGGATGCGGCGAAGGCGCTTGGGGCGCCCGTGGTCGAGCTGCATACCGGTGCGTATTGCGACGCTTGGTCCGAGGAACCAGGCGGCAGCCGCGCGCGGCGCGAACTCGACCGCATCGTCGCCGCCGCGGCGCACGCCGAGGCGCTCGGGCTGGAGTGCCATGCGGGCCATGGCCTCAGCTTCGACACGGTCGTTCCGGTTGCAATGATTCCGACCATCGTCGAACTCAATATCGGCCATTTTCTCGTCGGCGAAGCGATCTTCAGCGGGTTGGACAGCGCCATCAAGCGCATGCGCAGCCTTATGGACAAGGCGCGCGCCGAAGCCGGCGGCGAACGGTCGGCCTGAGCGGACAAGGTCGGCCGGCCCCGTGCCGGTCGGATCGGGCATGAGGCAATGATTCTGGGCATCGGCAGCGACCTCGTCGACATCGGACGGATCGAGCGGACGCTTGCACGGTTCGGCGAGCGCTTCATCACCCGGATCTTCACGGAAATGGAGCGGCGCCGAAGCGAAGGGCGGGCCGACCGCGTCGCCAGCTATGCGCGCCGCTTTGCCGCCAAGGAGGCCTGTGCCAAGGCCCTCGGTACGGGGTTCCGCCACGGGGTCTATTGGCGCGACATGGGCGTGGTCAACCGGCCGGGCGGTCAACCGACGCTGGCGCTTACCGGCGGCGCGCTCGTCCGCCTCAATCAGCTGGTGCCGCCGGGCATGGTGGCGCGAATCGACCTGTCCATGACCGACGATCCGCCGGTCGCGCAGGCGATCGTGATCATTTCGGCCGAGCCGGCCGCCGCGCGCGGTGAGGCGATACAGGGCGGCCGCGCTTGACAGGGGCGGTCCCGCAAGGCTCTATCCGCCTTGTAATTCACGAGAGTGTTCCGACGACTTGTTCTTCCGCATGAAAAGCAACGAAACGGCTCCGACCCGCAAGTCGTCGGGCGGATTTGTCGAATTCCTCAAGACCGTCGTGTGGGCCGGCGTGATCGCGCTCGGCATCCGCACGGTCGCGGTCGAGCCCTTCAACATACCGTCGGAGTCGATGGTGCCGAACCTGCTGGTCGGCGACTATCTCTTCGTCTCGAAATTCTCTTACGGCTACAGCCGCTTTTCGCTGCCGGGCTGGCTCACCGGCATCGACGTTCTCGATGGCGGTCGGCTGTTCTTCACGGCGCCGGAGCGCGGCGACGTGGCCGTTTTCAAGCTTCCGCGCGACACGGGCGTCGACTACATCAAGCGCATCATCGGCCTTCCCGGCGATCGGATTCAGGTTCAGCAAGGCGTGCTTTACATCAACGGCGAACCGGTCCGGCGCCAGCGCATCGAGGACTTCGTCAAGCGCGAGGGCGGCATCGTGACCCGGGTGCCGCAATACATCGAGACGCTGCCGAACGGAAAGCGGTACCGGGTCATCGAATATTCCGATCACGGTACGCTCGACGACACGCCGGCCTATTTCGTTCCGGAAGGCCATTACTTCGCCATGGGCGACAACCGCGACAACTCTCTCGACAGCCGTGTGCCGGCAGCGAACATGGGGGTCGGATTCATTCCGGCGGAGAATCTCGTGGGTCGCGCCGAATTCCTGTTCTTCTCGACCGATGGCAGCGCGCGTCTGTGGGAATTCTGGAACTGGCCGGCCGCGATCCGCTACAGCCGCATCTTCAAGACCATTGAGTAAGAAACTTCAGGACCGGCCGGAGGACCTCAAGACACTCGAGGCGGCCATCGGCTATCGCTTCGCCGATCCGCAACTGCTGCACGGGGCCTTGCGCCACTCCAGCATTCCGGCGGGGCGGGGGCGGGTGCGCGGCACCGACTTCGAACGTCTGGAGTTCCTCGGCGATCGCGTTCTTGGCCTCGTCGTCGCCGATCTCCTGATGTCCAAGTTTCCGAACGAATCGGAAGGAGACCTGGCCCGGCGTCATGCCGCACTCGTCAGCCGCCGCACGCTGGCGGACGTGGCCGGTGAGATCGAGCTCGGCCGCTATCTGCGCCTGACGCGGGGAGAGGACGAATCGGGCGGCCGGCGGAAGCCCAGCGTGCTCGCCGACGCCTTCGAAGCGGTGATCGGCGCGATATATCTGGACGGCGGCCTGGCGGCGGCGGCGCAGCTCATCACGACGTTGTATGCGACGCGCGTGTCCGGCGGCACCAAGCCGCCGCGCGACCCGAAGACGGCGCTGCAGGAATGGGCGCAGGGCCGGGGCCTGCCGTTGCCGAGCTATCAGACGGTAAAGGTCGAGGGACCGGCGCATCAGCCGCGCTTCGAGGTCGAGGTGCGCGTGAGCGGGTTCGACCCGGCGCGCGCCGAGGGGCCGTCGAAACGCAATGCCGAACGGGCCGCGGCGGCTGCCCTGCTCGAGCGGCTCGCGGCGGACGAATGAGCGCGACCATGGGAGAGCGCCAAACGCATTGCGGTTTCGTCGCCGTGCTCGGTGCGCCGAACGCGGGAAAGTCGACGCTCGTCAACCGGCTGGTCGGGGCCAAGGTGTCGATCGTGTCGCCGAAGGTCCAGACGACGCGCACGCGGATCACTGGCATTGCGATCCAGGAAAACACGCAGATCGTGTTCCTCGACCTGCCGGGAATCTTCGTCCCGCGCCGGCGCCTCGACCGTGCCATGGTCGATGCGGCATGGCGCGGCGTCGAGGATGCCGACACCGCACTGGTCCTCGTCGATGCTGCGCGCGGCATCGACGAGGACACCGAGACCATCCTCGCCGGACTGAAGACGCGCGAGATCAAAGCGGTTCTCGTCCTCAACAAGATCGACCTGGTGAAACCGCCGGTGCTGCTGCAGCTGTCGGCCGATCTCAACGCGCGGACGAGTTTCGAGGCGACTTTCATGGTGTCGGCCGCGACGGGCGATGGCGTGGACGACCTCATGCGCTTTCTGGTCGCGCACATGCCCGAAGGCCCCTGGCTCTACCCCGAGGATCAGCTGACCGACCTGTCCGAGCGTCTGCTCGCCGCCGAAATCACGCGCGAGCAGATCTTCCTTCAGCTTCACCAGGAGCTCCCCTACAGCGCGGCGGTCGAAACGGAAAAGTGGGAGAATTTCGCCGACGGGTCCGTTCGCATCGACCAGACGATCTTCGTCCAGCGCGAGGGCCAGAAGAAGATCGTCATCGGCGAGAAGGGGAACCGCATCAAGTCGATCGGCGCGGCCGCACGGGCGGAACTCGCACGCGTGCTCGGTCGCAAGGTGCACCTGTTCCTCTACGTCAAGGTCGCGGAGGACTGGGCGGAGCGGCGTGAGTTCTTTCGGGCCTGGGGCCTCGAATACGACGTCTGATCGGATGCACTGGCGCGGATCGCTTCGTTAGAGTCGCCGGCGATGGAATGGCATGACCAGGGAATTGTCCTCGCACGCCGGCGTCATGGCGAATCGTCGGCGATCGTGTCGCTGTTCACGCGGGATCATGGTCGCCATCTCGGTCTCGTGCGCGGCGGCAGCGGTCGCCGCGGCGCCGGCGTGTATCAGCCGGGGAATATCGTAAGCGCCGGCTGGCGCGGGCGCCTGCCGGAGCACCTCGGCGCCTTTTCGTGCGAGCTGGTCGAGAGCATTGCGGCGCGTCTTCTCGACGATCCGCTGCGTCTGGGGGCGCTGACCTCCGCCTGTGCGATCGTCGAGGCGACCCTGCCCGAACGCGAGCCGCATCGCGGCCTCTATGAGGCGACGCTCGATCTGGTTCGCCGCCTCGATCAGCCGGACTGGGCCGCCCGTTACGTGCGCTGGGAATGCCAGGCCTTGGCCGATCTCGGGTTCGGGCTCGAGCTTGGCCGTTGCGCGGTCACGGGCCAGACCCACGACCTCGCCTTCGTATCGCCGCGGTCGGGCCGGGCCGTCAGCCGCGAGGCGGGGCGCGCCTATGCCGACCGCTTGTTCGCGCTGCCGTCGTTCCTCGGCGACCCGGCCGGCGAAGCTCCCGACCCGGCGAGCGTGCTCGAAGGCCTGCGCATTACCGGGCACTTCCTCGAGCGCAACGTGCTGACCGCGAACGACCGGCCGATGCCGGCCGCGCGTACTCAATTCGTAGAGAGATGGAGACGCGCGGCCACAAATTCTGGTAAAAAGGTTTAGAACGAACTGAGAACTCGAAATCGATGGCAACAAAGACGCTACCTGCTGCCGAAATCCGCCCCATCCCGCTCGCCGATGCGCTTGGGGAGCGCTACCTGTCCTACGCGCTGTCGACGATCATGTCGCGCTCGCTGCCGGACGTGCGCGACGGCCTCAAGCCGGTGCACCGGCGGCTGCTCTATGCGATGCGTCAGCTTGGCCTCGACCCGGAGGCGGGCTTCAAGAAATGCGCGCGCGTGGTCGGTGACGTCATCGGCAAATACCATCCGCACGGCGACACGGCCGTTTACGACGCGCTCGTCCGGCTCGCCCAGGATTTCGCGCAGCGCTACCCGCTGGTGGACGGGCAGGGCAATTTCGGCAACATCGACGGCGACAATGCCGCGGCCATGCGGTACACCGAAGCGCGCCTGACGGAGGTCGCGCAGGCGCTGCTCGAGGGCATCGACGAGGACGCGGTCGACTTCCGTTCGACATACGACGGCGAGGGCGAGGAGCCCGTCGTCCTGCCCGCGAGCTTTCCCAATCTGCTTGCCAACGGTGCCGCCGGCATCGCCGTGGGCATGGCGACGAGCATTCCGCCGCATAATGTCGGCGAGGTCTGCGCCGCTCTTCTGCACCTGATCAAGTTTCCGAAGGCGACCGTCGCCAAGCTGGTCGAGCTCATGCCGGGGCCCGATTTCCCGACCGGCGGCGTGCTGGTCGAATCGCGGGAGTCGGTGGTGCAGGCCTATGCCACGGGCCGGGGCAGCTTCCGCGTGCGTGCCAAGTGGGAGGTCGAGAAGCTTCCGCACGGCCAGTACCAGATCGTCGTCACCGAGATCCCGTACCAGGTTCAAAAGTCGCGGCTGATTGAGAAGATTGCCGAACTGCTGGCCGAGAAGAAGCTCGCGCTGCTCGCGGACGTGCGGGACGAATCAGCCGAGGACGTACGGCTGGTGCTTGAGCCGAAGAGCCGCAACGTCGATCCGGCCGTACTGATGGAGTCGCTCTTCCGCCAGACCGATCTCGAGATCCGCTTCCCGCTCAATATGAACGTGCTGGACGCGAACAACGTCCCGCGCGTCATGAACCTGCGCGAGGTGCTGCAGGCCTTCCTCGATCACCGCCATGAGGTGCTGATCCGCCGGTCGCGCTTCCGGCTCGGCAACATCGAGCGGCGGCTGGAGATTCTCGACGGATATCTGATCGCCTACCTCAATATCGACGCGGTGATCCGCATCATCCGCAACGAGGACGATCCCAAGACGGTCATGATGCGCAAGTGGCAGCTGACCGAATTGCAGGCCGATTCGATCCTGAACATGCGGCTGCGAGCGTTGCGCAAGCTCGAGGAGATCGAGATCCGCAACGAGCACAAGAAGCTGAGCCAGGAGAAGAGGGAACTGTCCGATCTTCTCAAGGACGAGAAGAAGCGCTGGCAGCGCATCAGCGAAGAGATCGGCGAGATCCGCAAGCGCTTCGGCGAGAAGACCGCCCTCGGCAAGCGGCGTTGTGAGATTGCCGACGCGCCGGCCCCGGTGATCGTTCCGGTCGAGGCGCTGATCGAGCGCGAGCCGATCACGATCGTCTGCTCGGAGAAGGGCTGGGTGCGCGCCTTCAAGGGGCACCTCGATGACCTGTCCGATATCCGCTACAAGGAAGGCGATCGGGAGCGGTTCAGCCTTCGGGCCGAAAGCACCGACAAGCTTCTGGTGTTCGCCACCAACGGACGATTCTACACCATCGCTTGCGATCGGCTGCCGGGCGGCCGTGGCGACGGCGAGCCGCTCAAGCTGATGCTGGATCTCGGCAGCGCCGATGTGGTCCAGCTTCTCCTGTTCAAGGGCGGGCGCAAGCTGGTCGTGGCCTCCAGCGACGGCCGCGGCTTCATCGTTCCCGAGGACGAGGTGTTCGCGCAGACGCGCGCCGGCAAACAGGTCCTCAACCTGCCCGAGGGCGTGGAGGCGCGGGCCTGCGCGGTGGTGGAAGGCGATACGGTTGCCGTGATCGGCGAGAACCGCAAGCTGCTGCTGTTCCCGGTTGCGGAACTTCCGGAAATGACGCGTGGGCGCGGCGTTATCCTGCAGCGCTATCACAGCGGCGGATTGTCGGATCTCAAGGTATTCAACCGGGCCGACGGGTTGTCCTGGCGCGCCGGCAACGGGGTTCGCACCGAAACCAGTCTGCGCGACTGGCTCGGCGAGCGCGGACAGGCCGGGCGCCTGCCGCCCAACGGGTTCCCGCGTGCGAACCGGTTTACTTGAGCCACGGCCGCGTCTATAAGGCATCCCGATTCCTGAGACCGCACGGCTACCGGCTGCCGAGGGTGCCGGCAGACCATCAACTTTTTGAGGGAGACATGAAGCAGGCGGCCGTTCGCCCGACCTTGATCGAGCGATTGTGGCCCAGCGAGGGCGCTGCGGCGATGCGTACGATCGTGCTTGTAGTGCTGGGGACCGCGCTGCTGACCGCGTCGGCAAAGGTCCAGGTCCCGATGTGGCCAGTCCCGATGACCATGCAGTCGTTCGTCGTCCTGGTCATCGGCATGGCCTATGGGGCACGCCTCGCCGCGGCAACGGTGGCACTCTACCTGATCGAAGGCGCGTTCGGGCTGCCGGTGTTCGCCGGAACGCCCGAGAAGGGCGTCGGCTTGGCATACATGGTCGGACCGACCGGCGGATATCTCCTCGGGTTCCTGGTCGCCGCTGCCGCGATGGGCTGGCTTGCCGAGCGGGGTTGGGATCGCTCGCTGCCGCGTGCCATGTTCGCCATGGCGATCGGGACGGTGCTGCTGTTCGCGCCGGGCGTCGCGTGGCTTGTCGTTCTGTTCGGTGCCGAGAAGGCGGTGGCGGTCGGTGTCGTTCCGTTCATCTTGGGCTCGGTCGTCAAGCTTGGGCTTGCAGCCGCCGTACTGCCTCTGGCATGGAAGGCGGTCGAGACGCGGCGGATCTGAGGCCGCGTCGTCCGGCGCAGGAAGGCGGAAAATTAACGAATAAGGACCCGCGGCTGAAATGAAGAAGCCGCGTGGCGGCGACGGGAAGGCGTAACGTAGACGAACCGGCGGCATCCGGATGCCGCCGCAACTGGGGGACGTGATCCATGCGAGCTGCTGCGGCTCGCGCCGTGCGACTATTCGATTCTGGCGGCTGTCATGGCCGCATCTCGGTTTCGGGTCCGGGTCGGATCACCCGTTTCTCGCAACAGAGAGGGTAGGGGCGTGTGGAACGTCTTGCTGCGAATTAGCCGCCTCATCGACGCGATCAACGAGCGCGTCGGTCGCATCGTCTACTGGCTCGTACTGGTCGCCGTCGTCGTCAGTTCGGGCAACGCAACGATGCGGTATCTCTTCAGCATAAGCTCGAACGCGTGGCTGGAGCTGCAGTGGTATCTGTTCTCGGCCGTCTTTCTGCTCTGCGCCGGCTATACGCTTCTGCGAAACGAGCATATTCGGATCGACATTGTCGCGGGCCGCTTCACGCGACGGACCCAGACGTGGATCGACGTCATCGGCACGATCTTCTTTCTGCTGCCCATGTCTATCCTGATCATGTGGCTTTCGTGGCCGATGGTCGTCGACTCCTACGTGCGGCACGAAATGTCCGGTGATGCCGGCGGTCTGCTGCGCTGGCCGGTCAAGGTGCTCATCCCGATCGGCTTCTTCCTGCTGTCAGCTCAAGGCGTGTCGGAGCTCATCAAGCGGCTCGCCTATCTCAAGGGGCTCATCTCCGACCCGGCGGAGAAGCAGCATACCCACGGCGCGGCCGAAGCGACCGGAGAGCACGTATGATCGAGTTTATCGCCCATAACATGGCGCCGCTGATGTTCGCGGCGCTGGTCGTCTTCCTGTTGTGCGGCTATCCGGTTGCTTTCGCGCTCGCTGCCAACGGCATGTTGTTCGGCTTCGTCGGTATCGAATTGGGGCTGTTCCCGCCGGAGCTCTTCCAGGCCCTGCCGGAGCGCGTGTTCGGAATCATGCGCAACGACACGTTGCTCGCCATTCCGTTCTTCACGTTCATGGGATTGATCCTTGAGCGGAGCGGCATGGCCGAGGATCTGCTCGACACCATCGGGCAGCTGTTCGGACCGCTTCGCGGCGGGCTGGCGTATGCCGTCATCTTCGTGGGCGCGCTGCTTGCCGCGACGACCGGCGTCGTCGCCGCATCCGTCATTTCGATGGGCCTGATTTCGCTGCCGATCATGCTGCGCTACGGTTATGACCGTCGGCTGGCTTCGGGGGCAATCACGGCCTCGGGGACATTGGCCCAGATCATTCCGCCGAGCCTGGTGCTCATCGTCATGGCCGACCAGCTCGGACGTTCCGTCGGCGACATGTATGCCGGCGCATTCGTCCCCGGGCTCGTGCTGACGGCTCTCTACGCGCTCTACGTGCTCGGCCTCACGATCATTCGTCCCGAAGCTGCGCCGGCGCTGCCACCCGAAGCCAGGACGCTGCGGGGATTCGAGCTGGCGAAGCGCGTCGTCCTGTCGCTCATCCCGCCGCTCGTCCTGATCTTCCTGGTGCTCGGTACGATCTTCATCGGCGTCGCGACGCCAACCGAAGGCGGCGCGATGGGGGCGTCCGGCGCGTTGATCCTGGCGCTGATCAATCGCCGCCTCGACTGGTCGTTGCTGCGGCAGGCGATGGACACGACGGCGAAACTGTCGTCGTTCGTGATCTTCATCCTGATCGGTTCGACCGTGTTCGGACTCGTTTTCCGCGGCGTCGACGGCGACCTCTGGGTCGAGCATCTCCTCATCAGTCTGCCGGGCGGCCAGCTGGGTTTCCTGGTCTTCGTCAATTTCATGGTCTTCCTGCTGGCGTTCTTCCTCGATTTCTTCGAGCTGGCGTTCATCGTCGTGCCGCTGCTCGGGCCCGTCGCGGAGAAGCTGGGGATCGACCTGATCTGGTTCGGCGTCCTGCTGGGCGTCAACATGCAGACGTCGTTCATGCACCCGCCGTTCGGGTTCGCGCTTTTCTACCTGCGCAGCGTGGCGCCGAAGAGCGATTACATCGATAAGATCACGGGCAAGCTGGTCGAACGGGTCACGACCGCGCAGATCTACTGGGGCGCGGTGCCATTCGTCTGCATCCAGATCATCATGGTGGCCCTTGTCATCGCCTTCCCGCAGATGGTCTCCTGGGGGCTCGACAGCGGCCCCAAGGTCGATCCCAGCACGATCCAGATCGACATTCCGGCCTTCGATGCGGCGCCGCCGCCCGTCTTCAAATAGACGGGCGCGGCCGCTGCGTCGGGAAAATCCCCCGAAATGAAAAGAGCCCCGCGAAGGCGGGGCTCTTTCCGGCCTGGAGCCGGAGGCGGCGGCGTCAGCCGCGTTGGGCGGACGCGACGCCCATGAAGTTGTCGAACGTGTTCTCGGCGACGCGGAACCAGAGGACCTGTTCGTCGCGGAACGGCTTCCACGAATCGTAGATTTTCTTGAACTTGGGGTTGTTCGCTGCCGTTTCCTCGTAGACTTCGTTCGCGGCCTTGAGACAGGCCTGCATGATCTCACGGGAGAAGGGCCGCAGCTGTGCACCGCCCGCGACCAGGCGGCGAAGTGCGGCCGGGTTCTGCGCATCGTATTTTGCCACCATCCACACATTTGCCTCGGCACAGGCGGCTTCGACGATGGCCTTGTACTCCGGCGTGAGAGCGTTCCACTGCTGGATGTTCACGAGCAGCGAGAGCTGCGGACCGCCCTCCCACCAGCCGGGATAGTAGTAGTACTTGGCGACCTTCTGGAACCCGAGCTTCTCGTCGTCATAGGGACCGACCCACTCGGCGGCATCGATCGTGCCCTTCTCGAGCGACGGATAGATGTCGCCGCCCGCGATCTGCGTCGGCACGACGCCGAGCTTCGAGACCACCTGACCCGCGAAACCGCCGATGCGCATCTTGAGGCCTTCGAGGTCTTTGAGGGTCTTGATCTCCTTGCGGTACCAACCGCCCATCTGCGTGCCGGTATTGCCCGCCGGAATGTTGTAGACGCTGTAATCCTTGAAGAACTCCCGCATCAGCTCGAGCCCGCCGCCATGGTACATCCAGGCGTTCTGCTGGCGGGCATTCAGGCCGAACGGCAGGGCGGTATCGAACGCGAAGGTCGGGTCCTTGCCGACGTAATAGTAGCTCGCGGTATGGCCGCATTCGACGGTGCCTGCCTGCACGGCATCGAGAACCTGGAGGCCCGGCACGATCTCGCCGGCCGCGAAGACACGAATCTGAAACTTGTTGTTCGTGGCAGCTGCGACGCGTCTGGCAATGACTTCGGCGGCGCCATAGATCGTGTCCAGGCTCTTTGGAAAGCTCGATGCGCAACGCCAACGAATCTCGGGTTGTGATTGCGCGATTGCCGGGGCAGCGATCGTGCTCGCGGCCAAACCCACCCCTGCTGATTTGAGAAAAGACCGTCTCTTCATTCGTGATGTCTCCCATGAAGGCCGATTCTGTTGTGTTTTGCGAACTGAGGGATACGGCCTGAGTCCCCAGCGCCGGTGGCATCGATATGGCCACCGATAACTTAATATTATAAACGTTTCGGGTCGTTGACGACAGGACCGGCTTGCACGCAAGAAAAAAGCCCCGCAAACGCGGGGCTTTAGTTGTCGATCTGAGAATTTGAGAATTATCGGTGAAGCGGGCAGATTACTTGCGCGCCGATTGGGCGAACACGAAGTTGTCGAACGTGTTCTCGGCGACGCGGAACCACAGATATTCCTCATCGCGGAACGGCTTCCACGACTCGTAGATCTTCTTGAACTTCGGATTCTGCTTCGAGATCTCTTCGTAGAGTTCAAAGGTGACCTTGTAGGCCGCTTCCATGATCTCCCGCGAGAACGGTCGCAGCTGCGTACCGGCAGCGACCAGACGCCGGATCGCCCCCGGGTTCTGGGTGTCGTACTTGCCGACCATCCATGCATTGCCTTCGGCGCAAGCGGCTTCGAGCGCATTCTGGTAGGACTTCGGCAGCGACTCCCACTGGCTCCGGTTGACGTAGAGCGACAGCTGCGCGCTGCCCTCCCACCAGCCGGGGTAGTAGTAGTACTTGGCGACCTTTTGGAACCCGAGCTTCTCGTCATCATAGGGGCCGACCCACTCGGCCGCGTCGATCGTGCCCTTCTCGAGGGCCGGGTAGATGTCGCCGCCCGCGATCTGCGTCGGCACGACGCCGAGCTTCGCCAGGATCTGCCCGGCGATGCCGGCGATGCGGAACTTGAGGCCGTCGAGGTCCTGGACGGTCTTGATCTCCTTGCGGAACCAACCGCCCATCTGCGTGCCGGTATTGCCGGCCGGGAAGTTGATGACGCCGTAATCCTTGAGGAACTCGCGCGTCAGCTCGAGGCCGCCGCCATGCGTCATCCATGCATTCTGCTGGCGGGCGTTGAGGCCGAACGGCACCGTCGTCTCGAACGCGAAGGTCGGGTCCTTGCCCACGTAGTAATAACTGGCCGTGTGCCCCAGTTCGACCGTGTTCGCCTGGACGGCGTCGAGCACCTGGAGGCCGGGGACGATCTCGCCGGCCGCGAAGACGCGGATCTGGAACTTGTTGTCCGTCATCGCCGCGACCCGCTTGGCGATCATCTCCGCCGTGCCGAAGATCGTATCAAGGCTCTTGGGGAAGCTGGAGGCCAGGCGCCAACGGATTTCCGGCTGGCTCTGGGCGATCGCTGGGGCCGCGAGCGTCGTTGCAGCGGCAGCACCCATGCCGGCTGACTTCAGGAATTGACGGCGTTTCATCTCGACATTCTCTTGCTGTAGGCCTGTTGACGGAGCGGCAGCCCACGAGCGGCCCACCTCGCTGGCTACCGGCGGTAACTCATTCACCGCACGAAGGCGGCGGATTATAGGTGAACCTCCGGGGTATTGCGCAACAATATTACGCCGAAATGGTTATTTGACCCCGTTCGTCAGGGCTCGAGCAGGCGCCACCCGTCCCGGGTAAGGGCCTCGAGAGGCCGAAAACGGGCCTTGTAAGCCATCTTGCGGCTGTCGGCGATCCAGTACCCGAGATAGACGTGATCCAGCCCCTCCCGCCGCGCCATGTCGATCAAGGTGAGGATCAGGAAGCTGCCGGTGCTCCGCCAGGGCTGGTCCGGGTCGTAAAAGCTGTAAACCGCCGAGAATCCGTTGGCCATGCGGTCGCTCAGGCAGGCCCCGACCAGGGTGCCGTCGCCGTTCCGCAGTTCGAGCACGAGGCTGCGGATCGCACCGACCTCGACCATGGCCTGATAGTCCGCCGATCCCATTCGCGCCATCTCGCCGTCGCCGTGCCGCGCCGCCTGGTAGCGTCGAAACAGCGCAAATTGCTCGCTGGTGGCGCGTGCCGGCCGCTCGCTTGGCACGAGATCGGCATTGGCTGCCCTGACCCGGCGCCAGCTCCGCGTGTCGCGGAACGTCGCCACCGGAATGCGTACCGGGACGCAGGCGTTGCAGCCCGGGCACGCGGGTCGGTAGGCGAAGCCGAGGCTGCGGCGGAATCCGGCCTCGGACAGAATCTCGTAGTTGCTTGCGGCCTGCGGACCGCAGAGGTCGGCAAAGATGCGCCGCTCGATCCGGCCCGGCACATAAGGACACGGGGCAGGGGCCGAATAGTAAAACCTTGCGGTTGAAGTCGGCAGAGTCATGTCGGCGTAAACGGGCTTTGGTGAACGCCTTGGCCGGTCGGGGTCCGGCGGACGACGAGAGTGCCGGACAGCCAGTCGTGCAGCGTGCGGCGATGGCTGTTGAAGAAGACGAAAGCCAGGATGAGGAAACTCGTCAGAAAGACGGTCACATAGAACAGCGCGCTCTGCACGAAAGCCTGGGCATAGCTCGGCCGGCCGCCGGTCAAATCGATCACGCGCAGATCGAACAGCCATTGCCCGATCGTGGCCGAACCCGGGCCGCCGATCAGCAGCGTGTGATAGCTGATCGGTATGATCGCAAAGAGGAGCGAGAAGGGCGATGCCAGCAGCCCGAACGAGAGGACGATGAACGGTAAGGACACGATCACGGCGATGACGCCGAGGACGGCAATCACCGCCACGTCTACCGCGTAGGCGGCTGCGCGCCGCCATAGGACCCCGCGAAGCTCGGCCGGTCCGATGACGACACGAACGTCCGAGGTTGGAATCAGTGCGCCAGGAACAGCTTTCTCCATCGTCCCGAAGCCTGTTGCATCGACCCGCCCTCATAGAGCGTAGGACAGGCGGATGGCCGCCGCAAGAAACGCGCGTCGGGCCGGTTCAGTTCGAGGCCGGCGCCTCGCGGAGCAGGACGATGCTGATACGCCGGTTGCGCGGATCCAACGGATTGTCGGCGAAAAGCGGTTCCTGGTCCGCCTTGCCGACCACGCGGCTGATACGTCCCTCGGGGACGCCCGCCTCGATCAGGGTCCGGCGGCTGGAATTGGCACGGTCGGTCGACAGTTCCCAGTTTCCGTAGTTGCCGTTGGCCTTCGCGAACGGCGCGGCGTCGGTATGGCCGGTGACGGCGATCTTGTTCGGCAGCCGTTGCACGACCTGGGCCACGAGTTGCATCAGTTTTCGCGTATGATCGTAAGGCGTGGCGGAGCCGAGCGGAAACATCGCGAAACGGTCCTGATCGACGATCTGGATGCGCATGCCTTCGGGCGTACGATCGATGATCAGGCTTTGCGCGAGCTGGCGCAGTTCCGGCACGTCCTGGATCGCCTGGCGCAGCGCATGCTCGGCCTTTGCGAATTCCTCTTCCTCGCGCTCGGCGAGCGCCTTCCGGATGTCGGTTTCGCTGATCTCCTGCCGGGTTTCGGACTGATCCTTGCCGGCCTGCGTGTCCTTGGCGCGTTCGTCGTTATCGACCTCGGACGGCGCCGGTGAATCGGCGACGTCGCTGGGCTCTTCGGCCTCGTCCGCTTCCGGGGCCTGGGGAATGCCCAGCACGACGCCGCCCGTCGTACGCGCCATCTGTCCGGCCGCGAGCACCGTGCCGCCCAGGATGTTGCCGTTGCCCGACGCCGATTTCGAGACGCTCTCCGGCGTGAAGTATTGCGCGATGCCTTCTTTCTGTTCTTCGGTCGTGACGTTGAGGAGCCAAAGCAGCAGAAAGAACGCCATCATCGCCGTCACGAAATCGGCGTAAGCTACCTTCCAGGCGCCGCCGCGATGGGCGTGATCGCCGTGCTTCTTCTTTTTGACGACGATGACGGGATGATTGCTTTGCTCTTCGGCCATGGGGCGGCGTGCCGATCCCGGTCAGCTAGATTGGAGGCAGCGCCGCGACGGCTTCTTCGACCTCGTAGAACGTCGGCCGCACGTTGGAGAGCAACGCCTTGCGCGCGAACTCGACCGCGACCGCCGGCGCGTAGCCCTGCATGTAGGCGAGCAGGCCGGCCTTGATGCAGAGAAGGTACTTGACCTCGGCGTCGTAGCGCGCCTTGAGCGCACTCGCCATCGGGCCGATGAATCCGTAGGAGAGGAGCACGCCGAGGAACGTGCCGACGAGTGCCGCGCCGATCAGCTTGCCGAGAACTTCCGGCGGCTCGGTGATCGCGCCCATCGTCTTGATGACGCCCAGCACTGCTGCGACGATGCCGAGCGCAGGCATGCCGTCCGCCATCGTCTGCAGGGCCGAGGCGATCTGGTTCTTCTCCGCGTGATGCGTCTCGATCTCCTCGTCGATCAGTGCTTCCATCTCGTGCGGATTGTCGCTGCCGAGCGTCAGCAGCCGCAGATAGTCGCACAGGAACGTCATCGCATAGGTATCCGCGGCGAACAGCGGAAATTTGGACCAGAGACTGCTTTCGGCCGGCTTCTCCACATGCTGCTCGAGCGCCAGCATGCCCTTGGTCTTCGCCAGCTTGAACACGGTGTAGAGCAGGGACAGAAGCTCGAGATACGATTCCTTGGAATAGCGCGACCCCTTGAGCAGCTCGCCGAGCGCGCTCAAGGTCCGTTTGATGACCGGCATCGGGTTCGCGATGATGAACGCGCCGACCGCCGCGCCGCCGATGATGACCAGCTCGAACGGCTGAACCAGCACCGCGAGCTTGCCGCCCATGGCCACATAGCCGCCGATGACGCAGACGATCACCGTCACCGAGCCGATCAAGAATAGCATGCAGAATCCCTTGGCCGCACGATGTGCTCGCGCCGGGACCTTATCCGGCTAGGGTTAAGATCCGGTTTATCGGCGCGAAACCGCCGGTTGCGGAGGGCTTTACGCGGTGCCGGCGGCCGTGTCGGCGAGACGCTGCACCCTGAGACCCGTGGCCTCGATACGCGCGACGATCTCGTTGAAATGGTCGCCGTTTCGCGTCTCCACGACGATTTCCAGGTCGGTGCGGGTGACGGGGACGTCCTGGAACAGCCTCTGGTGGTAGATCTCGACGATGTTGCCGCCGGCTTCTGCGATTACCGCCGCAACCCGCGCGAGCGTGCCCGGTGCATCCGGAATCTCGACGCGCAAGCGGCCGATACGGCCATCGCGGGCGAGGCCGCGCATCAGGATGGAAGCGAGAATCCGTGCGTCGATGTTGCCGCCCGAAACGATCAGGCCGATCCGGCGCCCCTGGAAGCGCGCCGGTTCCGAGAGCACGGCCGCGAGCGAGGCCGCCCCGGCGCCTTCGGCGACGATCTTGGCCTCTGTCGCGAGGAGGTTGACGGCACGTTCCAGCATCGGTTCGGTCACGAGCAGGATATCGTCGACGCACGACCCGATGATCCGGCCGGTCAGCTCGCCCGGCTGCTTGACCGCGATGCCTTCGGCAAGCGTGGAGCCGCCGGCGGGCGCAGTCCTGTGCCCCTGCATGCGGTTGGCCATGGACGGATACGATGCCGCCTGCACGCCGATGATCCGGATCCGCGGATTGAGCGCCCGCGCGGCCGTCGCGACGCCGGCGATCAGCCCGCCGCCGCCGATGGGGACGACGATCGTCTCCAGATCGGGGGCCGCGGCGAGCATTTCCAGGGCGACGGTCCCCTGGCCGGCGATGATGGACGGATCGTCGTACGGGTGAATGAAGGTGTAGCCTTCAGCCGCCGCAAGCCGATGCGCATGATCGGCGGCACCGTCGAGATCCTCGCCCTCCAGGACGACCTTCGCCCCGAGCGCCGCGGTGCGGTCGACCTTGGTAAAGGGCGTCGCGCGGGGCATGACGATCGTCGCCGGAATGCCCAGGCGGCGGGCGTGATAGGCCACGCCCTGCGCATGGTTTCCTGCCGAAACGGCGATGACGCCCCGGCGGCAGGCCGCCGGATCGAGACTCAGCAGTTTGACGAGGGCGCCGCGGACCTTGAACGAGCCCGTATGTTGCAGATTCTCGAGCTTCAACACGAGGTCGGTGCCGGTAATGGCCGACAGACGCGGCGCTCCCACGGTCGGCGTCGCGATCACCGCGTCGGCGATCTGCGCGGCGGCCGCGCGGATGTGCTCAATGCCGACAGCCATGTTGGACGTTGCGCTCAAGGTGGCGCAAGAATGAGGACGTCGCCCGTCGCGCGCAAGCTTTCGCGTGTGCCGCTCAGGCGGATATGGCCGCCATCGGCCCAGATCGGGGCCAGATCGCCCCGGTGCGGCGAGAGCGGGTGCCCGGACTGTCCGGGAACGGCGATGAACAGGGACTGGTCCAGATCGGACAGATCATAGATCGCGCGATAGCCCGCCCCATGCACGTGCGCGAACGGCGTGACCGGATCGTTGATGCGGGTCGCCCCGCGATTGACGGTGAAATAATCGCCGTCGGTCGGCACATGAAAGCCGACGATGTCGCGAACGACGGGGAGCCGGCTGAGGAGCGCGTGTCGGAACGGTGCGACGTGGACATCGCCCCAGCGCCAGGCATCGATGTCCTGGCCGTGCCTCTCGGCCAGCCACGCGACCGCGCGATGCAGCGCCTGGGCGACCTGTGTCGTGCAATCCTCGCGCGCCGGCGTCCGGGTGTCGTCGCAGAAGCTGGACGTCCCGTCGACCGCGCGATGCAGCAATACCGGCTGCGCACGGAATATTTCGTCGGCGAGCGGGCCGAGCTCGTCGGCGATGAGCGCTTTCGTAAGCTCGCGCATCCAGGCGCTGAAGATCAACGGTTCGGGACGATCACGCCGCATGTCGCCGTTCCACGCGCCAAGTCGCGCCAGCGCGGCGCGGCTCAGATCGTCGCGCGGCGCCGTGCGCAGAAGCCCGGGCAGGAGTTCCCGCGCGAAGAGCGAGACGGCGTCGGTCAGGATGTCCGCCATTCCGGCGGCGTCGTGGACCGGCCGCGCGTCGAGCAGCTCCGCGATGCGCCGCGCCCGGTACGGGGCATCCCAGTCGCGGCTGATGAAGACCGGAAAATCCTCGGGGACGATGCGGTTGTTCGCGTTGATGATCCGCCCGGACGGCGGATTGAACGCATGGGGTAGCTGGTCGAAGGGCGCAAAACCGATCCAGTCGTACGCGCCGGTCCATCCCGGCTGCGGCATCCAGCCGGTGCCCGACTTCCGCACCGGGACAAGACCTGGGCTGTAGAACCCGATATTCCCGTCGCGATCGGCATAGACGATGTTCTGCATCGGCGCGTACCAATCGGACAATGCGGCCGAGAACTCCGTCCAGTTGCGCGCGCGATTGAGGCCGAACAACGCCGCGGGCGTGCGATCGGCCACGCGGAAGCCGGGCATCGCAAGCGATACGACATGGCCGCTTCCGGCGACCTCGCGGGCCGATCGGTTGAGGTCCGAGATGACGACGCCGTGGCGGGTGGTCCGAACCGTCATGACGACGTCGGCCTCGCCCTTCACCTTGATCGTTTCGCTTCGCAATCCGAAGGGACGGGAGCCGTCCGGCGTCAGATAGCGGGTCGGATCCGCCGGATCGACGCGTTCGATGAACAGGTCGTGCGTGTCGGCGGTTGTGGTCGTGAAGCCCCAGGCCACATGTCCGTTGTGACCGAGCACGACCGCGGGCACGCCGGGGGCCGAGGCGCCGACGAGCCGGAAGTCCGGCGTCTCGATCCTTACCAGATACCATTGGCCCGGCGCGTTCAGCGACAGATGCGGATCGTTGACCAGGATCGGTTTGCCCGAGCGGGTCAGGGCACCGGACAGCACCCACTCGTTCGATGCGAGGCGTGGGCCCAACGGCGCCGGCAGCGCGTCCGCCAGACCGTCAAGATCGAGATCACGATAAAGATCGCCGCGCGCAGCCAGCGTCGTGGCATCGTCGGATGGCCATTCGGGCCAGAGCTCCCGCAGCATTTCGGGCGACAGGCGGTTCGCAAGCCGCGCGCGCGTCAGCTCATCGCGCCAGTTCCCGGAGAGCTGGAGCGCCATCAGCTTGCCCCACAGGATGGAGTCGCGCGGTTGCCACGGTTCGGGCGTGCGGCCCGCGATCATGAACTCGGGCGGCAGCGTGCCCGACCGCGTTTCCAGGAATGCGTTGACGCCCGCCGCATATATCGAGAGCAGGTCGCGCCATTTCGGCGCGAGCGCGGCGAAGGTCGCATCGGCCTGCCCGGCAATATCGAGCGTGCGCATGAGGCGGTCGAGATCGAGGGTGGACGGTCCGAACATCTCGGACAGGCGGCCCTGACCGGCCATCCGCATCATATCCATCTGGAACAGCCGGTCCTGCGCATGCACGAAACCCAGGGCATAGATCGCGTCCGCTTCGCTCGATGCGAAAATGTGCGGAACGCCGTGCGCGTCGCGGATGATCTCGACCTCGGCTGTGGGGCTTGCCACCGGAATCTGTCCCGCCGTCTGGGGCAGGGACGAGGCGAGCCACGCAAAGGCGGCGGCCGCTGCCAGCACGACCAACGCCAGCACCGCGCCGAATGCGCGCAGGACCCATTTCATCCGGTCATGTTGCTCCGATCGCCGACGGCTCGATTGAACGTAGTCACGCCGCCGGCGATTTCAAACGAAAAGGGCGGGCGGCCGGCGCATGCGGTGCTGCCCGGTGCCATGGCGGCGCCGGCCGTTCGTCCGTCAGGTCATGTTGATGATGATCGTCTTCTTGTGGGTGAAGTGATCGAGCATCGCCTCGAGCGAGGCCTCCTTGCCGAGGCCCGACTGCTTCACGCCGCCGTACGACAATCCCGGCTGCACGACCAGGTTCTGGTTCACCTGAACGAAGCCGGCCTCGAGCCGCTTGGTTGCGTCCAACGCCGTTTTCAGGTCGCGCGTCCACACGGTCGCCGCGAGGCCATAGGCGGAGTCGTTGGCCGCCGCAATGGCCTCCTCGTAGTCGTTAAACTTCATGACACAGGTCACGGGCCCGAAGATTTCTTCGCGCGCGACGCGGCTGTCGTTCGAGATGCCGGTCAGAATCACCGGGCGGATGAACAGGCCGTCCTTGAACTTCGGGTCGCTTGGCAGCGCCGAGCACTCGATCGCCTCGGCGCCCGGCGTCTCGCGGCCGATCTTGATGTACGAGCGTACCTTCTCGAATTGTGGCCGGGAGATGATCGCGCCGATGTCGGTCGCCTCGTCGAGCGGGTCGCCCATCTTCATGGCGTCGACCTTCTGCTTGAGCTTGGCGACGAACTCGTCATGCACCTTTTCGTGGACGAAGATGCGGCTCGCGGCGGTGCAGCTCTGACCCTGACGGGTAAAGCGCATGCCGACGATCGCACCGGCCACGGCGCGGTCGATGTCGGCGTCGGCCATGACGATCATCGGGCTCTTGCCGCCCAGCTCGAGGGTCACCGGAATCAGCTTCTCGGCCGCGGTCTTGTACACGATCTTGCCGGTCTCCACCGAGCCGGTGAACGTCACCTTGCCGACCTTCGGATGGGCGACCAGGGGCCCGCCGCATTCCGGCCCATAGCCGGACAGGATGTTGAACACGCCCGGCGGGAGCACCTGGTTCATGATCTGGCAGGTGCGGAGGACGGCGAGCGGCGCCTCTTCGGCGGATTTCACCACCACGCTGTTGCCGGCGACGAGCGCAGGCGCGATCTTGAGCGCCATCAGCATCATCGGCACGTTCCACGGAATGATCGCACCGACCACACCGATCGGCTCGCGCACCGTCACCGTCAGCATGTCCGGATTGAACGGGACGGTCTCGCCCTTCAGCTCGGCGCCGAGCCCGCCATAATACACGAATGCGTCGGCAAGCACCGAGGCCTCGACGCGGCTCTCGGTCCTGAGCGCCTTGCCCGTCTCGAGGGCGACGAGGCGTCCAAGCTCCTCGACGTGCTCGTTGAGGATGCGGCCGCATTCGGCGACGAGCTTGCCGCGCTGGCGCGCCGGCATCTTGGCCCAGTCGATCTGTGCCTTGACGGCGGCGGCGACCGCCGCATCGACGTCCGCCGCCTCGCTCATCGCCGCCTTGGCGATCTCCTGTCCCGTTGCCGGGTTCACCACCGGAAAGGTCTTGCCGGAGACGGCCGGGACGAGGGCGCCGTCGACGAGGTTGTATCCGGAAAGGGTCCTGGCGAGTGCGAATGGATCGGTATTGGGGACGATGGCGTTTGTCGTGGGCATCGGCATTTCTCCGGCGTTGGGGCTTAACTGGATGTGAAGGAGTCCTTGTAGCGGTCGCGCAAGACGTTCTTCTGGACCTTGCCCATCGCGTTGCGGGGCAGTTCGTCGACGAAATAGACGCGTTTCGGGACCTTGTAATTCGCAAGCCGATCCTTGAGCCGCCGGATGATCGCTTCGCCGGTGGGTTCTTGCCGGCCCGGGCGGTGCTTCACCACGGCGACGACGCCTTCCCCGAAATCGGGGTGGGGGACGCCGATGACGGCCGATTCGGCAACGCCGTCCATCTGATCGATCTCGTCCTCGATTTCCTTCGGGTAGACGTTGAAGCCGCCCGAAATGATCAGATCCTTGGCCCGGCCCGAGATGTAGACGTAGCCGCGCGCATCGATCCGTCCGACGTCGCCGGTGATGAAGAATCCGTCGGGCCGGAACTCGGCCTTCGTCTTCTCCGGCATCCGCCAATAGCCCTTGAAGACGTTGGGGCCACGGACCTCGATGACGCCGATCTCGTCGGTGCCGCGGATGTTTCCCTGGTCGTCCGCGATCCGGACTTCGACTCCGGGCAGCGGCTGGCCGCAGCTGCCGGCGATGCGCTCGCCGTTGAGCGGATTCGACGTGAGCATGCCGGTCTCGGTCATGCCGTAGCGTTCCAGGATCGTGTGGCCGGTACGTTCGCGGAAGGCGTTGAACGTGTCGGTAAGCAGCGGCGCCGACCCGGCGATGAACAGCCGCATGTGTCTGACCAGGTCGCGGGTGAACCGTTGGTCGGCCAGAAGACGAACATAGAACGTCGGCACGCCCATGAATACGGATGCGCGCGGCAGCAGCCGGATGATCGCGTCGACGTCGAACCTGGGCAGGAACAGCATGCCGGTGCCGTTCAGAAGCACGCAATTCGTCGCGACGAACAGGCCGTGGGTATGGAAGATGGGCAGCGCGTGCAGCAGCACGTCGGTGGGCTGAAAGCCCCACGCCTGGTGCAGCGTGAGTGCGTTCGAGGCAAGGTTCCAGTGCGTCATCATGGCGCCCTTGGACCGGCCGGTGGTGCCTGACGTGTACAGGATCGCCGCAAGGTCGTCGCGCGTCGCCGCGACGGTCGAATAGTCGCTGTCCAGATCGCGGCTGCGTTCGACCAGCGTGCCGCCGCCCGCCTGATCCAGCGTAAGGACGTGCGAGACCTTGGCCCGGGCGGCGATTTCACCGACCCAGCCTTCTGCCTCCGGACGGCACACGACCACCCGCGGCTCGGCGTCGTGCAGGAAATAATCGATTTCCGCCTTCTGGTATGCCGTATTGAGCGGGAGATACACCGCGCCCGCCCGCAGGCAGGCCAGGTAGAGAAAAATGGCTTCCGGGGATTTTTCGACCTGGACCGCGACGCGGTCGCCTTTCTCAACGCCGAGCTGGGTGAGCAGGCGCGCATAGCGACCCGAAATCTGCTCCAGGTCGGCGTAGGTGTAGGTCTTTCCGGTCTCGGTCTCGATGAAGGGGCGACTGCGGTCGCTGGGAAAGCGGCTTTCGAACAGGCTGTAAAGGTTATCGTTCATATCGGCTCGCGCGTCCACGGAATGTCGCGTTGTCATAACGTGGCCGCCGGGGGCGCGCAACGCAGTCGCGAGGGGCGGGAACGGGACTATTCCGCCGGGGCGCGACGCTTTTCCTGGGCGAGGCCGAGCAGCGCGTTAATGGCCAGGGAGCCGATCACGATCAGCCCACCCATGAGGGCGAGGTCGGTCGGGCGCTCGCCGATGCCGAGCCACACCCAGATCGGGCCGAGCGTGGTCTCGAGCAGCGCGAGCAGGCCGATTTCCGCGGCTGACAGATGCCGCGTGGCCAGGGTCATCAGCATGCAGCCCAGCCCGAGCTGAACCGTCCCCATCAGGGCCAGAACCGCGATGTCCTGGACCGTCGCCGTGAACGGCGGTGCGAAGGGCAGCGCGAGCGGCAGGGAAATGATGCCCGCGATCACGACGGTCGGAACCATGTCGATGTCGGCCGCATGTCGGCGAAGGGCGACGAGGTTCGCGGTGAAGGCCAGCGGAACCCCCAGGGCCAGCAGATTGCCCAGGAGGCCGCCGTGCTCCAGCGAGTCCGCGAACATCAGCACCATACCGGCGATGCCGACGGCCATGGTCATCCAGGTGCGCGCCGGCACGGGCTCGCGCAACAGCAGCCAGCCGAACAGGGCGGCCACGAAGGGCGACAGGCTCATGATCACGAGCGTATTGGCGACCGTCGTACGGGTGACCGACAGGATGAAGAAGAAAAACGTCAGGGACAGGAAGAACCCTGTGACGATGCCCCAGCGCCCAACCGCGGCGAACTTCGCGAACGTGCGGCGACCGTGCCAGACGAAAAGGATCGCGGTCAGCGACAGAACCATGAAAAGCGACCGCCAGAACACGATTTCCCAGCCGTTCGTCACGCTGACGTTGCGCACCAGAATACCGCCGGTGCTCCAGCACAGGCCGGCGGCGACCATGAGCAACAGACCGCGGGCGCGGTTGGGACGGAGCCGATCGGTCATGCGGCAAGTGCCGCCGGCCGGCGCTGTGTGCGAAGGCCGAGCATCGTGTTGACGGCCAGGGCCGCGATCACCACGCCTCCGCCGGCAACGGTCAGGGGCGAGGGTTCCTCGCCGACGAAGAGCCATACCCACAGCGGTCCGAGCACGGGCTCGAGCAGCGCGAGAAGGGCGACCTGCGCTGCCGGAAGCTGCCGCAGCGCGAGCAGGTAGAATCCGAGACCCAGCGTGTTCTGGATCACGCCCAGCCCGAGCAGCAGGGACACGTCCCGCAGCGACGTATCGACCAGGTGTACCGAGGGCAGGGCGACGAGGACGGCGATCAGCGCGCCGAG
The DNA here is from genome assembly GCA_036381615.1 of Alphaproteobacteria bacterium. GTDB lineage: Bacteria > Pseudomonadota > Alphaproteobacteria > CACIAM-22H2 > CACIAM-22H2 > CALANV01. The sequence goes on from DASVCL010000014.1 coordinate 70,770, forward strand.
CCACGTGACGGGTACGAGGTTCAGCGGCTGCGCCCGCCGGACGAGGATGACCATCGTCGCGGAGCAGGCGGCGACGCCCAGCGCAAGGACGTCGCCGCTTACGCGCCCGGCGGCGAACGAACTGCCGATCACGGGCGCAAGCCCGGCGAAGGCGATCGCGATGGTAATCCAGCCACGCGGGCCGACGCGCTCGCCGAGCACGATCCGTCCCAGGACGGCGACGAGGAGCGGCGACATCGACTGCAGCACGAGCACGTTCGCGACCGCGGTCCTCATCATCGCGAGGACGTGCAGGATCAGCACCCCGGCGATGCAGAGGGCGGCGACGAATGCCGCCGGTCCCGCCCGGCGCGTATCGGCGACCGCACCCGCCAGCCATGGTGCGGTCGCGAGCGGGAAGACGATGACATGGGCAAGCGAGCGCCAGAACACCGCATCCCACGCGTCCGTGTCGATCGAACGAAAGATGACGCCACCGACGCTCCAGCACAGCGGAGCGGCAAGAGCGTAGAGGTACCCGACGGAGCGTGCCGAGTGCAGGATTGCCATTTGAGGGAACCGAGCCGGCCGGACTCAGGTTTGGCTGACGTGGCGACGCGCGGTTCTACCGGCCTGTGCGACGGCGTGTCCAATGCCGCCGCTGCATGGCGCGTCTGCGCGGGGCGTCGCACTGGCATGGACTGGCAGCATTGGCTACATAGGTCGGCGTGACTCCCCGGCTGCATCAGCTCAAGATCCTCGGGCCCAACGGATTCATCCCGCTTGCCTATGCCGAATGGGGACCGATCGAGGCGGCCCGCACCGTCGTGTGTGTCCACGGGCTTACGCGAAACGGCCGTGATTTCGATGCGCTCGCCATGAACCTCGCCGGGCGCGGGTTTCGCGTGGTGGCGCCCGACCTGCCGGGCCGCGGGCGCAGCGGCTGGGTCGGCACGCCGGCGGCCTATGGCTATCCGCTTTACATGGCGGCGGCCGTGGCGCTGATCGCCCGGCTCGGCACCGACAGCGTCCTATGGGTCGGAACGTCCCTGGGCGGCATCCTGGGCATGCTGCTCGCGGGGCAGGCCGGAACGCCGATTGCCGGCCTCGTGATCAACGATGTCGGGCCGTTCATTCCGCGCGAGGCGCTGCAACGTATCGCCGGCTATGTCGGCGCCGATCCGCGCTTCGAAGGCTTCGGCGAGGTCGAGGCTTATCTGCGTCGCATCCACGCGCCGTTCGGCAATCTCACCGATGCGCAGTGGCGGCATCTTGCGGCCCACAGTGCGATCCCGGCGGAACATGGCCGCCTCAAGCTGCATTACGATCCGGCCATCGCCGTGCCGTTCGCGGCGAAGGAGTTGGGGGATGCGGTGATGTGGCCGGCCTGGGACGAGATCGACTGCCCGACGCTGGTCCTTCGCGGCGCGCAGTCCGACCTTCTCCTGCCGGATACGGCCCACGAGATGACGCGGCGCGGCAAGGCGGCGCAGGCAGGCCGCGTTCGGCTTGTGGAAATTCCGGACTGCGGCCACGCGCCCGCGCTCATGGACGAGGCGCAGATCGATCTCGTCGCCGCGTTTCTCGAGCAGGCCTGACCGATGCTCTTTCCCTTTCGCGACGACAACCCGACGCTGCGGCAGCCGGTCGTGACCGTCGGGCTGATCGCTGCGAACGTGCTCGTCTTCCTCTTTCAGCTCAGTCTTCCGGGCGCGGCGGGGGAGCGGTTCATCTTTGCCTACGGCATGATCCCGGCGGTCGTCTTCGGCGAGGTGGAGCTTGCGCCGGACATTGCCGCCGTTCCGCCGTGGTTCACGATCTTCTCCTCGATGTTTCTCCACGGCAGCATCATGCATATCGCCGGCAACATGCTGTTCCTCTGGGTATTCGGCAACAACATCGAGGACGCGATGGGGCATGTCCGCTTCATCGTCTTCTATCTCGTCTGCGGGATCGCGGCGGCGCTGGCGCAGGCGGTGATCGATCCGGATTCGACGGTGCCGATGGTCGGCGCGAGCGGGGCGATCTCCGGCGTCCTCGGCGCTTATCTGGTGCTGCATCCGTCCGCGCATGTCCATTCCCTGCTGTTCCTCGGAATTTTCGTACGGATCATCACGCTGCCGGCGATGATGGTGCTGGGACTGTGGTTCGTGCTGCAGGTGATCAATGCCATGGTCGTCGAGACCGAAGGGGGTGGTGTCGCGTTCATGGCGCATATCGGCGGGTTCATTGCAGGCATGGTCTTGAATCCCCTGTTTCGCGAGCGTCGCGTCGTTACGTGGGGCGGACGGAAGCGGCGCGGCCCATGGGGCTGACGCCGACCGGCCCTGGACTTCGGCAGCGGCGTTCCCCGGCAAGGACCTGTTAACGGCCATCACCTAGATTGGGGTGGTCGCGCCGGCGGATCTGCCGTGACCGGCGCGGCGTTCGGAAGGCCTGCCATGACCCAAGACGTATTGGCCCTCAAACGGCTTTTCACTGCGCATCCCGCCGCCATCGGCGAGGGCTATTTCGATCATCTGCTGACCGCGATCGATATCGGGGCGCGTATGATCGCGGGCGGGTTCGCGTGTCTCGTTCACGCGGTCCTGCCATTCGTCTTCACGACGACCGGCAGTGAAACCATCGCAGCCCTGAGCCGGGAGATCGAAGTGCGCCGCAGTCGTGCGACGGCGACGGATCGGCGGCGTACCGACCCGACCCTGCGCCGCGAACCCTATCTGATCCGCGCGGGAATACGTTCTGAAGCTGCTTAGCTCGCAAGCTCGGCGGCGATATCGAGCGCGGCGTAGGTGAGGATGCCGTCCGCGCCGGCCCGCTTGAACGACACCAGGCTCTCCATGATCACCTTGCGGTCGAGCCAGCCGCGTTCGATCGCGCCGGTCAGCATCGCATACTCGCCCGACACCTGATAGACGAAGGTCGGCACGCGGAAGGTATCCTTCACGCGCCGGACGACGTCGAGGTACGGCATGCCGGGCTTGACCATCACCATGTCGGCGCCTTCCTCGAGATCGAGCGCCACCTCGCGCAGCGCCTCGTCGCTGTTGGCAGGGTCCATCTGGTAGGTCCGCTTGTCGCCCTTGCCGAGGTTGGAGGCGGAGCCCACCGCCTCACGGAAGGGGCCGTAGAAGCCGGACGCGTATTTCGCGGCGTAGGACATGATGCGCACGGCCTCGTGCCCGGCGCGGTCGAGGGCGTCGCGCAGCGCGCCGACGCGGCCGTCCATCATCTCCGAGGGTGCGATCACGTGACAGCCGGCTTCGGCCTGGACGAGCGCCTGGCGGATCAGCACGCCGATCGTTTCGTCGTTCACGACATAGCCGTCGCGCACCAGCCCGTCCTGGCCGTGGCTGGTGTAGGGGTCCAGTGCGACGTCGCAGATGATGCCGATCTCCGGCACCGCCTTTCTGAGCGCGCGGACGGCCCGGCAGACGAGATTGTCGGGATTGTAGGCCTCCTCGGCCTCATCCGATTTGCGCTCGGCCGGCACGACCGGAAAGACGGCGATGGCGGGGATCCGCAGCTTCGCCGCACGCCGGGCCTCCTCGACCAGGACATCGATGCTGAGACGTTCCACCCCCGGCATGGACGGAATTGCCGTGCGCCGGCCGGTGCCCTCCTGCACGAAGACGGGCCAGATCAGGTCGGCCGGCGACAGGCGCGTCTCGGCAACGAGGGCGCGGGACCAGGGATCGCGCCGGTTCCGGCGCAGACGCGTGCGGGGGTAGGCCCCCCAGGCTGGTGAGAATTCGGACATGGGATTCGTGTCTGAGCGGCCCGATTAGTACCCCGTTTCGACCGGCCCCGGAACAAGCCATTTCGCCGCGGCCGGCTGGCCCGCGTTGTCAGGAACCGCCCGGCCGTTGTAGACAGGTCGCATGGATTTCAACCTTTCCCAGGAGCAGCGGGCGATCCAGGAGACGGCGCGCCAGTTCGCTGCCGAGAAAATGGCCCCATTCGCGGCTGAATGGGACGAGCGGTGCATCTTTCCGGTCGAATGCCTGCGCGAGGCGGCCGCGCTCGGCTTCGCTGGCATCTACGTGCGCGACGACGTCGGCGGCTCCGATCTCAGCCGGCTCGACGCCGCGATCGTGTTCGAAGAGCTGTCGGTCGGGTGCACGTCGACCGCGGCCTACATCTCGATCCACAACATGGCCGCGTGGATGATCGACAGGTTTGGCGACGACGCCCAGCGGCGCCGGTGGCTGCCCGATCTGACGTCGATGCGGACGTTCGCGAGCTATTGCCTGACCGAGCCGGGGGCCGGCTCGGACGCGGCGGCGCTCAAGACGCGGGCCGTGCGCGACGGTGACCATTACGTCCTCAACGGCAGCAAGGCGTTCATTTCGGGCGGCGGCGAGAGTGACATCTACGTCTGCATGGTCCGAACCGGGGGCGAGGGACCCAAGGGCATCTCCACGGTCGTGGTGGAGAAGGGCACGCCCGGCCTGTCCTTCGGCAAGAAGGAGAAGAAGCTCGGTTGGAACAGCCAGCCGACGGCGATGGTGATTTTCGAGGACTGCCGCGTGCCGGTCGCGAACCG
>DASVCL010000015.1:0-19521 GCA_036381615.1 Alphaproteobacteria bacterium
GATTCAGGCCCGGTCAGCTGCGCCGTACGCGCTGCATCGACATTCGTCGTGTCGACGTCGACTTGCGCGTCGCCGAGGACCAGAAACTGCGCCTGGTCCGTCGACGTGGTCGTGGTCGAGCCCTGGTTCGCCTGGGTGCTCGTACCCGTCGTCTCTGACGTCGTGTCCGACTGGTTCGTCGATCCGGCGCCGGTTGCGGAAGTATCACCGTTTGCCATACTCAAGTCTCCTCATACAAACCATTGCTGTGATGTGGCGCGAAGAGCTTCGCGAGGGGACGACGCCGGAGCGCCCCTCGTTACCGTTCCCGCGTCGCATGTGCCTAGGACGCAGCCGCACGAGCGAGGTTCCGAACGAGCGGAAAAATTCAAGATAAAGCCAAATTTACTGACGGCCGTTTCAGGTCACACCAAAGTCACTTTCAAGAATAGATCAGCATTTTCATTATATTTTTATTGGGAATGGCGACGCTTATCTTTGCGCGGAGGTTCCCAGGGAGTGGAACTTGGGGGCTACTCGTGCAAGGTCGGGGCGCCTTAACGCAGGATTAAGGATATTGCGCGACCGTGCTCGGACCCGGTCTTGACGCCGGACTTGGCCTTAAACGTGCAAGATTGGCTGGACGGCGAACCCATGTCCCTCCACATCGACGCGTTCGGTCGCGACTACGATCTGCATTTGCTCATGGCCGTACCGAGCACGCTGAACCTCTTTCCGAGCGCGGCGCTGGCAAATCAGTTCCAGGCCATGGCGAGACAACGGCGCGCCTTGTGTTTCACGGTCATCGTGCCTGCGCAGGCCGCGGCCGTGCACAACGGCCATGCCGGCATCGGCCGAACGGACCGCGAAGATCGACGGGCCAGTACGGCCACCGGTACGGCCGCGGTACTCGTCTGCCTGCACGTCGCCCCGGAAATTGCGGTCCGCGGCCCGGGCGTGATCATCGAACAGCTCGCGAACATGGCGAAAGCCGACCTGCGGCCGGTCCACCAGCTTTCGGCGCCGTTCGGAACGCGGCCCGAGGACGCGATGACGTCGGCCGGGTTTTACCGCGAAGCGGTTTACGAAGGCGGCGCCGAACTCTACGTGTCGATCACCACGCACACCCCTGTCGAGATTCCCGCCGAAGCGGCCGACACGGTCGCGCGCGCGACGCGAGGTTTTTCGATCGATATGGTCACCACCATCGCGATCACGGCGGAACCGCCGTTGCAGCGATCCGGCCTCTGGCGTTCAGCGGCGCCGGAATCTCGCACGATCCACTGATCCGCGCTGCAGGCCCCGATGGCGTGCCCACGTACCGACCGGATGGCGTGGCACAGGAACGGCCCTGCCGTTTACGGACGCGCAACGGCCTTGGGGCTTTGCGCCGGCGCCGATCGTTCCTAGATAAGACAGGCCGCAGGATCTTTGCGGCTTGATGATTCAAAGGTGGATTCAGCCACGTGGTTCGCCTCGTCACGACGTTCGGCATTCTTGCCGCCGCCCTCTGGACCCTGCTGAGCCTCGGCATCTGGGCGGCGGTCGAGATCGGCGGTGACCTGCTTTATGCGTCGATCGACTGGCTCTTCGCCAGCAATCGGGAGTTCGTCGCCGTGGTAGGGTCGTTGATCCGTTTCGTGCAGGGGCTGGGCGTCGGACTGGTCCTCGCAATCTGGGTGCTCGGCTGCGTCGCCATCTGGGTCATCGGTCTTCTCTTGCGACGAGTGGCACAGCAGTTCGATGCGGCCCCTCCGGATCCGCTCTGGGAAGTGCGGCCGATGCGGGGCGATTGGCCACACCCCATGAAGGACGTCACGCCGCCGCGAGATCGGTTGCCGCCCCCGGAGGACTGAGGGAGAGCCTCGTTCACCTCTGTCCGTGTCGACGGACATGCCAGCGCCATGCCGACGACACGATGGCATCGATATCCGTGATGGCGGCGCGCCACCCCAGGACGTCGAAAGCAGCGGCGGGGTCGGCGACAAGGACGGGGGGATCGCCGGCGCGGCGCGGTGCGAAACGGGCAGGCACCTTGCGGCCGGCGACACGCTCGACCGCCCGCAGGACCTCGGCGACGGAGTGCCCGCGCCCGACGCCGAGGTTGAGCGCACGGCATGCGCCGCCGGCCATGAGAACTTCCAGCGCGCGGACATGTGCCTGCGCGAGATCCGTCACATGCACGTAGTCGCGGATCGCCGTCCCGTCCGGCGTCGGATAATCCGTCCCGTAGATGTCGAGCGGCGGCAGATGCCCGAGAGCGGCCAGACAGGCGCGCGGAATGAGGTGTGATTCCGGCTGGTGATCCTCGCCAATCTCACCGTCGGGATCGGCCCCGGACGCGTTGAAGTAGCGAAGCGCCATCCATCTCAATCCATGGGCCCGTTCCATTGCCGCCAGTGCCCATTCGGCCATGAGCTTGGATTGCCCATAGGGGTTCACGGGGCGTGTCGGATGGTTCTCGGGAATGGGCACGCGTTCCGGCTCACCGTAGACGGCTGCCGTCGACGAGAAGACGACCGTCGCAACGCCCGCAGTACGCATCGCCTCGAGCAAGGTCAGGATGCCGACGAAGTTGTTGCGATAGAAGCGGGCGGGCTCCCGGACCGACTCGCCCACTTCGATGGAGCCCGCGAGGTGAATCACCGCGGCGACTTCGTACGCGGCCAACGTGCGCTCGACGAGCGGCCGATCCAGCAGATCGCCCTCGACGAACGGCCCCCATCGGACCGCCTCCCGGTGGCCGGCGCGAAAATCGTCGAGGACGACAGGCGTGAATCCGGCGGCGGCGAGCGCCTTGGCGACGTGCGAGCCGATATAGCCGGCGCCCCCCGTCACAAGAATGTTGCGGCCCACCTTGCGCCCCCGTTCGATCGTCAGTCCGGTGCTCTATTAGCAGAACCGGGCAACGGCAAGACGAAAAGAGTTGACGACGGCGGCCATGAGGCCGTCTACATCTTCCGCCCCGATGCGCCGTTCCTGGCTATTCCCGGCGGCAAAAGCCGCCGTAACGCTCTTCCTGGTCGGACTGCTGGCCTACCGTGTCGATCTCGAACCGGTCGCCGAGCGTCTCGGGCGAATCGACGTCGTCCTCATCACGGCCGCGACGGCGGCGATGCTGTCACAGCTCCTCCTCGCCGGCTGGCGATGGTCGCTCGTGATCAGGACGCTCGATGCCGAACTGCGATGCCGCGCGATCGTTCGCCTGACGCTGATCGGCCAGTTCTTCAATCAGACCTTGCCGTCGGCGATCGGCGGCGATGCCGTTCGGGCCTGGCTCGCGACGCACGAAGGGCTGCCCCTGGGCAAAGCCGTCAACGGCGTGCTGATCGATCGCGTGATCGCACTGCTCGTCCTGATCACGATCATCGGGGCGACGTTGCCGTTGCTGGCCGACAGGGTCCCGGATCCGGCGTTCTACGGCGCGGCTGCCGGGATCGTCGTCGCGACGGCGGCGGGTCTGCTCGTTTTCTTCGCGGTGAGCGATCGCGCGACCGCCGTGCTGGCGCGGTGGCGCGCGACCGCGCCGCTGGCACGCCTGGCGGCCGATCTGCGACGCAGTTTGAGCGATCCCGTCCGCACCGTGCCGATCGTGATGCTTTCGGTCGCCGTGCATCTGGGCGTGATCACCGTCGGATGGCTGATTGCGCGCGCCCTGTCGATCGACGTCACGTTGATCGACTGCATCGTCCTGATTCCGCCAGTCGTGCTGCTGACGACGCTGCCGATCTCGATCGCAGGCTGGGGCGTTCGCGAAGGCGCCATGGTCGTCGGATTCGGATTCCTGGGGGTCGCCGCCCCCGAGGCGCTGGCCATGTCCGTGGTCTTTGGCCTCGTTCAGATCGCCGCCGGCCTGCCCGGCGGCGCGATCTGGCTGTTCCAGGGGCGGCCGGTCGTCGCCCCCGGCGGCGGAGACGCACGCTAGCGCCGGCCGAACTCTCCCAACCCCAGCCCCAGGGCCGGAGACACGACCGTCACCGCCGGTCAGAAATCAATGCACCGGCCTCCGCGCTCCCAATCGCCGAAACGTGTCGGCTCGGGACCGGCCGGCCCACCGATCTCCTCGGGCCGCGCGAGCGGTGCCGCCCTGTTGCGATCCGCGGGTGCAGGGTCCGGCACAGACGGCGCCGGGTTCCGTGGCTCCCCCGGCTGCGGTACGGACGCGTGATCGCGCCGTGAATTCGGATCCGGATCGATGCTCATGCCATCGATATGACGCACCCGCATCGCCTGGGCAAGGCTTGAACGCACGCACGACGGCAACTATGTAGGCGGCGCAAGGTCGATCAATCCGGGTCGCGCCATGAATTACTTCCGTACCGGGCTGCTGCTGGCCGTTCTCACGGGACTCTTCGTCGCCGTCGGCTCACTGATCGGCGGCACGTCGGGCATGGTGATCGCATTCCTGATCGCGCTCGGGACCAACCTGTTCGCGTACTGGAATGCCGACAAGCTGGTCCTCCGCATGTATGGGGCGCATCCGGTCGATCGCGCCGCGGCCCCGCAGCTCTATGGCATCGTCGAGCAGCTTGCCGAACGCGGCGGGCTGCCGATGCCGAAGGTCTACGTCATCAACAACGAGCAACCCAACGCCTTCGCGACGGGGCGAAACCCGGAAAACGCGGCGGTTGCCGTGACGACGGGCCTCCTGCGCATGCTCAACAGCGAGGAGATAGCGGGCGTGCTGGCGCACGAGCTCGCCCACGTCAAGCACCGTGACACGCTGACCATGACGGTCGCGGCCTCCCTCGGCGGTGCCATCGGCATGCTGGCGAATTTCGCGTTTCTCTTTGGGGGTGCGCGCGACGAGAACGGCAACCCGTCGCCCATCGGATGGGTCGGCGCCCTTGCGGTCATGATTCTGGCGCCGATCGCGGCGATGCTCGTGCAAAGCGCCATCAGCCGCGGCCGCGAATTCGAAGCGGACCGGGAAGGAGCCGAATTGTGCGGACGCCCGCTTTGGCTGGCCAACGCACTGGCCAAGATCCAGCGCGGTGCCGCCGCGATCGAGAACTACGATGCCGAGCGCAATCCGGCGACCGCCCACCTGTTCATCGTCAATCCGCTCCACGGCCACGCGTGGGACAGTCTGTTTTCGACGCATCCGCCGACCGAAGAGCGGATCCGGCGCCTGCGTCTCATGGCCGGCGCCGCCGCAGGCCCTTGGGGCTGAAGGGGAAGCCGCGTCACTGCCGGACGGCTAACGCGCTGGCACCAACACGACGGAACCGGCGCTAAGATGGGCGGCCGCAACGGCCGGCGGCGGTGCTGCGCTCGCTGCCGCGATTCCCAGCAGAATCAGACCGACGGCCAGGACAAGAGCTTCGATATGAGACATGCCTTTTCGCTCCATCACCGGCCATAACGGCGTGCGGGTCCGGCCTATTCCCTGCCGGGCGCTGTCGCCCGCCCGTGCCACATGCTAGCGGACGGCCTTGCCGCGCGGCGGTCGGCGCTGGAGGTCCTCCGGGATGTGCTCGAGCGTCGGCAGCCGCTCGACCAGGCCCTGGCGCGGAGCCGCAGTTTCGCCGTTCTTCCGGTCCGCGACCGTGCCTTCGTCCGGCTGATCGTGACGACGCTGCTGCGCCGGCTGGGACAGATCGATGCGGTGCTTGGACGCTGCCTCGATCGACCATTGCCGCCGCGCGCGGCGACCGTTCGTGACGTCCTGCGCATCGGGGCCGTCCAGCTCCTGTTCCTTCGGGTTCCGCCGCACGCCGCCGTCAGTACCAGCGTGTCGCTCCTCGGCGGTCGGCAGGCCGCCTACCGCGCCCTCGTCAACGCCGTGCTGCGGCGGCTGGCACGGGAAGGGGCCGCGCTGCTTGCGGCGACCGATGCCGAACCCGTCAACCTGCCGGCGTGGCTTTGGCGGTCCTGGACCACCGCGTACGGCGAACCTGCCACCCGCGCGATCGCACGGGTGCTGATGACGGAGCCGCCCCTCGACATATCGGCCAAGAGCGAGCGGGAAACATGGGCACGGCGGCTCGACGCGCGACTTCTGCCGACCGGAACGCTGCGGCGCGACGATGTCGGGCTCGTGAGCGAGCTTCCCGGCTACAGCGAAGGGGAATGGTGGGTGCAGGATGCCGCCGCCGCCATTCCCGCCCGCCTCTTCGGCAACATTCGCGATGAGACGGTCGTCGACCTCTGCGCCGCGCCGGGCGGCAAGACCGCGCAGCTCGCGGCTGCCGGCGCGCACGTCATCGCCGTGGACCGGTCGGAGCCGCGCCTTGCGCGCCTGAAGCAGAACCTGGCGCGCCTGCGGCTCGACGCGACGGTGGTCACGGCCGATGCCGTCATGTGGCGGCCGCCCGCGCCGGTTCGTTTCGTGCTGCTCGATGCGCCCTGCTCCGCGACCGGCACGCTTCGTCGGCACCCCGAAGCCCTCTGGCGGAAATCGCCCGAGGACGTGGCGCGCCTGACGCCGTTGCAGGACCGGCTGCTCGACGCGGCGGTCGAAATGCTGGCGCCAGGTGGCGTCCTGGTTTACGTGACCTGCTCGCTCCAACCCGAGGAAGGCCCCGAAAGAATATCGGCGCTTCTGGCGCGCAGCAGACAAGTCGTCCGGCGCGCGATCCATGCGGGCGAGGTCGCCGGCCTCGCCGACCTGATCACGTCCGACGGCGACCTGCGGACGCTCCCCTGCCATCTGGCGGACCTGGGTGGTGTCGACGGGTTCTACGCGGCGCGCCTGGTCCGGACGGCCTGAGATCCGGGATCCCGGCTTCGCCGATTGGCACGATGACGGCAGGCCGGTACTATCACGACCCCCGACAGCGACGATCCTCGACCATGATGCGCCGAGTCCCCCTTGCGATCCTTCTTGCGAGCCTGCTCGGCGCAGCGGGATGCGGCTTCGAGCCGCTCTATGCCCAGCGGGAGGGGCGGGTCGACGTTCCGGAACAGCTGCAGAAAATACGGATCGGGGAGATCAGCGCGCCGGTCCCGGATGTTCTGGCCGAATTCGATTACCGCCCGGAGAACGCGCGCTCGAGTCAGATCCTGCGGAACTACCTGCTGGACGACCTCTCGCCGCGCGGAATTCCGGCCCAGTCCGAGTACGTGCTGAACATCCGCCTTATCGAGCCGCGCACCAATCTGGCGATCGACCGCAGCGACGCGGTGATACGTTACGGTTACTCGGTCACGGCGAGCTTCGCGCTGAACGACGCAGGCGGCCGCACCGTTTACAGCGGCTCCACCACTTCATCGACGACGTTCGAAGCCTCGACCTCGGAATTCGCAACGGTTTCGAGCCAGCGCGACGCACGCGACCGCGTCATGCAGGAAATCAGCGCCAACATCCGCAACCAGTTGGCGGTGTTCTTCCACGGCCAGCAGCGCCAGCGCGCCGCACGGCCCGACGCGGCTGCGGCGCGCTAGAACACCCGGCTCCTGAGCTCGCCCAGATTCCGAAACACGACGCGGAGCAGGATCGTGTCGTCCGGCGGGTCGTCACCCGTGCCGATGCGCCGACGCGAGACGTCGATCCCGGCCAGGATGCACTCGTCCTCGTAGATCAGGCTGGCGCCGCCGAGCAGCTGGCCCTTGTCTTCCTCGCTGAGGCTGCGGACATCGTAGACCTGGATGCGCCAATACCGCGTGAGGTTGGCGCTCAGCACGGTCGAGACCTGCTCGATGTCGAACGGCGACACCGTCTGCGTGTCGCGCTCGAAGAACGCATAGGAAATCCCCAGTCGCACGGCGGACGGGCCGAGCGCAAGGCCGGCGATGGTTCGCTGCGCCTCCAGGTCCTCCTTGTCGAGCTGGAAGCTGTATGAAGCCGAGAGCCATGGATGCGGCGCAACGGTGAGGCGCCCGACGATGTCGGACTGCTGATCCTTGAGGCCGGAGGCTTCCGTAAAACCAGGCTGATCCTGCAATCGATAGCTCTGGCCGAGGAGGAGGCTGGCACTGCCGCCGGTCAGGCGGGTGATCGAGGTGTTGATGCCGTAGGTGACGCGCTGGCCGCCTTCGAGCCGGTCGATGCCGGTGAACCGGTTCGGCCGGAACAGGCTGGTCACATCGAACTCGATGCTGCGGCTGTCCTCGTTCGGAAAGTCGGACTGGTCGCCAAGATTCGGCGCGGCGGTGAACGAGACGATCGGCTCCACGATCGTGCGGAACGTCTCGTCCTGGCGGACGAGCGGGTAACGCCAGCCGAGCGTCACCTGCGGGAAGACCCGCCCCATCACGCCGTCATCGGTCGGGCGATTCGGATCGTCGGGGTTGTCCGCGTCCGTCACGTTGTACACGGCGCCGAGCAGGCGCGCCGACAGCGTGTAGATCTCGCCGCTTGGCGCGTAATAGGGCAGCTGCCAGCCTGCCTGCGTCGCAATGCGCTGCGTCCGTGTACCGTCGGCCCGATAGATCGACAGGCCGTTCGCATCGAACGAAAAACGGCCGCCATAGGCGCCGGGCTCGCCGATCGTGCTGTACTCGAGGAGCGGCAGGACCAAGGGCGTCAGGCCCGGATCGTCGCCGGGTCGCAGCCCCTGGAACGCGTAAGCATTCGCCGCCGCGTAGCTGCGGCCCTGAAAGCGTTCGGCGAAAAGGTTCGACGTAAGCGTGTTCTGATCGAGAAATCCGTAGCGTGTCAGCAGTCTGTAACGCCGAAGGTACGTATCGTCGGTCGCGCGCGCGACGTCGAACCCCCAGCGCCACTCGTCGTCGATGTCGAAGCGCCCTGTGCCCTTGATGTGGCCGCGGACCTCGTGTCCGGCGATGGGCTCGCCGTTGGAATCGCGGTTGCGCGCGTTCGTGATGCTGCCGTTGAACTCGTAGGCGCCGCGCGTCGTCCGTTCGCGGTACTGGCCGCCCAGAACCGGATTGTCTTCGCTGACGTACATCGGCTCGAACGTGAAGTCCGCCGAAGGGCCGAGCGTCTGGAAATACGGCGCGATGAAGATCGTGCCCAGGACGCTGGAGCTGCCGAACTCGGGCGCAAGAAAGCCGCTCTTGCGCCGCACCGTACCGTCCGGATGCGAGAGGTAGGGCGTGTACGCCACCGGCACGCCATAGATCTCCAGCCACGCATTGTTGTACGTGATCTCGTGCGCTGCCTCGTCATGCGTGACGCGCTGCGCCTTGAGCTGCCAGAGCGGTGCCCGCGTCGGGTCGGTCTTGCACAGATCGCACGGGCTGTAGACCGCCTTGCGGACGGACACGAGGGTTCCGCTTGCCCTGCGTCCGCTGACGGCGGCAAGCCGGGACTGATCGGCGAGCAGCGCGCGAATGTTCTGGATGATGCCGTCCCGAAAGTCGTCCGTAAGCTCGACGAAGTCGGCGAACAGGACGTCCCCGGTCGGCTCGATCAGCGTGACGTTGCCGCTCGCCGTGATCAGGTTGGCGCGGCGATTGTATGTGAGCGTGTCGGCGCGGAGGACCCGGTTACCCTGGCTGATCTCGACATTGCCGCGGGCGGTCACGATGTCCAGTTCCTGGTCGTACGTGACCTCGTCGGCCTTGAGCACGGCCGGCACATCGCGGACTTCGTCCTGCGCCAGCACCGGTACCGGCGACGTACTCATGCAAAGGGCGATCGCGATGCCCGCGGCAACGTGCGTCCAGTTTCGTTTCACGAGCCGGGCCGTCCCCCTCATACGCGGCCGATAACCGAAATCGATCGGCCGCGGATTATACCGGCGGGGACTCCGATGCCTAGACCAAGTTTCGTCGGTCCCGTGAAAAATCGAGGCCAAGACGCGGGCCCCGGAGCCGCACCGCGAACGACAGCACCATTGCGGGCGCGCCGGGAAGCGATTAGGAACGAAGAATGCAGCAGCCTGTCCGAGTCGCGCCCTCCATCCTCTCTGCCGACTTTGCACGCCTCGGCGACGAAGTCCGGGCCATGAGCGCGGCCGGGGCCGACTACATCCACATCGACGTCATGGACGGGCATTTCGTGCCGAACATCACGATCGGCCCGGCCGTGGTGAAGGCCTTGCGCCCGCATTCGCGGCTGCCGTTCGACGTGCACCTGATGATCTCGCCGGTCGACGCCTATATCGGCGCCTTTGCCGAGGCCGGAGCCGACATCCTCACCGTCCACCCGGAGGCGGGCCCGCACCTTCATCGCACGATCCAGCTGATCAAATCGTTCGGCAAGAAGGCCGGCGTGTCGCTGAACCCGGCGACCCCGGTCGAAGCGGTCGAGCACGTGCTGGACGACGTCGACCTGATACTTGTCATGTCGGTCAATCCGGGTTTCGGCGGTCAATCCTTCATCCGCAGCCAGCTCGAAAAGATCCGCGCGCTGCGCCGGCGGATCGATGCCACGGGCCGGCAGATCGATCTGGAAGTCGACGGCGGGATAAATCCGGACACCGCGCGCGAGGCGGTCGCGGCGGGAGCCGACGTGCTCGTCGCCGGGACGGCCGGGTTCGCGGGCGGGCCGGCCGCCTATGCCGGCAACATCCGCCGGCTGCGCGGCAGCTGATCCGGGCCGGCAAATGGCAACAAGACGCGGAGAGACAGCCCGCAAGTTGACCAGCCGCCTCGCCGGCGCGATTTACGCCACCCCGCTCTACCGGCTTACCCTCCGGGTGCGGGCGCCCGAGCGCCTCGCGCGGTTGCCGCCGCCGGCATGGCCGGGTGACGCGGAGCACGGTGCCGCCGTGGTCGCGGGCCGGCTCATCTGTGCCGGCCGGACCATCGACCTCAAGCGCCGCGACTGGTACGCCGAAGATCTGGATGCCGATGCGTTCGCGGAGCTCCACGGATTCGGCTGGCTCGATGACCTTGCCGCCGTCGGCAGCGAATCGGCCCAGCGCCGGGCGCGCGAGCTCATCGCCGGCTGGCTGGACGCGGAGCGTGCCTGGCATCCGGTCGCCTCGGCCCCGGCCGTGGCAGGTCGGCGCATCGCCAGCTGGCTGGCCCACGCCAAGTTCGTCGTCGACGGCGCCGACGACGATCTGGGCCGGCGCATGCTTCAGTCGCTGACCCGCCAGATGCGGCATCTGTCCCGCGTGGCCGGCAGCGGCGACGACGGTCTGGCCCGGCTCATTGCGATCCGCGGGCTGCTCTACGGCGTCGGCTGCGGCATCGGCAACGACCGGATGGCGAGACGGGCCGTGAAGCTGCTGGCCAACGAGGTCCTCCGGCAGGTGTTGCCCGATGGCGGGCATGTCGAGCGGTCGCCGGCATCGCAGCTCGCGGCCCTTGCGGCCCTGATCGACATGCGCGACATGGCCGAGATGGCCGGCCTGGAGGTACCGGAGGCGCTGATCCAGGCCATTGCCCGCATGTCCGCGATGCTACGGTTCCTACGCCACGGCGACGGCGGCCTTGCCCTGTTCAACGGCGCGAACGAAGCGAGTCTGGCGCTGATCGAGGCGGTGCTCGCACGCGCCGGAGACCCGGCCGCGCCGCCGGCAGCCGCGCCCGACATGGGCTATGAGCGGCTCACGGCCGGACCGGCGCTCGTCCTCACCGATGTCGGGAAGCCGCCGCCCGCCGGGTTCGACCGCCACGCCCATGCCGGGACGCTGAGTTTCGAGTTCAGCTCGGGCCGCGAGCGCGTCATCGTGAATTGCGGTGCCATGGCATCGGCCGACGCGGCGTGGCGCTTCGCCCAGCGCGCCACCGCGGCCCATTCGACCCTGGTCGTCGACGACACCAATTCGGCCGAGATCCTGACGGCCGGCGGCATCGGCTGGCGGCCGGAGCAGGTCACGTGCACGCGGGAGGAAGACGCCGGAAATGTCTGGATCACGGCCAGTCACGACGGCTATGCGCCGCTGTTCCGGCTGACGCATCAGCGGCGCCTGTACCTGTCGCGCGACGGCGACGATTTTCGCGGCGAGGATACGCTGAGCGGACCGCATGTCGGAAGTTTCGCGGTGCGGTTTCACCTGCATCCCGACATCCAGGTATCGTTGGTCCAGAACGGCACGGCCGCCTTGCTGCGGGCGCCATCGGGTGCTGCGTGGCGGTTCCTGGCCAGCGGCGGCAAGCTGGAGCTGGCGGAGACGGTCTATCTGGGCCGGCGCAACGAGATGCGCCGGAGCGAGCAGATCGTCATCTCCGGCCCGATTTCCAACGGCGCGCAGATCAAGTGGGCGCTGCGCCGCGTCGCCAAGGCCTGAAGCGGAACGACGCGGCTGCCGGATCGCCGCGCGCCGAGACAATCCCTCGTCAGGCCTGCGGCGCCTCGGATGTGCCGCCGGGCGTGGTCGTCTCGCGGACCGACTTGATGTCGGATATCGGCGCCTTCCTGTCGCCGATCTGAAAGACGATGCTGCCGCCCGTAGCCTCGACCGCCGAAACGACCCCGGTGAACGTCGTCTTCGCCTCGATGGCCTTGCCGGCGGTGTTCTTGGCCGAGACGGTGAATGAATAGATGCCGTCGGGCAGCGTGTAGCCGTCGTCCGACGTCCCGTCCCATTCAATGTCGTGCGTTCCCTTGGCGGTCTCCCCTTCCAGAGTCCGGACGACCTCGCCGGACGCGTTCTTGATCGTGATCGTCACCTCGGTGGCCGGCTCGTCGAGCGTGTAGCTGAAGGCGCCCTTGGCATCCTTGAGCACGATGCTCGCGCCGGTGACCTCGACCGTCCTGCCGATGAAGTTTACCGCGCTCGAGGCCTGCCAGGCCTGCTGCATCGCGACGAGCTGCTCGAGTTGCTGGGTCTGTCGGATGTTCTGTTCCACGCCGGCGAACTGGACCAGCTGGGTCGTGAACTCCGTCGAGCTGACGGGCGAGAGCGGATCCTGGTTCTTGAGCTGTGTCGTGAGCAGCAGCAGGAACGAATCGAAGTTCTGCGAGAAGTTCGATATGGCCGATGCGGTGGCGCTGCTCGACTGGCCGACGGGACTGATCGTCATGGATAACCTCGCGCGCGGTCTCTTGCCGCTCCGGTCATCCCGAACGCAAGGACCGGGCCAATCCCTAACCTATTGGAATGCAGTACAATTTGCCGACGGAGGCGCAACCGCCCGCGGCCGGACCGGGAAATTGTTGCCGGGGTGGGGGTCGCTTCTTGCCAGTTCGGCCGAGGCGTCCCCTTCGCGATGGGACGATGGGACGGCCCAGCCGCCGGACCCCGAAAAATCAAGCACTTGCGCCCCATGTCCCGCGCGCGGCGTGGGACAGATCGCGGGACGCCGGCGTCCCGCAAGACTATGGCTATAGCTGGAACCGGCCGATCTCCGGCGGCAGGGCAATGTTGCGCCACATGCCCTTGATGTCGACGACGAGCCCCTGCGCGGCCAACAGGTTCCGGAGGCGCGCCGCGTCGAACGTCGTGTAGACGCGATGCGGGACGGCGCCGATGACGCAGTCGTAGCCGGAGGTTCCATCGAGCGAGGGCAGGAGTTTGACCCCGTATTCCCGTTTCGCCTCCTCGGGGTCGGCGTACGCATCATGCACATCGACGTAGTGCCCCCACTCGGCGAGGCCCTGGATGACGTCGATGACCTTGGAATTGCGCAGATCGGGCACGTTCTCCTTGAACGTCAGGCCGAGCACGAGGATGCGGGCACCCGTCGCCCGGTTGCGGGCGGCGAGCCGACGGGCGACCTGAAGAACGATGTACTGGCCCATGGCATCGTTGATGCGGCGGCCAGCCAGGATGACCTCCGGATGGTGGCCGACGCGTTGCGCGAGATCGGCGAGGTAATAGGGATCGACGCCGATGCAGTGGCCACCGACGAGACCGGGCGAGAAAGGCAGGAAATTCCACTTCGTCCGTGCGGCATCGAGCACGTCGTGAACCGAGATCCCCAGGCGATGAAAGATCATCGTCACTTCGTTGATGAAGGCGATGTTGATGTCGCGCTGCGCATTCTCGATGACCTTGGCGGCCTCGGCCGTCTTGATGTCGCGGGCGATGAACACGCCGCCCGAGGTGACCTTTCCGTAAATGTCAGCGAGGTTCCGGGCCACCTCGGGCGTCTGCCCGGCGACCACCTTGGTGATGCGATCGACCGTGTGTTCGCGGTCGCCCGGGTTGATGCGCTCCGGGCTGTAGCCCAGGAAGAAGTCGCGGCCGCAAACGAGGCCGGAAGTTTTCTCGAGAATCGGGCCGCAGACATGCTCGGTCACGCCCGGATAGACGGTCGACTCGAGGACGACGATCGCACCCTTGCCCAGGGCGCCGCCAACCGTCCGGCAGGCCGCCCGGATCGCGGTCAGGTCGGGTCGGTTGGATTCGTCAACGGGCGTCGGGACGGTGATGATGTAGACGTCGCGACCCGCGAGACATACGGGGTCCGCCGTGACGGCAAGGCACACGGCCTTAAGGACGGCGGGATCGACCTCGCCGGTGTGGTCGCGGCCGGCAGCGAGCTCGCGGACGCGGTTCGTGTCGACATCGAAGCCAAGCACGTCGAAGTGCCGTGCGAGCGCCACCGCGAGCGGCAGGCCGACATAGCCCAGCCCGATCACCGCAATTTTTGGAGTCTTCATTCGCAGAACCGATCCGGTAACCCAACTTGCCGTTGCAGCGTCTTTGGGCTCGTGATGCCTCGAAAAAGATATGCCTGGTTCAGTACGTCAGAGATTTTCCATTGGCATGACATGGAACGGCAAGTCTGATTTCTTACTCCAAACCGACAGTCGGGCCGAATGTCCCATTGGCCAGTATCCTCCCGCGTCGGCAGTCACCATTAGCGGCCTCGCCCCGCACGCCACCATGCCGCCGTCGCGCGCAGCCCATCTTCGAATTTGGCGTTCGGCGCCCAGCCGGTCGACGCGCGGAAGCGCCCGTCATCGACGGCAAGACTTCCGATCAGGCGTTCCACGGCCGGCCGCAATCCGAAAGCTTTAGCCGTAAGGCGTAGAAGACCCGAAGGGACGGGTATCAATCGCGCCGGCCGTCCCAGTGCGGCACCAAGCGCACGGATGAGTTCCGGGGTCGATACGGCCTCTCCATCGCTGACGAGGAAGCGGCCGGAGAGGCTACCCCGATGCGCCAGCGCCGCAATGATCGCTTCGACCAGATTGTCGACGTAAATCAGGCTCCGGCGGTTTCGAACGGCGCCCAATGGAAGCGGCAACCCGGAATCGCACAGGCGCAGGAGCGTCGCGAAATTGCCCTTCACGCCGGGACCGTATACGAGCGGCGGCCGAAGCACGACGAGTTCCATTCCGGCGCCGACAGCCGCGCCGGCGGCGCGTTCCTCGCCCTCATACTTCGACCTGGCATAAGCATCGTGCGGCCGGGGCGGGTCGTCATCCCGAAGAGGCCGGTCGCCGCTTTCTTCGCCAAGCACTTTGACCGTGCTCAGAAGAATGAACCGCCGGACGCCGGAGAATGCCGCTGCACGTGCAAGCGCCTCCGTGCCCAGGGCATTGACCTCGTGAAAGGCCCTTTCGTCGCCGTCCGCCGGCCGCATGACATGGACCATGGCCGCGGCGTGGACGACGTGCTCGACCCCCGACAAGGCCTCTCGCCAATCCGTCCGAGAGCCGATCGGGCCGACGGGCACGATCTCGACATCGGGCCGCGGTGGCGCCATGACTGCCCGCGTCGCGAGGCGGACCGTATAGCCGCCGGCAATCAGCGCGCGCACAAGCCGCCGCCCCACGAAACCGGTCCCGCCGGTGACGAGAACTCTGGTCATCGCGGCGACACCTGCCCGGAGTGTCCTGAAGGATCCGCCCTTCCCTGGTGCCGGGATAGCAGCTCCGTGTAGACCGAGGTGACCGCGTCCGTGACATGACGAAGCGAGAAGCCGCGCTCGACGATCGTCCGACCCGCTGCGCCGTAGCGCTCGCGCAGCTCGCGGTCAGCGACAAGTCGCTGGAGCGCATCGGCCAATGCCTCGGGATCGTCGGGTGGGACGATCAGTCCGCTTTTTCCGTTCTCCACGATTCGATTGCATCCGGGCACGTCGGTCGTAACGATCGGGCGCGCTGACGCTGCCGCTTCTATGAGCGCCCGGGGCAACCCCTCGCCGCCACGGGACGGCAGAACCGCGATATGCGAGCGGCGCCAGATGTCCGCAATGTCCGCGCGATGGCCGAGCCACGAGACGCCGGGCCGGCTGTTCCAGGCGCGCAACAGATCGGCGGGAATGCCCGCCGGATTTTCGGGGTCGGTGTCGCCGACCAGCTGCAACCGGCACGCGATGCCGCGCTTCATGAGGAGATCATGGGCCTGGACCAGAATGTCCGGCCCTTTGCTCCAAAGCATGCGGGAGACCATCGTGATGACGACCGGGGGCGCCGGCGGCTCGGGCGTCGCCGGAAATGCGGCGATATCGACGCCGGCGCCGCCGAGCAGGACCGCATTGTTTCGCCGCGGGAAACCCCAGATCCGGAGGGTCTCGAGATCCTGCAGGTTTTCCAGAAGCAGCCGGCTGTTCCGGCGCGACAGCAACGGCACGAGGCACAGCCGGAGCGCGCCGCGGATCAGCCCTGCCAGACCGTCGCGCCGCGCCCCCAGAAAGCCCAGCCCCGTCACGGCGTTCACGACGCCAGGCACGCCCGAGGACCACGCCGCCGCCGCACCGACCAGCACGTAAAGGAGCGCGATGTTGTGGACAAGCGCCGGACGCTCCCGGGCGAAGAGGCGTCGCAGGACCCAAAACGTGCGAAACAGATTTGCAGGGCTGAGATCGTTGCGGCGGCCGGGAAGCGGAAAAACGCGAAACCCCTCGGCCTCGAGCGCCGCGGCCTTCGGGCCGAGATGACTGGCGACGATCACGTCGAGGCCGAGCGCCCTGGCGGCGCGCCCCATCGGCAAAAAATGCGAATGGAAGAACCAGTCTTCGCCGACGACGTAGACGATTTTACGCGCGCTGGTCATTTCCCGCCGCTCGCACACCGATGCAGCCCCGTCGCACGAAACCCGGCAGGTCTCACTTCACGGCGCTTTCCGAGACGGAGCCCCGCGGATACGCCAGATCCCTCAATAGCGCCAAGATTTTCTCCACGTATGCTTCCTCGTCGTGATGGCCGGCCACCAACGCGCGCAGACTCTGCGGATCGTAGCCGTGCCGCCGTTCGTAAAGCGACATGATCCGCTCAGCGATGATGGCAGGATCGCTGCTGTCCAAGATGAACTCGGGGTATCCGCTCAGGACCGCGCGAAAAGCCGGATTGCTGGTAAGAACCGGACACCCGCACGCGAGCGCCTCCATCACCGTCTTGTCCATGCTGCCCGTCTCGCTGACATTGAGGTGAAGGAAGGCCGAACGATAGAGACGGGGTGTAAAGCGCTGCGGCATGAATCCTTCGAACAGGACCGTGTCATGCAGACCTTTCGCATAGACCGACGATCGCAGCTCGCGGTCATACGCGAGATCATCGAGCGTCAGCATGGGGCCGACGATCCGCAGCCGAATTCCCTTCCCGGCGGCGGAGCCATGCAAGATGGCCATGGCCTCGATGAGATGCTCGATACGCTTGCGGCGCGAGACGCGACCGACATAGACGATGTCTTGACCGGGTTGCCGATCCGCCGGAATCCGAAACAGATCCGTATCGATCGCCTGGCCAATCACGCGCAACTTGGGCGTGCGGAGTCTGAATCCCTCGGGCGTGGAAGTGACGCATTGCGTCGCGCATAACGTCGACAGGCGCAGGCCAAGCGGCACCGAGCCGTGGGCATACCACATGAGAACCGGAATCCCGAGAACTCTGAGGACCGGCGCGAACCGGTAGCTCCACTCATGCGCCATGTGAATGAAGCAAACGTCCGGCCGGAACCGCCGGCACAAGCGGAAAAGCTGCGGGTTTATGAGCCAGCCGCTGCCGAGCCGACGCGGGATGCCGAGCGGCCGGCGCGGCATGACCTCGATCTCCATGTTCGCGGGCCGTCGGACGTGCCCGAGGCGCTCGGTGAAAACGGCGACCGCCTCGACGTGCCGGGCGATGCGGCGCGCGACCGATGCCTGCCAGGCAAGGACACCACTGTCCTCGTCCATCTCGAAATTGATGATCAGAACCCGCATGGAAAACCGTACCTTACGCGGCTGCCGCGCCAGCCCGCACGGGGCGCATCAACACATCGAACCCGGATACGCACAGCTCCGAGTCGGGCAGGTCGCGAAACGGCGCCTTGAGCCGGCCGCGCGGCGTCGGCAGGCGGGCCCACCGGTCGACCCCAATGACTTCGACCGCGAAACCGGCTGCCTTCATCCGCTCCAACATGTCGGAGAAACGGATCCGGTTCGTGTAGAACCCGGATCTCGCCATGAAATCGGACTCCCAGACGGAGGCCGAAAAACGGAGATTGTTGAGCGCGCCGGCCAGGTGATCCCGAAGATCCACGCGATGCGACGCGATTGCGCCATCGCACATGATGCGCCGCAACTCGCGCAACACATGGTCGAACTCGGCGGCCCGGACATGTTCAAGGACGGCTTGGGAAAAAACGAAGTCGACCGAGGCCGTCGGGATCTTTGCCAGCGCCTTGACGCCTTCGGGCAAATAGATTGCGCCCAGCTCGGCGAGGACTTGCTCCATCGATCCGTCCTGCGGAATTTCGGGCGGTGCGTACCCCTCGGCCCGGAGCAGATCCTGAGCCGCTCGGAAGGGGTCGAGGTCGCGACCGGCCAGATCCGCCGCATCGACGAGATAAGTCCGCCGCGCCCCGAGGGCACGCGCGAACAAGGCCGTCAGCAGGCTGTCGCCGGGACCGAACTCGAGCACCGTGGCGCCGGCGAGCGACTCCGTAAGCCCGGCATGCGCGCAATGACGCCGAAATACGGACCAGGCATAGGCCGGTTCGTCCATGCGGCCGGACCTGAAGATCCCCAGACGCTTGAAGCTGCCGTACCGAATCGGAAGTCGGGAGAGCACAATCTTGGCGAGGATCTTCAATTGCCAGAACATGCTTCGCTCTCCGGGCCGCATGCGCTCGGCCAATACCGATTCCAGCAATCACGACATCGGCCAGACTTAGGTCCGCCGCTTCGCATCATTTCGAGGCCGAAGCGGCTCTGCTCAACGGGCCGATGTTTGCAGCCACCTCGGAACGTTATATACGTAACTGCCCTTGCCAGAAGCCTGGGTGGCCAACAAAGCTCTCCGCGAACTGGTCAGGAGCATGCTGCACCTCAGCTCCGATGAATCCGGACTGGCAGGTCTGGTATCCGTCGCCCTGAGGGAAGTCAAGAAACTCCGCCCTGCCCCGATCGCATAGAATGGGTTTCCAGCTTCCAGCGATATTCGGCTGCCTGCAGGTCGCCTCTCTCTTCGCCTACACGGTCGGGTTCTTCCTGGTCGCCACGTTAGCGTCGGTTATCGGGTGGCTCGATTTCGTGCAGTTCAGCATCCTGCTCTTCGGCGCGGCGCTCACCGCGATTTCCGTCGTGAATGGGTCGATCCGGCTCGACCGGCCGGTTGTCTTTCTGACCGCTCTCATCGTGGCGGCGTTCGCGATCCAGTTGGCCGCTTTCGATCGGTGGGACGATATAACTCTTTACAAGATCGCTGTCGTTCTCGCCGCGCATCTGGCGGTGATCAATTATTTCGCGCTCTGGCGCGAGTCGCCCCGGATTTCGCGCCTGCTGACATACGGGCTATCGGGGGTCGAAGTCATCATCATCGGTCAAATTGCCGCCAGTTTTCTTTTTCTCGTCGGCGAAGTGCAC
>DASVCL010000016.1:0-13622 GCA_036381615.1 Alphaproteobacteria bacterium
CGGGTGCCGGATCTACATGGTCTTCGCCAACCCGTCCGAACTTGCGTTCCAGGAGTTCCGTCTCGACCTGGTCTTCTTCGGGCGGGACGGCGTGATCGCCAGGCGCATCGCCGTCGATGCCGCGCCGCTGCGCGCCGCGAAAACGACCGTGAAGCTGTTCGACATCGCGGACCTGCCTTGCGCGGATATCGGCAGCGTGCTGATCAACGACATCCTGTCCTGTCGCAATGGCGAGGCAGAGATGCCCAACTGCATCAGCCGCATCGCAACCGCGTCGCGCGTCGAGGCGGATCTCCTGAAATAACCGACCCATGGCCCGTCACCGGCAACCATCGGCGTCATGAGGGCGCGTATCGCCGGCGCCCGGCACCAGATTTCGAGGTGAACATGGATCCTGCTCAAGCCGTCTCTCCGCCCCCGAACGTCGCGCATGACTTCAGCGCCGTGGGGCTGTTTCTCCAGGCGGACATCGTCGTGCAGGGCGTGATGATCCTGCTGCTTGCGGCCTCGGTATGGTGCTGGGCAATCATCCTCGCCAAGGCGTTTCGCCTGCGCGCACTGGCACGCGATATCAGGGCGACGGAATCGCTTCTGCAGCGCCCCGACGGCCTCAAACAAATCGAGGAGCGTGCGCGCGACGCATCGGGTCCGAGCGCTGCCGTGCTCGCGACGGGGCTTGCCGAATGGCGGGAGGGCGGCACCGGGCCGGGCGACGCGCCGGAGAGCCGCGGCGAGATGCGGGAGCGGATCGAACGGGCGATGCGGACCGCGCTCGGCCGCGAGATGCGTCGCCTGGAGACGCATCTGCCGGTCCTGGCGACGACCGGCTCCGCCGCGCCGTTCATCGGCCTGTTCGGCACGGTCTGGGGAATCATGAACAGCTTTACGTCGATCGCGCAGTCGAACGACACCAGCCTTGCCGTCGTCGCACCCGGCATTGCCGAAGCGCTGTTCGCGACGGCGCTCGGACTGATCGCGGCAATTCCCGCCGTCGTCGCGTACAACAAGTTGGCGACGGCGCTCGGCCGCTATGTGGCGCGGATGCAGGCCTTGATCAGCGATGCCGGCGGCAGACTCGCCCGGCGGCCGGCGCCGGCGCGGCTCACTTCCGCCGCGGAGTAGGCGCCATGGCGCTTGCGCCGATCGAACAGGGATCGGGGGACGGCGGCACGCATGGCTGGCGGCCGATGAGCGAGATCAATGTCACGCCCATGGTGGACGTGATGCTGGTGCTCCTCGTCATCTTCATGGTCGCCGCCCCGCTGATGACGGCCGGCGTGCCCGTCGAATTGCCGAAGACGCAGGCCGCCAAGGTCAGCCAGCCGAAGCGTCCGATCATCGTCACGATCGACCGGACCGGGCGGACCTTCCTGCATGACGAGGAGGTCGATCCGGCGAACCTGCGCGGACGACTCGATGCGCTGCGCGCCGACGACAGCGATCAGGTCATCTATGTGCGGGGGGACCAGGCCGCCGCCTATGGGCGCGTGCTCGAGGTGATGGGCCTCATCAATGCCGCCGGCTTTTCCAAGGTATCGCTGATCTCGCACGCGCTGGACGGGGCACGGCCTTGAAGGAAATGCGCGGTGCGTTCGCGCTGTCCGTCCTCGGACACGGCGCGGTCCTGGCAGTACTCGTCCTCGACCTTCTTGGCGCCGATCCGCCGGCAACGGCCGAGGCCGTCGGCGTCGGTGGCGTCGAGGTATCGTTCGCGGCCGCCGGGAGCGCGCCGGGTGCGGCAGTCCATACGGTGAAGCCGAGCGAGCAGGTCGAAACGGTCGAGGCGGTGGAGATGCCCGCCGAGACCGTCACGCCGGTCAGCGACGTCGTGGCGGCCGTGCCGCCGGAACAGGTGAAACCGGCGGAGCCGATCCCGGCGGCCGAGGCGGCGACGGAGGTCGTTCGCGCCGAACCCGTGCCGCCGCCGCCACCCAAGCCGCGCCCGAAGCCGCCGGTCGAGCGCCGAACGGTGGAACCGGAGCGCCCCCCGGCGCAAGTGGCACAAGTGCCCGCCGAGCGGCACACACCTGATGTCGAACCGACTTCGGCACCGACGATAGCAGGCGCCGCCGGTCGTTCCGGAACCAGGGACCTGGCGGGGCCGGGTGCTGCGGTCTCGACCGCCGCGGGCGGCGGTACACCCGGTCCGACGCCGAGCTATCTTGCGGAGCTTCGCGCCTGGCTCGAACGCCATAAGCAATATCCGCGGCGCGCGCAGCTACGGCACCAGCAAGGGACGGCGCTCCTCCGCTTTACCATGGACCGCAGCGGGCGGGTGCTTTCCTATCACGTGGAACGGAGTTCGGGTCATTCGGCACTCGATGCCGAGGTCGAGGCGATGATCCGGCGGGCCTCGCCGTTGCCGCCGCTGCCCGACGACATGCCCGGCCCGCAGCTCGAGATCGTGGTTCCCGTCAGCTTTCGCCTGCGGTGATCCGCGCTCGAACGTTCCGGAATCCGTAAGGCGAATTGACAGGTGCTGCGCCGCGCCGCGAAATCGGCGGGCAGATGACGATCGCCGGTTCGCGACGATTGCACCGAACGCGGCTTCTGGCCGCAACCTTGATGACGGTTGTCTTTGCCCGAAGCGCCGCCGGCGCGTCCCCTGTCGATCTCGACAGGGTCGAGGAACCCGCTGCCTTGTGTCATGTGCTGCGCCCCCTCGGGCTCGACGCCGGCGTCACGTGGCGGAGGAGTGCGGCGATCCCGGGAGCGTGGTCATGCAGCATGCCGCGCGCGACCCGCGACATCGGCGGCGAGACGAACGAGCGAGCGGAGCGCCTCGAATACGCTGTCCTCGGCAGCGGATCGGATCGGATCGACCGTATCGTGGTCAGGCTCGACATCAACGATCGCGCCGGCACGAAGGAAGGACGCGCGCTGCTCGCCAGCGCCGCGAACATGGTCGCCGACGCCCTCGGCATCAAGCTGCCGCCGAAGATCGACGCGCTGATCGCGACGCACATGGTCGCGCCGCGGCCGGACTGGCGTCCGTCACCGGAAGATCCGGGGCGCCAGGTGCTGCACGAGGAGCGGCGGGGCTGGATTCGGGTGCGGTTCGAGGCCGAAACGAGCCGCGTCGCGGCACTGATCGTGTCGTTCGTGAATCCGAACGCGAGCGGCGTCTGGGGACAGGCGCCGACGGTTTCGCGGCCCCGGAAAAAGCGAAACCTCGCCAGTGCATCCGTGGCGAGGCCTCAACTTGCGCGGGTGGCCATGTGGCTGTCCCGCGCGAGGTTGACTATCGCACGAATTGGTTAAGCTTTCGTGAATGCGCGCGCCGGATCGGCAGGCGCGGATGCGCGCGGCGGGATGCGGTCCGGCTCGCCCAGGTCCCAAAACAGGCCCGCCATCAGCCGCAGCCCTTCGCGCGCAATCGAGCCGAGCATGTGTTCGTCCGGCGCGTGCTGGGAACAGCCGGCGTACGAGTGCGGAATCCAGATCGTGGGGAGGCCGAGCACGTCGGCAAACACGTCGTTCGGCAGCGACCCGCCAAGATTCGGCAGCACCGCCGGTTTCGTGCCGCACGTCGCCTGCAGCGACGCGACAGCCCATTTGACCCACGCGTCATCCGGGTCGAGGCGCGTGGCCGCAAAAAAGCCGTCGCGCGCCTCTTTGACCTGCACCATCGTGAAACCGTGACGGTCGAGATGGCGCCGCAGGGCGGGAACGATGTCGCTCGGGTCCACGCCGACGACGTAGCGCAGCTGGCAATGCGCTTGGGCGCGCGGCGGAATCGCGTTGACCGGGTTGTCCGGATTCCCCGTGCGGAACGCGAGCACCTCGAAGCTCGACCAGCCGTAGACCTTTTCCGCCGGCGTAAGGCCCGGCTCGCCCCAGGCGGGGTCGATCTCGGGTCCTCCGGCCTCGCTTTCGACCGTGCAGTCCGCGAGCGCCGCGCGCACGGCGTCCGGCAGCGACGCCGGCTTCCATTCGCGGATGCGGATGCTGCCGCTGGCCGTCGTGATCGTCGCGAGCGCGTGGGCGAGGATGATGCCGGGGTTGGCGAGAAGGCCGCCCCAGTTGCCGGAGTGATGCGCCCCTTCGCGCAGATCGACGACGATGTCGAAATTCAACGCGCCGCGCGATCCGAGAAAGATCGTCGGCCGGCGGGCCGTCAGCCGCGGCCCGTCCGAGGCGATCAGCACGTCGGCCCGCAGCAGCTCGCCATTCTCCCGGCAGAGCTCGCGCAGTCCGGGCGAGCCGATTTCCTCGCCCGTTTCGAGCAGGAGCTTGAGATTGAAGCCGAGCCGGCCGCGCGCCCGGATGACGGCGGCGAGGGCGCCGATATTGACCGTGTGCTGTCCCTTGTTGTCGGCCGTTCCGCGGCCGTAAAGGCGATCGTCTTCCCGCTTGAGGCGCCAGGGTTCGAGCCCGTCGCGCCACTGGGAGTCGAGCCCGCGGATGACGTCGCCATGCCCGTAGCTGAGAACGGTCACGCGCTCGGGATGCTCGATGCGCTCAGCATAGAGGAACGGGACGTCGGCGACGGGGTTCGCAAGCAGGCGACACGTGAATCCGAGCGCTTCCAGGCTCGGCCCGATCTCCGCGGTCAGGTATTGCGCGAGCTCGGCGCGGCGCGCCGGGTTCTGGCTTTCGCTCGGGATGGCGACGCGCCGGGCAAGATCGGCCTCGAAGGCGCCGCTGTCGTAATATGCCTCGGCATTCGCGATGGCCTGCGCGCGCGTCACGGATTCATCTTCCCTGCATATTCCGTGGCTCGACATCCGCGGCCCGTTCGCGGCGTGGATGCCGGCCTCCTGCACGCCTACAGCTAGCCATCCGGACCGGCCGGACGCAAGCGGACATGCCGGGCCGTCGCCAGACGGGTCAACCGATGCGATCGAAGATGACGGAGAGATTGTTGGCCGGCATTTCGACGACCTCGCGCAGCACGAGGCCGTTGCGGCCGGCGAGGGCCGCGACGTCTTCCAGGTCGCGGACGCCCCAGGCCGGGTCTTCGCGCCGCAACGATTCGTCGAACGCCGCATTGCTGGGCGCCGTATGTCGCCCATTACGTCGGTACGGTCCATACATGTAGAGGAGGCCGCCCGGGCCGAGCACCGCGCCCGCGCCCCGCATCAAGCCTTCGGCCGCCGACCAGGGCGCGATATGGATCATGTTGATGCACACCACCACATCGGCATGCGTGAGCGGCCAGGGATGGCGCACCGCGTCGAGGTCGAGTGCCGGCAGCAGATTTGGCAGGCTTTCATGCGCGCGCCATGCGTCGATGGAGGCACGCGCATCCGGTGCGGGATCGCTCGGCTGCCAGGTCAGATCGGGCAATGCGCGGGCGAAATGGACGGCGTGCTCGCCGGTTCCACTGGCGACTTCGAGGACAAGGCCGTGTGCCGGCAGAACGCGCCGCAGCACCGCGAGGATCGGGTCGCGGTTGCGGGCAACGGCAGCGGCCATCCGGCGCAGATCGGTCCGGGACATGGCGCAACCTAGTCGCGCCTGATACGTTTCACAAGCGGCGTCGTGATGGCGCCGCGACTCCAACCGCAGGTGAGATCAGTCCGCAGGTGAGATCAGTGATCGGTCGTTTGAAAGCCCTCTTTGTCGACGACAGGCCGCGCCGGCACGCGCATGACGAACTGCAGCTCGCCGCCGCTGCGCTGCTCGCCGAGGCGGCCCGGCTCGACGGTACGGTCGATCCGCGGGAACGTGCGGCGATCGAGCGTGTTCTGGCGGCGCGCTTCGGCCTGTCGCGGGACGAGGCCGCAGATCTTGCCGATGCCGGCCATGCCGCAGCGGCCGAGTCGACGCAACTGTTCGAATTCACGCGAACGATCTCCCGCCACTTTTCGGCCGAGGAGCGTGTCGAGCTGTTCGAGATGATCTACGAGGTCATCTATGCGGATGACGAGCTGCACGATTACGAGGCGAATCTGATGCGGCGACTCGGCGAGCTGATCTATCTGCCGGATAAGGAACGCGGAGCGGCGCGCCGGCGCGTCCTGCAACGCCTCGGTCGATCCGGGTAGGCGAATACGATCCGAGGTCTCGTTCCGCTTCGCGCTTTTCCGGCCGAATGCCGATCACATGTGTCGCATGAAGCTGACGTCGTGGGGCTTTTCGATGTTCAGGAAGCCGTAGACGGGAACGTCAGCCCGACCCGCGCGCGGAACCAACCATCCTCGATCAATGTCCGGAGCATCGCGATGTCGGGCGCGAGCGCCCGGTCCTGGGCGAGGAAGGCGGATCGTGCCCGGACCGTGTCCATGACTTCGACGAGGCGCGGACTCGTCCGCAGCGGCCGACGAAGATCGACGCCCTGCGCGGCGGCGAGCAACTCGATGGCGACGATCTCCGCGGTGTTCCGTGCCATTTCGCCGAGACGTCGCGCCGCGTAGGTCGCCATGCTGACATGGTCTTCCTGATTCGCCGATGTCGGCAGACTGTCGATGCTGGCCGGGTGGGCAAGCGACTTGTTCTCGCTGGCGAGCGCTGCCGCCGTCACCTGGGCGATCATGAAGCCGGAATTGAGACCCGGGTCGGCGACGAGAAACGCGGGCAGGCCACCGTTCATCGACGGATCCACCAGAAGCGCGATGCGCCGTTCGGACAGGGCGCCGATCTCCGCGGCCGCCAGCGCCAGGATGTCGGCCGCGAACGCGACCGGCTCGGCATGGAAGTTTCCGCCCGAGACGATCGTGCCGGCAGTCGCGAACACCAGGGGATTGTCGGACACGGCGTTCGCCTCGCGCGCGATGATCTCGGCGGCGAAGCGGATCAGATCGAGCGCTGCGCCCATGACCTGCGGCTGGCAGCGCAGCGAGTAGGGATCCTGGACGCGGTCGTCGCCCGTCAGGTGCGAGGCGCGGATCTCGCTGCCGGCAAGGAGGCCGGCGAGGCTGCGGGCCACGTCGATCTGACCGGGATGTCCGCGCACGGCCTGGATGTCGGGCGCGAAGGGGCCGTCCGAGCCGCGGGCCGCGTCGACGCTCAGCGCACCGGCGGCAAGCGCGGCGGAAAAGACATCCTCGATCGCAAACAGACCGAGGGCCGCGAGCGCTGTCGATACCTGGGTACCGTTGAGAAGCGCCAGTCCTTCCTTCGCGGCGAGCCGTAGCGGCGTGAGACCTGCCGCCGCCAAGCCTTCCCGCGCGGGAACCGTCCGGCCGCCGACCGTGAAGGTTCCCTCGCCGATCAGCGCCGCGGCGAGATGGGCGAGCGGTGCAAGGTCGCCCGAGGCTCCCACCGACCCTTTCGCCGGGATTGCCGGCAGGATATCGGCGTTGAAGAGTCGAACCAGGGCCTCGATGACCTCGCGACGCACGCCGGAATGGCCGCGGGCGAGCGCGTTGATCTTGAGTACCAGGATCAGGCGGACCGCGGGCGCGGACAGGCATTCGCCCGTGCCGACTGCATGCGAGCGCACCAGCCGGTACTGAAGTTCGGCGATGTCCGCCTCAGGGATCCGCTTGCGCGCGAGCAGGCCGAACCCGGTGTTGATGCCGTAGACAGGCTCGCCGCGCGTCACGGTTCGCGCGACGATTTCGGCGGCCGCGTCGATCGCAGGCCATGCATCCGGTGAAACCGTGATCGTCACGCCGCCGGCGACGAGGCGGCGCAGATCGGCAAGTGTCAATGCACCCGGTTTCAGCTCGAATGACGTCGCCATCGCTCTATGAGAGGCACGGGGGTCGAGCCGGGTCAAGCCGCGGGACGTTGTCGGACAGTTATTTGAAAACCTGAGCTTTCGGGTTACATTCCGCCCCGCAAGGAGGCCGCCCGCTGCGCGCCCGGCGGGCGGCTGTACATTGCAGCGGGCGCTGATGGAATGGCGGCGCAACCGCCGTCCTCACCAAGGGAGAGGTGTCATGGGTCTGGGTCGATGGTTCATCGGCGTGGCCGCGGGCGTGGGCGCGCTCGCGCTCGGTGCGACAGGCGCGCTTGCCCAACAGCAGCTCGCGCAACAGCAGATGCCGCGCGTGGTACTGGCGATGAGCGGATGGACGGGGTTCGCGCCGTTCACGCTGGCCAAGGAGAAAGGCATTTTCAAGAAGAACGGCGTCGACGTCGACATCAAGAAGATGCCGACCCAGGCGCGGCATGCGGCGATGGCGGCGGGGGAGGTGCAGGCCATCTCGACCACCATCGACACCCACATCGCCTATGTCGCAGCCAACGTGCCGGTCACGCAGGTGATGGTGATCGACAGCTCGACCGGCGGCGACGGCGTCCTGGTCAAGAACGCCATCAAGAGCTTCGCCGACCTTAAGGGCAAGTCGGTCGCGGTCGACAATCCGGGCGCCGTGTCGAACTTCTGGTTCAACTACCTGCTGAAGAAGAACGGCATGTCGATGAAGGACGTGCGGCCCTCGAACATGGGACCGCAGCCTGCCGCCAATGCGTTCGCGGCCGGCCAGTTCGACGCGGCCGTGACCTACGAGCCCTACATGTCCGGCGCGCTCAAGCAGGTGACGGATGGGCGGATCCTGATCTCGTCGAAGGAGACGCCGGGCGTCATCATCGACACGCTCGCCTTTCAGCCGGACTTCATCAAGAAGAACCCGCAGGTCGTGAAGGCGGTGGTCGATTCGTTCTTCGAGGCGCTGGACCTGATCAAGAAGGACCAGAAGGAGGCCTATCGCGTGATGGGCGCCGACGTGAAGCAGTCGGGCGAGGATTTCGCCAGATCGGCGGCCCTCGTCACCTGGTATGACCGCGCGATGAACCGCGATTATTTCGCGAAGACGATCATGCCGTTCATGAAGGAAGCTGCGGACATTCTGGTCGAGTCCGGCGTCATCAAGCGCCAGCCCGACTTCTCGCAGATGGTCGACGCCTCGTTCGTCAAGTAGGTGGACGTGGGCAGCCTGTTCGAACCGCTGAAGCCGGTCTCCCCAAGGTGGCGCATCGCCCTGGGGATTCTCGGCTTCGCCCTTTTCTTCGCGCTCTGGAGCGCCGCGACCTGGGGCGGCTGGGTCAAGCCGTTGTTCCTGGCCAGCCCGGCCAAGACGCTCCAGACCGGCATCGAGTTGTTCCTGCAGTACAACTTCATCGTCGACGTCGGGGTGACGATCTGGCGCGTGGTCGGCGGCTTCATCATCGCTGCGCTGGTCGCCGTGCCGCTCGGCATCCTCATGGGCGCGTTCAAGCCGTTCGAGGCGCTGCTGGAGCCGTTGGTTTCGTTCGCCCGTTACCTGCCGGCATCCGCCTTCATTCCCCTGCTGATCCTGTGGGCGGGCGTGGGCGAGGCGCAGAAGCTCTCGGTCATCTTCATCGGCTCGGCTTTCCAGCTCATCCTGATGGTGGCAGTCATCGTCGGCTCGGTCCGCCTCGACCTCGTCGAGGCGGCCTATACGCTGGGCGCGCAGCGAAAGGGGATCGTGTTCCGCGTTCTGCTGCCGGCCGCCGCGCCGCAGGTCGCCGAAGCGCTGCGGCTGGTGCTCGGCTGGGCGTGGACCTACGTGATCGTGGCGGAGCTGATCGGCGCCTCGAGCGGCATCGGCCACATGATCATGGACGCGCAGCGCCTGCTCGAGACCGGCCAGATCATCTTCGGCATCTTCGTCATCGGCATCATCGGCCTCGTCTCGGACTTCGTGTTCAAGACGCTGAACGATCGCCTGTTCCCCTGGCACACGGTGAAGTAGCGCGAGGCGCCTTTTGAGCAAGCTTCGTATTCAGGGCGTGACGCGGGTGTTCCCCGGCGTGCGCGGCGGACCCCCGGTCCGGGCGCTCGAACCGATCGACCTCGACGTCGCCGACAACGACTTCATTACCATCCTGGGGCCTTCCGGCTGCGGCAAGTCGACGTTGCTGCGCATCGTCGCAGGACTGTCGGCGCCGAGCGCCGGGCGGGTGCTGCTCGACGGCCGCGAGGTAACCGGGCCGGGTCCGGATCGCGGCATGGTGTTTCAGTCGTACACGCTGTTTCCGTGGCTCACCGTGCGGGAGAACATCTGCTTCGGGCTGCGCGAGAAGGGCATGCCGCGCGCGCAGCAACGCGAGATCGCGGATTTCTTCATCGACCGCGTGGGCCTTCGCGGATTCGAGGACCACTATCCGAAGATGCTCTCGGGCGGGATGCAGCAGCGCACCGCGCTGGCGCGGGCGCTCGCGAACGATCCCAAGATCCTGCTGCTCGACGAGCCGTTCGGGGCGTTGGACAACCAGACCCGTGCCCTGATGCAGGAACTCCTGCTCGGTATCTGGGAGCAGGACCGGAAGACGGTTCTGTTCGTCACGCACGACATCGACGAGGCGATATTCCTTGCGAGCCGTGTCGTCGTCATGTCGGCGCGTCCCGGCCGGCTCAAATGCGACATCGCCGTCGATCTTCCCCATCCGCGCGGTTACAAGGTCAAGACCTCGCCCGCGTTCGCGGCCTACAAGGCCCAGCTTACCGAGGAAATCCGCGAGGAGGCGATCAAGTCGATTCGGCTCGAGGGGTAGTTCTCCAGCTTTCGAGCAGCGCCCGGGCGGCGGCGAGGGCTGCCGGAGACGGAGCAGGGGCGGGTGTCGCGACGACGGCCACGCGCATGGTCCCTTGGTCGGCGGGAAGCCGGATGACGAGCCGTCGCTCGCCTTGGGCCGGCTGCTGCGGCGCCGGTATTTCGACCGGTTCGACGGCGAACGTCGCGTTCGCCGGCTCCAGCACGTGCAGGCAGAGCTGCGCACCCGCCTCGGTCAGGCACGCCTGTGGGCCGTCGATCGCGATGGTGGCGCGGGTATGCATCTGCCACAGCCAGGGTGCGGCGACGCTGCGTTCGACCTCGTCCACGATGACGACGTCGCGGCCGCCGACGAGTCGCACGCCCCGTTTCGCACGGCCATGATCGGGCCATGCCGCATCGAGGTCGACGACCGCATATGAGTCTCTCGGATCGGCGCCGAAGGCGACGATTTCGGCGCGCGCGGTCGGCACCTGATTCACGTCT
This sequence comes from Alphaproteobacteria bacterium, assembly GCA_036381615.1. GTDB lineage: Bacteria > Pseudomonadota > Alphaproteobacteria > CACIAM-22H2 > CACIAM-22H2 > CALANV01. The sequence goes on from DASVCL010000016.1 coordinate 10,896, forward strand.
GCAGGCATACATAAATTGTGCCCGCGCGACCCGAGCCGATAGTACGTGGCGCGCTGTGCCCACGTCCAATAGCCCGGCAGCGCGTAGTCGTCGCCGCCGAGATCGACCGCAAACCGCGCGCCCCCGGCCTCGAGCACGAACGTGCCGAGATCGAGATGCGCGTGGCTGGCGCCGTTGTACCCGCCCTTGACCGCGACCCATGTGGTCTTCGGGTCCCGCCACGACCCTCGCATGCAGGCGACGGCGATCCGCCGGAAATGAGCGGCCGTCGGTATTCCGGCGTCGTCGGGCGAGCGTGCGCGTGGGTCATACCACAACAGATCGAGGATGTTCGGCTCCTTGCTCACGTATGGCCGGTAATAATCGGCATAGACCGGGCGGTTGAAACGTCGCGACAGCCAGAACATGTACGCGCCCGTATAATTCTCGGGCGAGCAGTCGGCATAGTTGAAGACGCGGGTCGTGGGGCCGGTCGTGTGCAGGCCGAACAGTCCGGTTTCGGAAAGCCCGGGTGTTTCCGCGAATGCGCTCGGCCCGCGTACGCTCTCCAGGCCGGCGATGAGGAACGCGGCGTAATGCGTCGCGTAGCTCCAGTACATCGGGCCCTCGATCCATCCGCCATCGGGCGCATAACTGTCGAATCCTCGCCGGGCCGATTCGAAGGCGCGTTCGAGCACCAGGCGCGAACGATCGGGATCGGTGCGTTCGACGGCGAGCGCCGCAAGCACGAGCCCGCCGTTGCATACGAGATTCCAGTTGTTGGTCCAGCGGGTCCAGCGCGCTTCCCCCGCATAGGCAGCGAGACCCGGCTCGATCCCCTTCTCGATCAGGGCGGCCGTCAGTTCGGTCCGTTCACCCGGTGCGAGCGCCGCATCGAACCAGTCGAGCCCGAGCGCGAAAGCGTGCGCCATCTCGGCCGTGTCCAGGAAATGGCGCGGGTTCCAGTCCTGAAACCGGGCTGCGGCCGCAAGCTCCGCCTTCGCGCGCGCCGCGTAACGCGCATCTCCCGTCAGCAGCCAGAGTCCGCCCAGCGTGCGCACGCGATGCAGGACCGTGCGGCTCACATGCAGCATCACGGGACGCTGCGCCTCGTAGGTGCGCGTGACCGGTTCGGCGGCCAGAATCCGCTCGGCCTCGTCGCGCACCGCGCGATACCACGCTGCGCAGAGCGGGTCCCGCGCAATCAGGGTGCGCGTACGGGCGATGTCCGCCGCCGTGATCAGCAGCGTCGGCTGCGGCCGCGCCGGCATGAGGCCGTGCGGCTCATCCGGTCGCGAGGCGGAGGTGCAGGCCGCGAGCGGCGCGAGGCCCGAGGCCGCAAGGGTGGTGAGAAACTCGCGTCGACGGAAACCCCGCGCTCGCGTCATCCCGCCTCGTTCCTAGGAGCCGAGCATCGGCAGCCGCAGTCCATGCGATTTCGCGCATTCGATCGCGATGTCGTAACCCGCATCGGCATGGCGCATCACGCCGGAGGCCGGATCGTTGGTCAGCACGCGGGCGAGCCGGCGCGCCGCTTCCGGGGTTCCGTCGGCGACGATCACCATGCCGGCGTGCTGCGAGTAGCCGATGCCGACACCGCCGCCGTGATGAATCGAGACCCATGTCGCGCCCGAGGCACAATTGAGCAGCGCGTTGAGGAGCGGCCAGTCCGCGACCGCGTCGGATCCGTCGATCATGCCTTCGGTCTCGCGGTTCGGGCTCGCGACCGAGCCGGAGTCGAGATGATCCCGGCCGATCACGATCGGCGCCTTGAGCTCGCCCCGCGCGACCATTTCGTTGAAGGCCAGGCCGGCACGGGCGCGCTCGCCGAGGCCGAGCCAGCAGATCCGGGCCGGCAGGCCCTGGAACTTGATCTTCCGTTGCGCCATGTCCAGCCAGTGATGGAGATGCCGGTCCTCGGGGAACAGTTCCTTGATCTTCGCATCGGTCCGATAGATGTCCTCCGGATCGCACGACAGGGCAGCCCAGCGGAACGGACCCTTGCCGCGGCAGAACATCGGCCGGATATAGGCAGGCACGAAGCCCGGGAACGCGAACGCATCCTCGACGCCCATTTCCTTGGCCATCTGCCGGATGTTGTTGCCGTAGTCGAGCGTGGGAATGCCCATGCGATAGAGTTCAATCATGGCGCGGACCTGTACGGCCATGGACTCTTTCGCGGCGCGTTCGGTTCCTTTCGGGTCGCTGACCTTCATCCGCTCGTGCTGTTCGAGCGTCCAGCCGGCCGGCAGATAACCGTTCAGCGGATCATGCGCCGACGTCTGATCGGTCACGATGTCGGGTCGCGCCCGACGGTCGCCTGCCTTGATGCGCCGGACGAGCTCGGGGAATACCTCCGCCGCGTTGCCGAGCAGGCCGACGGAGACGGGCTGCTTCTTCTCGCAGGACTCGGCAATGATCGTCAGCGCCTCGTCGAGGTCCTTGGTCCAGCGGTCGAGATAGCCGGTCTGGATGCGTTTCTCGATCCGGCTCGACTGACATTCGACGCCGAGCAGCGACGCCCCGGCCATCGTGGCGGCGAGCGGCTGCGCGCCGCCCATGCCGCCGAGCCCGCCCGTCAGAATCCATCGTCCCCGCAGATCGCCACCGTAATGCTGGCGGCCGGCCTCGACGAACGTCTCGTACGTGCCCTGCACGATGCCCTGGCTGCCGATATAGATCCAGGAGCCCGCCGTCATCTGGCCGTACATCATCAATCCCTTGCGGTCGAGCTCATGGAAGTGATCC
>DASVCL010000017.1:0-2223 GCA_036381615.1 Alphaproteobacteria bacterium
CCGGCGTCATTCTTGGCAGCATTTGGCTGTTTCCGAATCTGGATGGCTATTTTGCAGGGGCGATTATCGCTGCATTCGGAAATCTGGTTGGCGCGCTCGTCGTGCTCGACCGGCTCTGGGCAAGCCGTCATGGCGTGCGGCTGATCTCCCGTGCTTCCGGGCTCGCACTTCCGGCGTATCGGCAGAACTGGCGCTTCATCCTGGGCGGAACGGTCATCGGATACGGCAAGATGATCCATCGCGCGTCCGACGTCCTCGTGATCGGCTATTTCGCCAGCGACCAGGTCACGGGCGTCTATCGCCTGGCCCGTGCCGTCGCCGACGGCCTCTACATCATGACGGACGCGCTCTCCCAATACTATTTTCCGGTGCTCGTCCGGCTTAGGGCGGAGCGACGGCTGTCCGAGTTCTGGCGCGCGGCGCGCCAGCTTGCCGTGATTGCCGTCGCCATCACCGTGCCGAGCGTCGCCGGCACTCTCATCGTCGTGCCGCCGCTCGCAGCCTATTACCTGCCGGCGTTCGACGGCATCGCGGGCGCTCTGGCAATCCTGATCCTGCCTTTCCTGGTCATCTGCGGGGTCCATCTCTGGCTGTGGCCGCTTCTGGTCGAGCGCGGCGAGATCGGCGATTTCGCCGCGCTCTCGATCCTGGCGGCTCTCGTCCAGGCAGGGGTGACCGCGGCGTTGCTGGCCTGGATCTGGCCCAGTGCGGCGGCGGGGAGTCTCGGGTATGTCAGCTACTACGTCGTGATCTATCCGGCCGTACTCATCATGTTGATGCGCCGCCGCGCTTCGCCCGGCGCCACGCCCGACCGATGATGCACATGGCGGACAGCGTCGCCCGGCTGCGCCGCGAACCGGCCTTTGCCCATGATCCGGCGCGGCCGCGATTCAACCCGAACCAGATGGCGAGACGGTGGATGGAAGCCCTTGTAAAGGTTGCCGAGCGATATGCTTGAGCGTAATGAATGCGGCCGTAGCGGCCGCACCTGTGACATCGAAGCGAGCGACCCGGTGCCCGGCCGTGGGCTTTGGGGACGCAGCGATATCAAGGTGCCTCACGGGATCGCTTCAACGTCCAGGGAGGACCGCGATGGTGGCGGCGCCGTAAATCGTGACGATTGAATGGAACGCAGATGATTCTTGGGCCGAGGCGGCCGACATGGCGCCGTTGGAAGCAAATTCGCGGCACGAAACATTCCCTGTACCGAAACCTCGAATATGAGATGGCGCAGGGCATCCGGCTGCGCGGCCGCATACTCGATATCGGGGGCGGCATCCGGGCCGACTACTACGCGTTGATGAAGATCGACGGTCAAATCGATTCGGTCAACATCAATCCCGCCTACAAGCCGACCTTCCTGTGCGACGCGAACGAAAAGCTTCCGATCCCCGATGCGACGTACGATGCCGTCCTTTCATTCAACACGTTCGAGCATATCCTGAACGACGAGGTTGCCATCGCCGAAGCGATCCGCGTTCTCAAGCCCGGCGGGGAGTTCCACTTTTTCGTGCCGTTCCTGTACCGGGTACATGGATCGCCGTCCGATTTCCATCGTCACACCCATTATTGGTGGGAGCACAAGCTCGCGCAGCTCGGCATCCCTCCCACCGCGCAGACGATCGAACCGATCGTCTGGGAGCCGGCGGCCTCGGCATTTTCGCTCGTCGAACTCACCCGGTTCCGCCGCTTTGTGAAACCGATTGCCCTTGCCATCGGCCCGTTGCGCACCTGGAGATTCGCCGGCCAGGAACGCCTTGCGGGCGCCGCCGCCGAGTATTTCACGGCGCACGCGCTCGGCTACTATCTTCGCGGCGCAAAGCCGGCTATCTAACGTCACCGCGCGCCATGTAACAGCGACCTTGCGCCGGGTGCATTCGGATGCGCGTTGTCCCACGATCCTGACATGGCTCGCATTCTGCTTATCACCAACATCTTCCCGCCGCATATCGGCGGCCCGGCGTCCTTCATCGATCGCCTGGCCCACGCACTCGGCGGCCGGGGCCATGATGTCACCGTCGTCTGCTCGTCGGATGCACCGACGGACTGGCGCGATCGCGAGCGGCCGTTCCGGGTCCGGCGCGTCTGCCTGGCGAACCGGTACCTTTACGAGGTCCGCGTCCGGCTCGTCCTGGCGCAGGAGCTCGCCCGCCACAGCCGCATCCTGGTCAACGGTTTGGAATCCTATGTCGACGACGTGGCCCGCATCGTGCCGCGGCGATA
>DASVCL010000018.1:0-21434 GCA_036381615.1 Alphaproteobacteria bacterium
TGCGGGCTTTCGATCGACCGCTTAGCCGCGGCGGATCTGACTGAGGAACTCGTCGACCCCGGCGCGCAGCCTCTCGGCCTGCTCCGACAGCGCATTGGCGGCAGTCAGAACCTCCGCCGCCGCCGTCCCGGTCTGCACGGCGGCCTGCTTGACGCCGACGATGTTGCTCGAAACCTCGTTGGTGCCGCGGGCGGCCTCCTGGACGTTGCGGGCGATCTCCTGGGTCGCCGCGCCCTGCTCCTCGACGGCCGTGGCGATCGTGGTGGCGATCTCGCTGATGCGTCCGATCGTGCCGCCGATGCCCTTGATCGCCGCCACGGCATCGCCGGTCGCGTTCTGCATCGCGGCAATCTGCTGGGCGATCTCCTCGGTCGCCTTGGCGGTCTGGGTGGCGAGCGACTTCACCTCGCTGGCGACCACCGCGAAGCCCTTACCGGCCTCGCCGGCGCGCGCCGCCTCGATCGTCGCATTGAGCGCCAGGAGATTGGTCTGGCTGGCGATGTCGTTGATCAGCTTGACCACGTCGCCGATCCGCTGCGCCGCCTCGGCCAGGCCCTGAATCGTCCGGTTGGTGGCACCCGCCTCCTCGACCGCCTGGGAAGCGATCTTGGCGGACTCGGCGACCTGGCGCGCGATCTCCGCGACCGAGCTCGACAGCTCCTCCGCGGCGGCTGCCACGGTCTGGACGTTGTCGGTCGCGTCCTGCGAGGCGGAGGCGACCGTCGCGCTCTGCTGCACGGCGCCTTCGGCCGCCGACGCCATCGTGCGCGCGCTCGACTGAAGCTGGCTCGACGACGACGACACCGCATCCACCACGCTGCGCACCTGCGTTTCGAATTCGTCGGCGATCTTGAGGCGTTCGCGGCGCCGCTGGTTCGCCGCCTCCTCCTGCTCGCGGATGGCGCGGGCATTGGCCTCGCGGACCTCGATCGCATTGTTGCGGAACACCACCAGCGCGGAGGCCATCTCGCCGATCTCGTCGTGACCGGCGGCCGGAATCTCGGTCTCGAGTTCCCCGCCGGCAATGCGGCGCATCGCCGCCGCGAGGACCTTGAGGCGGCCCGTGACGCGGCGGCCGACATAGAGCCACGCGATCAGCACCGCGCACAGCACGACGAGGCCCGCGGCCGCGACCAGAACGATGATGCGCGACGTGACGTGTTCGCGCGATTCCGCCGTCGCGTGCTCGATCTGCTTCTTTTCGGCCGCGACCAGCCGTTCGACGGCGCCCGACAGCATCCCGCTCAGCAGCCGTGCGTCCTCGACGATCTTCTGCGCCGTGGCGGCGAGCGCAAGCTCCTCCTTGCGCAGGGCGAGCAGACCGTTTTCCTTGTCCACCCCGTTTTCCTTGTCCAGCACCTTCTCGATCACGCTGAACTGCTCAAGCAGGAACTTCGACTGACGCTCGTCGAAGGTCAGGATCTTCTCTTTCACCATCGGCAGCGTGGTCGAAAGCCGCAGCGGGATGAGCTCGAGCCGCGACTCGTCGGAGCTTATGGCGCCCTCGACGATGCTGCTCACGGCCTCGCTGATGGACTGCTGGATCTCCCGCATGGGTTTCATGCTGGCTTCGATCTCGACCAGTTTGGCGGCGGTCGCCTGCTTCTCCTCGATCGTGCCTTGCGATGCCGCGAGTTTCTCCTGCGTCGTCACCAGGTCCGATTCGGCGACATTCAGCACGAGCTTGAGGAATTTCTGGATCTCGGCATCCGCCTTGAGCACGGCTTCGAGATCGGACTGAATGCGCGAACGCAGATCGAGCCGCTTGGTCACGTTGCTCTCGATCCCGCTGAACATCGTGACGAGCTCGCCGATCATGCCGCGGATTTCCGCGAAGGACGTCCCGTTGATGTCCATGTTCTCCATGCGCACGAGCAGGTCCTTGACCTTCGCCGACTCCTCGGTGAGTTGCGCGGAACGCGCCAGCAGTTCGTCGGTCGTGTCAGCGCCCGCCAAGGCCGGCCCCAGACCGACGATTTTTTCCGTTGCCTGCGCCAGCTGCAGTGCGCTCATGATCGGCGGCAAGCGGTCATTGGCGATGCGGTCGAGTGTTCCGCCCAACTGGGCAAACGAGGCGATGGCAACCATCGTCGTCCCGATCGCAAGCGCGGAGATGATGGCGAACGCGGCAAAAAGACGCCCGCGCACGCCGAGCCGGCCGAGCACATTGAGTTTCGACCAGATCTTCGTCAACGCGCCAAGCTTGCCGAGCAATTGTGCGGTCATTTTGAATCCCCGACAGAATGAGGCGACCGGGCTCCCGGCCGGCAATGATCCAATGGTCGACCGACAACCTAGGCCGTTATCTTTAAAAGCCAGTTAAGTCGGGGGTTGCGACTGGCCGGCCGGTTGCATCCGGAAATGTACCGGCTGCCCCAGGACGCCATTCTTTCCGGTCCGCAAAAACGAAGCGGGGCGAGGTCATCCCCCGCCCCGCAAAGATCCTTTCGAAGATCTCGGGATCTTCTAGTGCACGTCACGCCAGATCTTGCGCTTGGCGGCATAGAGCACGCCGGCAAGCACGATCAGGAACAGGATCACCTGGATGCCCAGCCGCTTGCGCGCCTCGAGCTCCGGCTCGGCCGTCCAGGCAAGGAACGTGGTGACGTCGTGGGCCATCTGCGCCACGGTCGCCGTGGTGCCGTCCGCATACGTCACCTGCCCGTCGCTGAGCGGCGGCGGCATGGCGATCTGATGGCCCGGGAACCACTTGTTGTAGTTGAGGCCCGGCATCAGCTCCACGCCCGCCGGCGGCTCCTCATAGCCGGTGAGGATCGCATAGACGTAGTCCGCGCCGCCGGCACGCGCCTTGACGATGAGCGAAAGGTCAGGCGGCAGCGCGCCGCCGTTCGCCGCGCGCGCGGCCTGCGGATTGGGGAACGGCGCATGGAACCGGTCGCTCGGCCGCGCCGGGCGCTGGAACATCTCGCCCTCGTCGTTGGGGCCGTCGGTGACCTCGTACTCCGCCGCGATCGCCTTCACCTCGTCCTCGCTGAAGCCGAGGGCACCCAGATTGCGATAGTAGATCTGCGACAGCGAATGGCAGCTGCTGCAAATCTCCTTGAACACCTGGAAGCCGCGCTGCGCGGCGGCACGGTCGAACGTGCCGAAGATCCCCTGGAAGCTCCAGTTCTGAGCCGGGACGGCTTCGGTCTCGGCGGCGTTCGCAACCGAACCGGCCAGGACGGCCGCGGACGCGGCGAGGGCCAGAACCAACTTGCGCATCAGGCCTTCTCCATCGACTTGGCCGCGGTTCCGGCGGCGACTCGTCCGCCACCCAGAACCGGCTCGCTGATGCTGCGCGGCAGCGGCAGCGGCCGCTCGAACCAGCCGAGCAGCGGCAGGATCACGAGGAAGTGCAGGAAGTACCAGACCGTGCCGACGCGGCTGACGATCAGCGCCAGGCCTTCCGGCGGCTGCGAGCCGGCCCAGCCGAGCGCCAAGCACACGACGACGAAGACCCAGAAGAACCACTTGAACACCGGACGGAAGCGCCCGCTGCGCACGCGGCTGGTATCGAGCCAAGGCAGTACGAACAGGATCAGGATCGAGCTGAACATGGCGATGACGCCAAGCAGCTTGTTCGGGATTGCGCGCAGGATCGCGTAGTACGGCAGGAAATACCATTCCGGCACGATGTGCGGCGGCGTGACCAGCGGGTTGGCCGGCGTGTAATTGTCGGGGTGCCCCAGGTAATTGGGCGCGTAGAAGACGAAGCCCGCATACACGATGAAGAAGACGGCAAAGCCGAACATGTCCTTGACCGTGTAGTACGGGTGGAACGGGATCTTGTCCTGCGGTCCGTTGGCGTCGATTCCCAGCGGGTTGTTGGAACCGAAGCGATGCAGCGCCACCAGGTGCAGCATCACCACGCCGACGATGATGAACGGCAGCAGATAGTGAAGCGAGAAAAAGCGGTTGAGCGTCGGGTTGCCGACCGAGAACCCGCCCCACAGCCAGGTGACGATACTCTCGCCGACCAGCGGGATCGCCGAGAACAGGTTGGTGATCACCGTGGCGCCCCAGAAGCTCATCTGTCCCCACGGGAGCACATAGCCCATGAAGGCCGTCGCCATCATCAGCAGCAGGATGATGACGCCGAGCCACCACAGCACCTCGCGCGGCGGCTTGTACGATCCGTAATAGAGCCCGCGGAAGATATGAATGTAGACGACGATGAAGAACATCGACGCCCCATTCGCGTGGATGTAGCGGATCAGCCAGCCATAGTTCACGTCGCGCATGATGCGTTCGACGGAATTGAACGCGTGGTCGACGTGCGGCGTGTAGTGCATCGCCAGCACGATGCCGCTGACGATCATGATCACGAGCATGACGCCGGAGAGGGAACCGAAGTTCCACCAGTAGTTCAGGTTCTTCGGCGTCGGATATTCGTTCAGCTCGTGGTTCATGAACGTGAATATCGGCAGCCGGTGGTCGATCCACTTGACGGCCGGGTTGTTCATGAAAGACGAGCGCGGCGTGACGTGATTGGCCATTGGCGGGGCCCTCAACCGATGCGAATCGTCGTGTCGTTCAGGAACGTGTACTCGGGAACGGCGAGATTGAGAGGCGCCGGCCCCTTGCGAATGCGCCCTGACGTGTCGTAGTGCGAGCCGTGGCACGGGCAGAACCAGCCGCCGAAATCGCCCCGACTATCGGTCGCACCCTGCCCCAGCGGCACGCACCCGAGATGGGTGCAGACACCGATGAGGACCAGCCATTCCGGCTTCTTGACGCGCGCCTGATCGGGCTGCGGATCGGGGAGATCGGCCAGGTCCACCTTGCGCGCGGCCTCGATCGCTTCGGGCGTGCGGTGATCGATGAACACGGGCTTGCCGCGCCACGAAACGGTGATGCGCTGCCCGGGCTGGATCGGCGACAGATCGACCTCGATCGACGCAAGCGCCAGAACGTCGGCGGAGGGATTCAGGGAGTGAACGAACGGCCACAGTGCGGCGGCCGCGCCGACCGCGGTGAATGCGCCGGCGGCGAGATAGAGGAAGTCGCGTCGCTGGACCTCACCGTGGGCGGCGATGTCGCTCGGCGCGGACTGAATCGGAGTCGCCATATCTCTTCCCTCGTCGTTCTGGACGGCTGCCGACATGACGCTGTAGGCCGTGTCGGCCTTTCGCGCGGGCGTTGCGCGAAAGTGCGCCTTTTATAGACACCTGCGGACCAGAAAATCAGTTGCGCCGCGCGTTGGTCGCGGGCCGTGCGACAACCTGCCGCAGTCCACGCGCGCGGGTCCGCCGGCGTGGCCGGCTGACGGGCGATGGGTATAATGAAAGGGCACAAGCTTGCCAAGTGCTTGCGCACGATCTTTACCGCCCCGGATCCGGGATCTCCCGCCGGGCGTGTCGGTAGGATCCCGGACCCCGGTGAAGACCACTCTATGCCATCGCATGCACCTCGCCCTATTTCAGCCGGACATCCCACAGAACACGGGAACGATGCTGCGCCTCGCCGCCTGTCTCGGCGTCGGCGTCGACCTGATCGAGCCCTGCGGCTTCGTATGGTCCGAAGCGAAGCTGCGGCGCGCGGGCCTGGACTACCTGGACCATGTCGATCTTCGCCGCCATGCCTCGTGGGAGGCCTTCCGGCGCGGCCGCGATCCGGCCCGCCTCGTCCTGCTGACGACGAAGGGCGACGTGGCGCTGCCGCATTTCGAGTTCCGCGCCGACGACACGGTCATGGTCGGCCGGGAGAGCGCGGGCGTGCCCGACGAGGTCCATGACGCGGCGGATGCACGCGTCGTCATTCCCATGCGGCCGGGCCTGCGCTCGCTGAACGTGGCGCTGGCGGCGGCGATCGCCATCGCCGAAGCGCTGCGGCAGACGGGACAATGGCCGCAACCCGTCGGACAGGACGCCGAGGTCGCACCATGACGCACGTCAGCGACACGCGGCAGGCCCGCGCGCGCGAATGGTTCGAGTCGCTGCGCGACCGGATCTGCGCCGAGTTCGAGCGGATCGAGGACGAACTGACCGGCACGCACGCCGATCTGCCGCCGGGGCGCTTCGTGCGCACGGCATGGCAGCGACCGGGTGGGGGCGGCGGCGTCATGTCGATCATGCGGGGCCGGGTGTTCGAGAAAGTCGGCGTCAACGTCTCGACGGTGTTCGGGGAGTTCGCGCCGGAGTTCCGCGGCCAGATTCCCGGCGCCGCCGAAGATCCGCGTTTCTGGGCGAGCGGCATCTCGCTGGTCGCGCATATGCGCTCGCCCCTCGTGCCGGCGGTCCATATGAACACGCGGTACATCGTCACGACACACGCGTGGTTCGGGGGCGGTGCCGATCTCACGCCGATATATGCGGACGCGCAGGACACGGCCGATTTCCATGCCGCGCTCAAGCGCGCCTGCGACGCGCACGACCCGACCTACTATCCGCGCTTCAAGGCATGGTGCGACGAATACTTCTTCCTCAAGCACCGTAACGAGCCGCGCGGGGTCGGCGGCATCTTCTACGACGATCTCGCGAGCGGCGACTGGGAACGGGACTTCGCGTTCACGCAGGACGTCGGCCGCGCGTTCCTCGAGATCTATCCCGCCATCGTCCGCCGTCACATGAACGCACCGTGGACGCCCGAGCAGCGTCGCCACCAGCTCATCCGCCGCGGCCGCTACGTGGAGTTCAACCTGCTCTACGACCGCGGCACCAAGTTCGGCCTGATGACGGGCGGCAATGTCGAGGCGATCCTGATGTCGCTGCCGCCCGAGGTGATGTGGCCCTGAGCGGGCCGGCGCTCACGTCGCCTCGCGGCCCGCATCGCCGGCCGGCGGACGCGCCAACTGCCTCAGTCGTTCCAAACATTCCGCACGGCCCGGGCGGTAGTCGTTGGCTTCCCACCATTGCTCGACGGCCGTGATCAGCCGGCCGACCTCCGGCCCCGGCGGAATGCCGAGATCGAGTACATCCTGACCCCGCACCGGCAGCACCACGGGCGTCCACGTCGCCGCCTCTGCGAGCAATTCGCGATGCCCCGTGGCATCGCCGGCCGACTCCGCCCAGTCGAGCAGGACGAGATCACGGAAGAGCGGTGCGCCGAGCCGGTGCAGCGCCCGGCGCCGTTCGTGCGCATCGAGATCGGGGGTGACACGGATCGGCGGCCCGACCATTGCAGCCAGGCGTTCGGCGTCGGCATTGGAAAGCCGCAGCCGGCGCGCGACGTCGCGTGCCCGGTCGACGGCGCCGGCCGGGATCAGCGCCGCCATCCGGCGCAGCGAATCGCGGTCGCCGAGATCGTCCTCGATGACGACAAGAAAGCGCAGTCGCGCCACCTCGGTGAATTCGGGCAGCACGTGCGGCAGCACGCCGGTCTCGGTCATCAGCTCGATGGCCGACGCCGGATCGGGTGCCAGCATGAGCCGCGTGGTCTCGCCGGCGATGCGCTCGCCCGACAGCGTCGGCAGCAGGTCCGCGAGCCGCGCGCAGGCGTCGAGCGCGGCGGCATCCGGCGCACCCCGGCCGTAATAGGCGTGGAAACGGAAGAACCGCAGGAGCCGGAGCACGTCTTCCCGGATGCGCGTCTCCGGCTCGCCCACGAACCGCACGCGCCCCGCAGCGAGATCGGCGAGGCCGCCGAACGGATCGTGCAGCGTTCCGTCGGGTTCGGCCGAGAGCGCGTTGATCGTGAAATCGCGCCGCGCCGCGTCGGCGTCCCAATCCGCCGTGAAGGCCACGCGGGCGCGGCGCCCGAAGTTCTCGACATCACGGCGGAGCGTCGTGATCTCGAAATGCTTCTCCCCGACCACCGCGGTGACGGTTCCGTGCTCGATTCCGGTCGGGATCGCGCGAATGCCGGCTGCCTCGAGTCGCTCGACGACGACCTGGGGCGGATCCGGCGTCGCGAGGTCGACGTCTCTGACCTCGCGCCCAAGCAGGGCATCGCGGACGCAGCCGCCGACGAACCGAACTTGGCCACCGTCGCGCGTCAGCGCCGCCACGACCGCCTGCGTTTCCGGCGCAGTCATCCATGGCTGCACCGGTAGCTGCTTGGGAAGCGTCGTCATGCCGACCCGATCAGCGCGGCGCCGGCTCGACGTGGCCGGGAACGATCCGGCCGTCGATCAGACGCGGCGGCACGTAGACGCCCTGTGTTCCGCTGGCGGTGACCAAATGCTTGACGACGCCAGCTGTCACCGCGAGCGCGAGACCGAGCAGCAGCAAGGACAGCCACGGCAAGTCGGGCCAGCGGCGCATGTTGGCCTCGCCAGCCCGTGCGACACGGCGGCGCTCAACCGCGAGCCACGCGAGATAGGCAAGCGTCGGCAGCAGGATCGGCAGAACGTAGAGGAGCAGGATTCGACCCATGGCGGCACGTCGCTTAGCCGCGAAGCACTTCCGACAGATTCACGAGTATCCCTGCGGTCGCGCCCCAGATGTAATAGTCGCCGTATGGCAGCACCCAGAACTGGCGTTCGACCCCGTAGGCGTCGCGACGGCTGTGGCGCTGATGATTGCCCGGATCGAGCACGAATCCGAGCGGCACCTCGAATACCTCGGCGACTTCGAACGTATCGGGTTTCAAGGTGAACGGCGGCCGCACGATGCCGACCACGGGCACGATCTCGAACCCCGTGCGCGTCTGGTACGTATCGAGCCGACCGATCACCTGCGTCCGATCCGGCGGAAGACCGACCTCCTCCTCCGCTTCGCGAAGCGCGCACTCGATCGCATCCGCATCGCATTCCTCGACGCGTCCGCCGGGAAAGCTGATCTGGCCGGCGTGAGCGTGAAGATGATCCGTGCGCCGCGTAAGAAGGACCGTCAGCCCGTCGGGACGGTCGATGATCGGTACCAGCACCGCGGCCGGCACCAACGGCTTTCCCGCCGTCAACCCCGGATTGAGGTCATGGTCGCCGCGCACCCGCACGCCCGCGCGACGCAGGCCGATATCCGAGGCTGCGGCCAGAAGGCGCTGCACGACGTACTCGACCGCCGGGGCGAGATTCGGACGAGTCATGACAGGCTACCGAGCCGGAAGAATTGTCGATCGCTCCACACGCCGAGAACATGCCGCCCATCGAGCGCCGCGTCCACGCCCAGTTGAACAAGCTCGTAGAACACGGGGCGCAGGATGCGTGCCTCCAGTCCGTCGCGGACCCGAATGTAGGGCGCCGGCTCGCGCGTCTCGGGATTCTCCTCGACCCGGATCGGATGGGCCGGTCCGGCGACGATCTCGTCGTCGAGATTGGTGCGGAAGATCAGGCGCTGATCGCGGCCCTCGCCCTCGACCCTGAGCTCGACCGCCGTGAACGGGACGTCTTCGACGTCGATGCGGCCGCGCTCGACCGGCGTTACGAGCCAGTAACTTCCGTCCGACTCGCGCCGCAGGACCTTGGCAAACAGTTTCACCAGCGGTTTGCGGGTTATCGGCGAGCCGTGATAAAACCAAGTGCCATCGCGCGCGATGCGAATGCCGAAATGGCCGCACGCGGACGCGTCGGGATGAAGGGAGTCGGCGACGCCGGCGCCGCCGGGGGCATCCAGATGCTGCGCGAGCTCGGCAGGATCGACGTCTGGTTCTCTGAACGGAGGTCTGATCATCGCCGGTGACGAACTCGCTCACCTGAGAGAGGCCGCATTGAACGCTCCCGAGCCGACCTTCGCCCCCATACCGCCCGCTTCCGACGATCTCGTCTCGGCCGTCGAGGCGCTTGGCGAACGCCTGCGCCAAGTCCGTGAAAGAGTCGGACGCGTCATTTTCGGGCAGACGCAGGTCATCGATAATTCTCTTATCACGCTGCTCGGAGGGGGTCACGCTCTGCTGATTGGCGTGCCGGGGCTCGCCAAGACGCGCCTCGTCGAGACGCTCGGCACCGTGCTGGGGCTCGAGGCGAAGCGCGTGCAGTGCACACCTGACCTGATGCCGGCCGACATCCTGGGGTCCGAGGTGCTCGAGGAAACCGAGTCCGGGCGCCGCTCGTTTCGCTTCCTGCCCGGACCCGTCTTCAGTCAGCTGTTGATGGCCGACGAAATCAACCGCGCCAGCCCGCGGACACAGTCGGCGCTGCTGCAGGCCATGCAGGAGCATCGCGTCTCCGTGGCCGGCGCGTATCATGACCTGCCTGCCCCGTTCCACGTGCTCGCGACGCAGAATCCGCTGGAGCAGGAAGGGACATACCCCCTGCCGGAGGCGCAGCTCGACCGCTTCCTCATGCAGATCGACGTCACCTATCCGGACATCGATGCGGAGCGGCGCATGCTGATCGCCACCACCGGCGTTGACGATGAAAAGCCGATCCCGACGATGACCGCGTCGGAGCTGCGGGCGGCGCAGCATCTGATCCGGCGCGTGCCGGTCGGGGACAGCGTGGTCGATGCGATTTTGCGCCTTGTCCGTTCGGGTCGTCCCGAAACGTCGGATGTGCCCGAGGTCAAGCGTCACGTGGTATGGGGACCGGGCCCGCGTGCGAGCCAGGCGCTCATGCTCGCCGTGCGGGCGCGGGCGGTAATGGACGGGCGGCTTGCGCCGTCGGTCGACGACGTGCTTGCCCTGGCCCACCCGGTGCTCCGGCATCGCATGGCGCTCAACTTCGCCGCGCGGGCCGACGGCATCACGATGGATAAGGTGATCGACCGCCTGTGTGAACCCCTGGCCTGAAGGCCGACATCGCAATCGTGGCCAAGCCGATGAAAGACGCGGTTGCGGCACAGCAGCAGGCCGAAGAGCTGGCCAGCCGCATGCCGCCCCTCATGGTCGCCGCCGAGCGCGTCGCCGCCACGGTTGCGCAGGGTGTCCATGGCCGCCGGCGCGTCGGCCAGGGCGAGGCATTCTGGCAATTCCGCCAGTACGAGCCCGGCGATTCGCTGCAGCGCGTCGACTGGCGTCAGACGGGCAAGCGTGACCGCGTCTTCATTCGCGAGACCGAATGGGAAGCGGCCCAGACCGTCTGGATCTGGCGGGATACGTCGGCGTCGATGCGCTACCGGTCGAGCCGTACCCTGCCCGAGAAGCAGGAACGTGCCGACCTGCTCGCCCTCGGCCTCATGGCCCTGCTCATGCGCGGCGGCGAGCGCGTGGGCATGATCGGCAGCGGATTACCGCCCGGCTCGGGCCGCGCCGCGCTGTCCCGCTTTGCGCAGGCGATGCAGGGCGTCAAGGACGAGACCGGCCTGCCGCCGGCAACGCCCCTGCCGCGCCACGCCGCCGTCGTGCTGGTCGGCGATTTCCTGTCGCCGCTGCCGGACGTCGATCGGGCGGTCCGGGCCCTTGCCGGCCATGGCGTCAAAGGGCACATGGTCCAGGTCCTGGATCCGGCCGAGGAGGATCTTCCGTTCTCGGGCCGCGTTCGTTTCGAAGGGCTCGAGGCCGACGGCGTCGCCGTCATTCCGCGCGTTGAAAGCGTTCGGAGCGATTACCGGTCGCTTGTCACCGCGCACGTGTCGGGTCTGCGCGACATCGCCCGCGCGGTCGGATGGAGCTTCATGACGCACCGGACGGATCGGCCCGCCCAAGCAGCACTCCTCGCCCTTTTCGTCGCCATGTCGCAGACACGCGGAGCGTCGCTGTGAACACGCTGTTGACCAGCTTCGCGTTCCTGCAACCCTGGTGGCTGATCGCGCTCGCGGCCCTGCCGATTCTGTACTGGCTGCTGCGCGTGACCCCGCCTGCGCCACGCCAGACGCGGTTTCCCGCGGTTCGGCTCCTGCTGGCGCTCCAGCCCAAGGAAGAGACCCCGGCGCAAACGCCGCTCTGGCTGCTTCTGCTGCGCCTGCTGATCGCGGCTTTCGTCATTCTCGCGCTGGCTCATCCGCTTGCCAATCCGGGGGCCAGACTTGCCGGGAATGGACCGTTGGTGCTCGTCATCGACGACGGCTGGGCCGCTGCACGCAACTGGCCGGCCCGCCAGGCCGCGATCGCCGACCTGCTTGACCGCGCCGAACGCGAGGAACGACCCGTGGCGATCCTCACGACGGCCCCGACGATTACGGGCGAGCCGCCGCGCATGAGCCGCCTGATGCGGGCGTCGGAGGCGAAGGCATCGGCGGCCGCACTGGCACCGAAGCCCTGGCCGGTCGACCGGAGCGCAGCACTTGCCGCGCTCGGGGGCGTGTCGTTTCCGGCACAGGCATCGATCGCGTACCTGAGCGACGGCCTCGACGATGGCCATGCGTTCGCCTTCCTCGAACAGCTCCAGCATATCGGCGCGGTCCAGCTCGTCACCGACGGGCCCGAAGCGCTGCCCCGCCTTCTGCTGCCGCCCGTCAACGACGCCGGCAGCCTGGTCGTGACCGCCGTCCGTGCGGTCCCCGGCGAGCCCGCCGTCGCGACATTGCGCGCGACGGCCGACGATGGCCGGCTGCTTGCGCGCGAAGAGCTCCGCTGGGCCGCCGGCGAAGCGAACGCGACGGCGCGCATCGTTCTGCCGACGGAATTGCGCAACCGCATCACCCGGCTCGACATCGAAGGCGAATCCTCCGCCGGCACGGTCGTGCTGCTCGACGAGCGCTGGCGGCGCCGACCGGTCGGCCTCGTCTCAGGCGGATCGGCCGAAGCCTCGCAGCCGCTGCTTGCGGACACCTATTATCTCGAGCGTGCCTTGAACCCGTTCAGCGAGGTTCGCCGCGGCAGCATCCAGGATCTCCTGAAACGGGAGCTTGCCGTCATCGCGCTGGCCGATATCGGCAAACTCGCCGATGTCGACCGTACCGCGCTCGACCAGTGGGTCCGGCGCGGTGGCGTCGTCGTCCGCTTCGCCGGGGCACGCATGGCCGAGGGCACGGACGATTTCGTTCCCGTGCCGATCCGGGGTGGCGGCGGCCGCGCGTTCGGCGGCGCGATGACCTGGGCCCAGCCGGTCGCGTTGGCGCCGTTCGAACCCGGCAGTCCGTTTGCGGGCCTGCAGGTGCCGGACGACGTGCGGGTGACGCGACAGGTGCTGGCCGAGCCGACGCTCGAACTATCCTCCCACACCTGGGCGCGGCTTGCCGACGGTACCCCGTTGGTGACCGCATCGAAGCGGGACGAAGGCTGGCTCGTCCTAGTCCATACAACCGCGAGTCCATCCTGGTCGACGCTGGCGATGTCGGGCCTGTTCGTCGAGATGCTGCAGCGTCTCGTCGATCTCTCCCAGGGCGTTACGGGTCAGGCGCCGGACGCGATATTGCCGCCGCTGACGACCTTGGACGGCTTCGGGCGCCTGCAGTCGCCGCCGCCTGCCGCGATCGCGTTGTCAGGCACCGAGTTCGGCCGGGCGACCCCAAGTCCGCGAACGCCGCCCGGCTATTACGGCACCGAAACGGCGCGGCGGGCGCTCAACCTCACCAGCACGGTCCAGAGTCTGCGGCTGCTCGCCAACGTTCCGACGGGCATCGAGCGCAGTGCCTATCGCGGGGCGCGCGAGGTAGATTTCCGGCCGTGGCTTCTGAGCCTTGGCCTCGTTCTCGCCCTTGCCGACCTCCTCATCAGTCTCGCGCTGCGTGGCGTGTGGTTGCGGCGCGCCGCCCGCACCGCCGCCGGCGCCATCGTGGCCCTCGCCCTGTTCGGGGCGCCGCCGGTCGGAGCACAGACGCAAGGCGGGCCGGCGACGGCGCCGACCGGCGACACCGGCTCGGACGACGCGGCTGCCCTGTTTGCGACCCTGACGACCCGCTTCGCCTATGTCCGCACGGGTCTTTCGGAGGTCGACGACGTTTCGCGCCTGGGCCTCACCGGCCTCGGCCACGTGCTGTCGCGCCGCACGGCGGTCGATCCCGGACCTCCGGTCGAGATCGACCCCGAGCATGACGAACTCGGGTTCTATCCGTTGATCTACTGGCCGATCGTGCCCCAGGCGCCGCAGCCATCCCCGCAAGCGATCGGCCGCGTCGGCGAATACCTGCGCAACGGCGGCATGATCCTGTTTGACACGCGCGAGGGCGAGGCGGGGCCGAACATGCACGGGGCCGCTTCAGCCCGGCTCCGCGAGATCCTGCGTCAGATCAATCTGGCGCCGCTGGCCCCCATTCCCGAGGACCATGTGCTGACCAAGTCGTTCTATCTGATCAACGAGTTTCCCGGGCGGTGGACCGGCAGCCCGGTCTGGGTCGAGCTGGGCGACGGACGGGTCAATGACGGCGTATCGTCGGTCGTCATCGGTGGGCACGACTGGGCGGCGGCATGGGCGATCGACGAGTCCGGCCGGCCCGTCTTCGCCGCCGTACCCGGCGGCGAGGCGCAGCGGGAAACGGCGATCCGATTTGGCGTCAACCTCGTGATGTACGCCCTGACCGGCAACTACAAGGCCGATCAGGTGCATGTCGAAGCAATTCTCGAACGGCTTCGGCGATGACGTTCGGCGAACTCTCCATCAGCTTCGGGCCCCTCGTGCCATGGCCGGTCCTCGCCGGACTCGCGGCGCTGGCGCTCGTGGCGCTCGCGGCCACGTGGTGGATGCGGGCGCGCGGCGCGGTATGGCGCACGGTCGCCGTGCTGGGCTTCCTGCTCGCGCTCCTGAATCCGAACGCGGTGCTGGAGGAGCGGCAGCCACTGTCGGACGTCGCGGTGGTCGTGGTCGACGAATCCAAAAGCCAGTCCATCGGCGAGCGGCGTCGGCGGACCGAGGCCGCGGTCGAGCACTTGCGCGCCCGTCTGGCGCAGTACAAGGACCTCGAAGTCCGGGTCGTGCGTGCCGGCGGCGGACTGGGCGGCGACGGCACACGGCTGTTCGCGGCGATGGAGCGTGCGCTCGCCGACGTGCCGCGCTCGCGTGTTGCCGGTGCCGCGTTCATCACGGACGGACAGATCCACGACGTGCCGGCCGAGATCCCGGACCAGGTCATGGGTCCGGTGCACCTGCTGCTGACCGGCGAACGCGACGAGAAGGACCGCCGCCTCATCGTCGAGAACGCGCCGAGCTACGGCATCGTCGGCAAGCCGATGCAGATGACGCTGAAAATCGACGACGGGCAGGCGCCCGGCAGCATCGCTCGTGTCGACATCCGGCGGGACGGCGGCGAGCCGCAGACCCTGCGCATTCCGACCGGCGTGCCGCACACGATCGACGTCACGCTCGAGCACGGCGGCCAAACGCTGTTCGAGATCGTTGTCGAGCCCGGAACGAGCGAGTTGACGCTCGAGAACAACCGCGCCGTCGTCGCGATCAACGGCGTGCGCGACCGGCTGCGCGTGCTGCTCGTCACCGGCGAGCCGCATCCCGGCGAACGCACGTGGCGGAACCTGCTCAAATCCGATCCGGCCGTCGATCTGATCCATTTCACGATTCTGCGCCCGCCGGAGGCGCAGGATTTCACGCCGGTCAACGAGCTGTCGCTGATCGCCTTTCCGATCCGCGAGCTGTTCGAGGTCAAGCTGAACGAATTCGACCTGATCATCTTCGACCGCTACCGCCGCCGCGACGTGCTGGCGCAGATCTATCTCGACAACATCGTGCGCTACGTCCGCGGCGGCGGTGCGCTGCTGGTCGCGACCGGGCCGAACCTGAGCGGGCCGGGCAACCTGTTCAATTCGCCGATCGGCCAGATCCTGCCGGGCGTGCCGACGGGCACGATCTATGAACAGGGATTCCGTCCGCACCTGAGCGACATCGGGCGCCGCCACCCCGTGACGGCCGATCTGCCGGGCGCAGAAGCGCCGGAGCCCGGCTGGGGCCGCTGGTTCCGGCATGTCGACACCGAGCTGCGCCGCGGTCAGGTGCTGATGACGGGTGTCGGCGACCGGCCGCTGCTGATTCTCGATCGCGTCGGCGAAGGCCGCGTCGCACAGATCATGTCCGACCATATCTGGCTGTGGGCGCGCGGCTTCGAGGGCGGCGGGCCGCATGACGAGCTGCTGCGGCGGATCGCGCACTGGCTGATGAAGGAGCCGGAGCTCGAGGAGAACGACCTGAAGGCAAGCGCCCGCGGCAACATCATCGAAATCCAGCGCCGCTCGCTCGAGCCGGGCGGCGGCACCGTCGACGTGACGACCCCGAGCGGCGAAACGCGCACGGTAAGCCTGACCGAAGGGCGCGGCGGCCGTTCGACGGGGCGCCTCGAGGTGGAGGAGCCCGGCCTCTATCACGTTACCGACGGCGTCAAGATCGCGCTGGCCGCAGTGGGGGCGCTGAACCCGATCGAAATGGCGGACGTACGGACGACCGAAGAGGTCGCCAAACCGATCGTCGTTGCGTCGGGGGGCCAGATCCTGTGGCTCAGCGACGGCCAGCCCGACATCCGGCGCGTGCGGCCGGACCGGGATGCCGGCGGCCGCAGCCCGGTCGGCAGCGGCTGGATCGGCTTCCGCGCGAACGGTGACTATGTCGTCACGGGCGTCATGCAGGTGCCGTTGGTGCCGAGCCTGGCGCTGTTCGTGCTGGCGCTCGGCGCGCTCGTCCTCGCCTGGCGCCGCGAAGGCCGCTGACGGCGGCCCACGCAATAGTTTGCGTTCACCCTGACCCTCGGCGCGGGCGCCGCGCCGGAACGACGGTCAACGGCGTCAGATCGGACGGTGCGTCAAGTCCTGGCGCGTGCGGCCATCGCTCGCGGGAAGCGCGTCCTCGAAGTCGAGGCGCAGGCTCAGCACACGCAGCATGTCCTTGAGCGATACGATGCCGAGGAGGCGATTCCCTTCCATGACGAGCAGCCGGCCGTTGCCGGTCCGTCGCATCACATCCAGGGCCGATGTCGCATCGGCGTTCGACGCGATCGTGTTCTCCGCCGACAGCGGCGTCATGATCTCGGCGATCCGGCGTTCGTGCCAGGCCTCGCGCGGCACGGCTTTGGCCGCGCGCACGTCGACGATGCCGACCACGCGGCCGTCGTCGACGACCGGTACCGCCTTGAGATAGCGCCCAAGGAAATAATCCTCAACCAGTTCGGCGACGCGGGCCCCTGCCGGTGCGGTCACGGGATCGCGCGACATGAAGCGCGCGACCGGCGCGCCGCTGAGGACGTCGCGCGCGACGAGCTGCTGGTACGAGCCGCCGGCCGCGGCGCGCAGGAACAGCCCGATCAGGAACATCCACAGGCCGCCCACGACATTGCCCATGAGGGCATTGAGGACGCCGAACACGATGAGCCCGAGACCGAAGCCGCCGCCGATACCGGCGGCGATCCGCGTCGCCCAGCGGAGATCCCGACGCCAGCCCCACAGGATGGCGCGCAGCACGCGTCCGCCGTCCAGCGGAAATGCCGGCACGAGATTGAAGAGCGCCAGGATGACGTTGATTCCGGCAAGATAGGCGATCACGGCGGTCAGCGCCCCGGGTGCTGCCACCGCTTCGAACGCGAGTCCGAGTCCATAGAACAGCGCGGCGACGACCAGGCTCGTCACCGGCCCGGCGATCGCCATCCAGAACTCGGCCGCCGGCGTCGGCGGCTCTTCCGCCATCTCGGCAGCCCCACCGAAGGCGAACAGCGTGATGCCATGGATCTGCATGCCGAAGCGCCGGGCGACCACCGAATGCGCGAGTTCGTGCACGACGATCGAGGCGACGAGACCGATGGCGCCGAGAATGCCCATCCAAAAGTATGTCCCCGCCGAAAGGTCGCGGTAGCTTGCCGGGAAGTAGCCGGCGCTCAGGGTCCACACGATCAGGGCCAGGAGAATCAGCCAGGTCAGATCGAAGCGGATTTCGAACCCGAGCAGTCGAACGAGCGGGAGACGTCGGCCGAACATCGGAACCTCCGCCGTTTGCGTGCCGCACCTGCCGAAACGGCGCAATCTTGCGGCGCGTCTGTATCTTCCATGGCTAACGGGGGCGTTCCGGGGCCGTTCCCCGGCGCCTGACGGCGACGGACCAGAGCGCGAAAGACAGAAAGCCGGCGCCACCGGAGGGGGAGATGACGCCGGCCCTGTCACCACGGAGACAGGATGCAGTCACGACCGCCTGGAGGCGCGAAATGGCGCTGCCGCAACTGCCTCGCAAGCAACAGAACGACGGGCCGTTCCGGGGGTTCCCGTTCACCGGGAAGGCTATTCTTAATTGCTGCCGTCGCGCCGCTCCCTTCCGGGGAGCGGGCCTGACCACCCGCGCAAGTGGTCCCTGCCCCAACGAATGCCTGGGCAGCCCGACCTCTCCGAAATCGACGACGCGATGCGACCCCGGGGCGGCGAGGCGACTACGATGACGGCGGGCCGCCCGCGAACTCGACCTCGGCGAGGCCGCGGACGCCGGGCTCGAGCGCCAGAATGCTGCCCGAGAGCGGATAGCGCGCAAGATCGGCCGCCGAAAGGCCGATACGCGCCGACGTCACGAACAGGATGTCGAGCTGCGGCCCGCCGAAGCAGCAGCTGGTCGGCCGCGGCACCGGCAGGGAAACGACGACATCAGGGCGACCGTCCGGCGCATAGCGCGTGAGGCACGCGCCGTCCCAATGCGCGCTCCAGACGCAGCCTTCGGCGTCGACGCAGAGTCCATCCGGAAATCCCGCCTCCTCCGGAACCGTCGCGAAGACACGCCGGTTCGAAATGCGCCCCGTCGATGGATCGTAGTCGTAGGCGAAAATGCGGCGCGCCGCGGAGTCGGTGAAATAGAATGTACGGTCATCGGGACTCCAGCCGAGTCCGTTGCCGATGACGAAACCGCCTTCGAGCCTGCGCACACCGAGATCGGGCTCGATGCGATAAAGATTGCCGGTCGCCGCCGACTCGCCGTCGTCCATCGATGCCGCGAAGAAACGCCCGAAGCGGTCGCATTTCGCATCGTTGAAGCGGTTGCCGGGCCGGTCGGCCTCCGGCCGCGCGAATGGCGCCGCAAGATGGTCCGACCCGTCGATGAATGCCAGCCCCGACCGGGCGGCGGCGATCAATCCGCCGCCGCGGCGAAGACCGATGCCGCCGACGGGTTCGGACAGTGTCGTAATTCGCGTTTCGCCGCTGGCGAGGTCGTGACGAAACAGTCGCGGGTTCTTGATATCGACCCAATACAGCAGCTCGTCGCGCGACGACCACAGCGGCGACTCGCCGAGCAGCGCGTCGCAGGACGCGGCGACGCGAACCTCCAGATCTTGCCTGACGTCGAGTTTCATCTTCCTACCGTCGCGACTGGAAACGGATCGTTTGCCCCGCCCGTTCCCGACAGTGATTCGAAGAGCCGGGACTCCAGACAAGACCAGTGAGGTGGGCGCCGTCGGGCGCGGGCTCGTGCGCTTTGTAGGGCACGCCTGGGACTCGCCGTCGTGCGGCAGAAAGCCGAGCGGATGCGCATGACGACCGCCAACAAGCGCATGATCTATTTCTCGGCACGCCGGAACTCGGATCTCGTGCCGCCCGCGGCTAGACCGCGGCCTAGGACGCCTCCGCTCCGCTTCGGCGGTGCCAGCCAAACGAGGCCATCACATGTCGCGCGGAATCTGCGCGTAAATGATTCATGTAAATGATTCATGACGAGTCCGGAACGCCCAGGGCGCATTCCCGTTTGCAGCAGTAGGCTTTCGGTCGGGAGACGTCCATGTTCGGCCCGCGACGCGTGCTCGGTACGGTGATGCGCATTGGTTTCGGCGGCTACGGTCGGCGCCGCCGGCACACCTGCATCCCGACAGCGGTCGCTTGATCGGCTCGAGCGGCGCGCACGCCGACCTGCCATTAGCCATGCCCACGCGTCGCTCCCGCAACGACCAAGACGTCATTCCCGTCCACGAGGAGACGGCGTCGGTTCGCAAACGCGCGGTCGAGGATCGACGCGTGCGCGTGGACAAGCACGTGCACAAACAAACCGCGGCGGTGCGCGAGACGGCATGGCGCGAGGAGGCGGTGGTCGAGCGCGTACCCGTCAACCGCGTCGTGAACGCGCCACCGGAGATCCGGCACGAGGGCGACACGCTCGTCATTCCGGTCGTGGAGGAAGAGATCGTCGTCCAACGCCGGCTCGTGCTGCGCGAGGAGGTGCGCGTGCGCAAGCAGATCATGTCGGTGCCGTTCGTCCAGAACGTCACGCTGCGCTCGGAGGCCGTGGAGGTGCGCCAGCTTCCGCCGGGCGAGACGGACGCGCCCGCAAGCCCGTCCGACGCAGGCGCATCCGGCAAGACCAGTGGTACACGCAACAAGAGTAGCGATACACGCAAGGAGTAAAGAGACCATGTCCCAAACGCTAGTCGCCCTTTATGACCGACTCGAAGGCCCGGAACAGATTCGCCGCGAACTCGAAACCGCAGGCGTCGCGCGGACCGACATTCGCATCTCCGGCGAGTCCGAAGGCGCGGGCGCGCAGACCGCCGCCACCCAGGAACCGCGCGGCTTTTGGGAGTGGCTGTTCGGCGCGCCCGAGGAGGACGTGACCTATTATCGCGAAGGCGTCGAGCGCGGTCGCACACTCGTCACAGTGCAGGCGCAGGAGCAGGATCTCGACCAGATCATGACGATCCTCGAGCGCTACAACCCGATCGACGTGCAGGGCGAGCGCGCCGCGACCGCGACGGGACGCGCCGGCGAGGAGGCCCGCATTCCCGTGGTCGAGGAGGAACTCAAGGTCGGCAAGCGGCCGGTCCAGGCCGGCGGCGTGCGCGTGCGCAGCTATGTCGTCGAGCGGCCAGCCGAGGAGCAGGTCACGCTGCGTGACGAAAAGGTCCAGGTCGAACGGCGGCCGGCATCCGGCGCCGCACCGGCCGCGGGTGACGCCTTCCAGGAGCGCAGCGTCGAGGTGACCGAACGCCATGAGGAGCCGGTGGTCGAGAAGACCGCGCGGGTCACGGAAGAGGTCGGAATCAAGAAGGACGTCAGGGAGCGGACCGAGACGGTGAAGGACAAGGTCCGGAAGACCGAGGTCGAGGTCGAGCCGACGGGCGCGCCGCCCAAGCGGCGGTGACGGCGGCCGCGTCCCGACGCCGGGCGCGCCACACCTCGCAGCGTCGGCGCGCCCAAGAAGGAGGTGCAAGTACGCGGTACGGGCGGTGTGATACGGCCGCGTGCTTCACCGCTGACGCGCAGCAAGGAAATTCAGGGAGTCCGGAGGCCAATAGGATCAAGATGGCTGGGGCGCCTGGATTCGAACCAGGGATCGCGGTACCAAAAACCGCTGCCTTACCGCTTGGCCACGCCCCAGCACGTCGCGATCGAGGCGGCGAACATAAGCGCTCGGACGGATCGTCGCAACCCGTGCGATGGCGGCATCGAAGCCGCCCCCGCCGACAAAGCCCGGAACGCGCGCCGCGGCCGCGTCACGCGGCTTCGGCGGCGTTCCGGACGTACCAGTCGTAGGCCTGCTTGAGGCCCTCCTTGAGCGGAATCCGTGCCGTCCAGCCGAGTGCCGTCAGGCGGCTGACATCCAGCAGCTTGCGCGGCGTGCCGTCGGGACGCGAGGTGTCGAACACGAAGCGTCCGCGATAGCCGACCACGTCGGCGATGGTCTTGGCGAGCTCGCGGATGGTGATGTCGGTACCGGTGCCGACATTGATCGTTTCCTCCGCGCTGTAGTTCTCCATCAGGAACACCAGCGCGTCGGCCAGGTCGTCGACGTGCAGGAACTCGCGCCGCGGCGTGCCCGTGCCCCAGACCTCGAGCGTGGGCGC
>DASVCL010000019.1:0-32927 GCA_036381615.1 Alphaproteobacteria bacterium
CCGTAATGCTGGCGGCCGGCCTCGACGAACGTCTCGTACGTGCCCTGCACGATGCCCTGGCTGCCGATATAGATCCAGGAGCCCGCCGTCATCTGGCCGTACATCATCAATCCCTTGCGGTCGAGCTCATGGAAGTGATCCCACGTCGCCCATTTGGCCACGATGTTGGAATTGGCGATCAGCACGCGCGGCGCGTCGGCATGGGTTTCGAAGATGCCGACCGGCTTGCCGGACTGAATGAGCAATGTCTCGGTCGGTCCCAGCGTACGCAGGGCGGCGACGATCCGGTCGAACGAAGCCCAGTCGCGCGCGGCGCGGCCGATGCCGCCGTAGACGACCAGCTCCTCGGGCCGCTCGGCGACCTCGGCGTCCAGGTTGTTCATCAGCATGCGCAGTGCCGCTTCGGTCTGCCATGACCTGGCGGTGATCTGCGGGCCGCGCGGCGCCCTGATCCGGCGCGTGTTGTCGAGACGGGGATTCGCTTCCATCGTATTCCTCACTATGAGACAAGCCGGGCGACGATTCTGCGGAAGTTGGCGAGCGACTGTTCCTCATACACGTGCATGCCGTCGCGCACGACCCAGTGGCCGCCGACCATGACGTCGCGGACCGGCGTACCGTTGCCGCAGAAGATCCAGGAATCGAGCAGCGTGTCGCCGCTGCGTCCGATGAGTGCGGGGTGGTTCGGATCGAGGACGACGACGTCGGCGCGGCGACCGGGTTCGAGACTGCCGATCGGCCGGCCGAGCGCCTGTGTTCCGCCCGCCACCGCGCGACGGAACAGGCCGGCGCCGGTTGCAGCGCCTTGCGTGCTCTCGGTCACGTTGCGCGCTCGCGCGACGAGACGCTGCGCGTATTCCAGCCAGCGCAGCTCCTCGACGGGGTTCGTCGCGACGTTGGAATCGGTGCCGATGCCTAAACGTCCGCCGGCGCGCACATAGGCCGGCAGCGGGAAGATACCGTCGCCCAGATTCGCTTCCGTCGTCGGGCACAGACCCGCGACCGCGCCGGATGCGGCGAGCCGTTCCGTTTCGGCCGGCGTCATGTGGGTGCAGTGGACGAGGCACCAGCGGGCGTCGACCGGCGCATGGGCGAGCAGCCATTCGACGGGACGCTGCCCGCTCCAGGCGAGGCAATCCTCGACTTCCTTCGTCTGCTCGGCGGCATGAATATGGATCGGCATCGCCGCATCGAGGCGTGTTGCGGCCTCGATACAGGCGGCAAGCATATCGGGCGCGACCGCGCGAAGCGAATGTGGCGCGATGCCTATGCGAACCTGACGGTCGCGCCGGTGGCGCTGGTGCAGCCGCTCGACGAGGTCGAGGAAGTCGTCCGTTGCCAGAACGAACCGACGCTGGCCCGGGGTCGGCGCCACGCCGCCGAACTGCGAGGTCTGATAGAGGACGGGAAGGAGGGTCAGGCCGATACCGGCGGCACCCGCCGCGGCAACGATGCGGTCGGCGAGCTCCGCCCTGTTCTCGTAGGGGCGTCCGTCGGGATCGTTGTGCAGGTAGTGGAATTCCGCCACCGCGGTGTAGCCATGTTTGAGCAGCTCGACATAGAGCTGCGCGGCGATGGCCTCGACATCCGCAGGCGAAAGCCGCGCGAGGAACCGGTACATGACCTCGCGCCAGCTCCAGAAGTTGTCGCCCTCGGGACCGACGCGTTCCGTAAGGCCGGCCATCGCCCGCTGAAAGGCATGCGTGTGCAGGTTCGGTATCCCGGGGACCGCAATGCCGTGCAGCCGCTCGGCATCGCCGGCGGCCGTATCGGCCGTGACGGATGTGATCGTCCCCGACGCGTCGACGTCGAGGCGGACATTGGCGGCCCAGCCGGCGGGCAGGAGGGCGTGCTCGGCGAAATAGCTCGGCATCGACGATTGGCGCGAGAGACGTTACAAATCGACAGGAAAACCATTGCTTTAATGCCCGTCGCGGACGGCAGCGGCAAGAGGAAAGCGTGAACCGCGTCGACTCCATCTGGACGAATGCCCGACTTGCGACCATGGCCGCAGAGGATGGCTATGGCGTGATCGAGGACGGCGCCATCGCCGTCGCGGACGGCCGGATTGCCTGGATCGGGTCGCGGGCCGACTTGCCCGCGCTCGACGCCGGGGCCGTTCACGACGTCGGCGGGCGCTGGGTGACGCCGGGCCTCATCGACTGCCATACACATCTCGTCTTCGCCGGCAATCGGGCGGAGGAGTTCGAGCTCAGGCTCAAAGGCGCGACATACGAGGAGATCGCCCGGGCCGGCGGCGGTATCCGCTCCACGGTCGCGAAGACCCGCGCGGCGTCGGCGGACGAGCTTTACGAAGGCGCCCGGCGCCGGCTGATGTCGCTTCTCGCCGAAGGCGTCACCACGGTCGAGATCAAGTCCGGCTACGGACTGGACGTCGCCACCGAGACCAAGATGCTGCGCGTCGCGCGCCGGCTCGGGGCCAGTCTGCCGGTCACCGTCGTGACGACGTTTCTCGGGGCGCACACGGTGCCGCCGGAATACCAGGGCCGGCAGAGCGCCTATGTCGACCTCGTTGCCGGCCCGATGCTCGACGCGGTCGTCGCGGAACGTCTCGCCGATGCCGTCGACGTGTTCGCCGAAAACATCGCCTTCACGCCCGAGGAAGCGGCGCGCATCTTCGACGCCGCGAAAGCACATGGCCTGCCGGTGAAGCTGCATGCCGACCAGCTCTCCGACCAGAACGGCGCGGCATTGGCGGCACGCTACGGCGCCCTTTCGGCGGAGCATCTGGAACATGCCAACGCGGACGGCGTCGCCGCCATGGCACGCGCCGGCACCGTCGCGGTACTGCTGCCGGGCGCCTTCTATTTTCTGCGCGACGTCAAGTTGCCGCCGGTCGATCTGTTCCGGCGCCACGGCGTGCCGATCGCGATCGCCAGCGACTGCAATCCGGGATCGTCACCCGCCGTATCCCTCCTGCTGATGCTCAACATGGCGTGCACGCTCTTCCGTCTCACGCCGGCCGAAGCGCTGGCGGGGGTTACGCGAAACGCGGCGCGGGCGCTGGGATTCGCCGACCGCGGCGTACTCGCCACCGGCAGGGTGGCCGATTTCGTCGTCTGGAACATTTCCCATCCTGCCGAGCTGAGCTATTGGATCGGTGCCAACCCGGCCCACACCATCGTGCGCGCCGGCGCGGTTACGGAAATCGCCACATGACCGAACTCTTCCACTTCAGTCCCGGCCGGACGCCCGTGTTGATCAGCGTTCCGCACGCCGGCACGTACATTCCGCCGGAGATCGCCGACCGGATGACGCCGGCGGCGCGGCAGCTGCCCGACACGGACTGGCATGTCGAGCGGCTTTACGACTTCGCAGCGTCGCTCGGCGTCGGTATGATCGTCGCCACCCATTCACGCTATGTCGTCGATCTCAACCGCGATCCGAGCGGGAAGCCACTGTATCCGGGCGCCGACAACACCGAGCTGGTGCCGACGACGACGTTCGCACGCGAACCCGTGTACAAGTCGGGCGCGGCGCCGGATGCGGCCGAGATCGACGATCGCGTGACGCGTTATTGGCGGCCCTATCACGACCGGCTTGCGGCCGAACTGGAGTCACTGCACCGGCAACACGGTATCGCGGTCCTGTGGGATGCCCACTCGATCCCATCGGTCGTGCCGCGATTCTTCAACGGGCGGCTGCCGGACCTCAACCTCGGCTCGGCGCGGGGCACGAGTGCGGCGCCGGCGCTGGTCTCGCGCGTCATGAACATCCTCGGCGGGGCCGCCGGCTTCACGTCGGTCTGCGACGGGCGGTTCACGGGCGGCTACATCACGCGCCGGTTCGGTCGGCCGGAAACGGGAATTCATGCGCTGCAGCTCGAGCTGGCCCAGGCCTGCTACATGGACGAGCAGCCGCCCTACCGGTACGACGCCGACCGTGCCGCGCCTTTGCGGGACGTCCTTCGGCAGGTCGTTTCGACGCTCGTCGAATGGGCGGAGACCGCGGCAGGGATCAAGACGTGACGGCACGCCTCTGGCAGGACCTGACGACGACCGACTTTGCGGCGCTCGACCGCGCGCGGACGGTTGCGATCCTTCCCGTCGCCGCAATCGAGCAGCACGGGCCGCATCTGCCGGTCGGCACGGATGCCATGATCGCCGCCGGCATCCTGGCCCAGGCCATGCCGCTGGTACCCGAGGATCTTCCGGTCCTCGTACTGCCGACGATGGCGGTCGGCAAGTCGAACGAACACCAGGATTTTCCCGGGACCCTGACGCTCTCGGCGGAGACGTTGGGGCGAATGCTGACGGAAATTGCGGAGAGCGTCGCACGCGCGGGATTGCGGAAGCTCATGCTGCTCAACAGCCATGGCGGCCAACCGCAGGTGCTCGACATCGTGGCGCAGGATCTTCGCGCCCGCCTGGGCATGGTCGTGGTCGTCGTCAATGTCTGGCGGCTGATGGATCGAGCGGCGGAATTTCCCGCGCGCGAGCGCGCGATCGGGATACATGGCGGCGGCCTCGAGACCGCACTGATGCTCCATCTGTATCCGGAACTCGTGCGCCGCGATCAGATCCGCGACTTTCCATCCGCAGCCGACGAGCTGGCGAAGTCGTTCCCGCTGCTGGCGGGCGAGGGGCGCCTCAACTTCGCCTGGCAGGCGCAGGATCTCAATCCGGCCGGGGCCGTCGGCGACGCCCGGCTGGGAACGTCGGAAATCGGCGCCCGCCTCGTCGACCAGGCGGCGCGTGCGGTCGTCGCACTTGCCGGGGAGCTGTCGCACCTGCCGCTCGCCGTCCTGCGCTCGAGCTGAGCCCGGACGCGAGCCCTACCGGGACGGATCTTCAGTACGAAACGAGCGAGTCGAACGGTACGTCGATCCGCTTGCGCCCGTTCAGGAACCCGAGTTCGATGATGCAGGCCGCACCGCGCACGTCAGCCCCTGCGCGGCGCAGAAGCTCGATCGCGGCGGCCATCGTGCCGCCCGTCGCGAGCACGTCGTCGAGAACCACGACGCGCTGGCCCCGGTGGACGAAATCGCCCTGGATCTCGATCGTGTCGCTGCCGTACTCAAGATCGTAGGTATAGGGGATCGTCTTGCCGGGCAGCTTGCCCTTCTTGCGGACCATCATGAATCCGCAGCCGAGGACGAGGGCAAGCGGCGCCGTCACGAGGAAGCCGCGCGATTCGATGCCGGCAAGAAAGTCGGGTTTGTGCGGCTCGACGATCGCCGCCAGCTGGTCGACCGCGGCTTTCCATGCCCCATGATCGGCCAGGAGAGGCGAGATATCCCGGAACATGATTCCCGGCTTCGGGAAATCCGGCACGTCCCGGATCCATTTCTTGAGGTCCATGTATTCGCCCCCCTTGTCGGCACCTGCGATTCGGCGGCGCATCCTATCCAGCGGGTCAAGCCCTCGCAATTGCTGTTGCGGCCGGATGGCGCGATGACGCAGGGTCCTGTTGCAGGGGCTCCGACCGCACGCTAGGGTTCGCCATATGACAGCCGTTTTCCATCGCCAGCTTCGGACACCCTTGCCGCGCGCCGTCGGCGGCACCGGCGTCTATCTGATCGACCAGACAGGCAAGCGTTACATCGACGCATCCGGCGGGGCCGCCGTATCGTGCCTCGGCCACGGCCATCCCGACATCATCCGCGCCATAAAGGATCAGGCCGACCGACTGGCTTATGCCCACACCTCGTTCTTCACGACCGACGTCGCGGAAGAGCTGGCGGACACGCTGATCGCCGATGCGCCGCCGGGGCTCACGCATGTCTACTACGTGTCTGGCGGCTCGGAGGGGATCGAGGCGGCGCTCAAGATGGCGCGGCAGTATTTCGTCGAGATCGGCCAGCCGCAGCGCCGGCACTTCATCGCGCGGCGCCAGAGCTACCATGGAAACACGCTGGGGGCGCTTGCGGTCGGCGGCAACGAGTGGCGGCGCCAGCAATTCGCGCCCCTGCTGATCGACGTGCCGCATATCGCGCCATGCTTCGCCTACCGCTTCAAGGATCCCGCCGAAAGCGAGGAGGAATACGGCCGCCGGGTCGCCGACGAGCTGGAGGCCAAGATCCTCGAACTCGGGCCGGACACGGTGATCGCCTTCGTCGCCGAGACGGTCGTCGGGGCGACGGCCGGCGCGGTGCCGCCGGTGCCGGGCTATTTCAAGCGCATCCGCGAGATCTGCGACCGTTATGGCGTGCTGCTCATCCTCGACGAGGTCATGTGCGGCATGGGCCGGACCGGCAGCCTGCATGCCTGCACCCAGGAAGGCATTGCGCCCGACCTGATGGTGATCGCCAAGGGGCTCGGCGGCGGCTATCAGCCGATCGGCGCCGTTCTCGTCTCGGGCCGGATCTACGAGGCGTTCCGCCAGGGCTCCGGCTTCTTCCAGCACGGCCATACCTACATCGCCCACGCCGTGTCCTGCGCGGCGGCGCTTGCCGTTCAGCGGGTCCTCAAGCGTGACGGTCTGGTAGACCGGGTCCGGCGTCAGGGCGAAAAGCTGATGTCGGCGCTGACCGAGCGCTTCGGCAACCATCACGCGGTCGGCGACATCCGGGGGCGCGGCCTGTTTCAGGCGATCGAACTGGTGAAGGACCGCGCCACGAAGGCGCCGTTCGACCCTGCCTTGAAGCTGAATGCGCGCATCAAGCAGGAGGCCATGGCGCGCGGCCTGATGGTCTATCCCATGGGCGGCACCATCGACGGCAAGAGCGGCGACCACGTGCTGCTGGCGCCGCCGTTCATCATCACCGACGACGAGATCGCCGCGGTGGTCGAACGCCTGGGCGAGGCCGTCGACGCCGCGGTCGCCTCGGCGCGTTCTGCGGCCTGACGGAACCTTCAGAACCAATAGAGATTCCTACTCGGGCTGGTCGTGCGGCGGCGGCGTGTGTCCGGCCGCGCCGATAGGGCTGGGCAGATCAGTCTGCGCCGCTGGATTCCAGCCCGGCGATCCGCTCGGTCGGCTCGTGAGGTCCTGCCGTTTCGGAAGCGATGACGGTGCCTTGGTCGATGTACGGCGAAGCGAGGCCTCGCGACCTGGGGCGCTGCGCTTGCCGGTGCCCGTTTGCGCCACTTCCGGCTCCCCTATGCATTGGCGTGGCGGCATCATGCCGGTTCAAACCTCAACGCGGCGCCTGGTCGGGCGTTCCGGCGTGCAATGCGCGGCTACGCCGTGGCGTATCGTTTCATGATGCGCGCGGGCAGGCGACCGCGTGTCATTTGTGAGGTTGCTGTGCTCTGAACTTACGTTGGTCTCTTGCGTCGACGGTCCGCGAGTGGTGACCGGGCGATCAATGCGGATCTCCGCTAGCCTGCCAGATGCCGGAGTTCTGCCACCGTGCGGGCCAACTCATTCGCCAAGGGACCCGGCAGCCGATCCAGAAAAACGGCCGATAGCTGCTCATAGTACCAGAGCGTGCCGTCCCGCCCGGTCTTGAAGCGCGAGAACACCGTCGGGCCATGGACGAGCAGATCGCTCAAAATCGCCCGCGCGTTATGCAGCTTGTCGCAGGCGGATACCAGCAGCCTTACAGCAATTCAGAATTTTCGAAACACCTCCTTTTCCTTCATCGCCTCGGAACGTCACTGTGATGTCGAACGGCGTGAGTGGCGATTTACTAAGGTATTGCGTGCAACGTTGAGGGCACACGCTGCAGGCGCTGGGGTCATGAGCGCGCTCGCCAATGCCCGGAACCAGGATGCTGCTGTTATGCAGACTGATACACTTAACGGCTCCGGACGACTCGAAGCCGTTATCTAAGTCTTTGAGTTTTCAGGGGCGGGAAGACTGGTCGGAGTGAGTGGATTCGAACCACCGGCCCCTTGCTCCCGAAGCAAGTGCTCTACCAGGCTGAGCTACACTCCGATCCTGACGGGCTGACTGACGGCCTTGTTTCCGCACGCCGGCGGGTACGGCACCGTTCGCCGGACGTTTATATAGCGCCCGTTCCGGCGGGCTGCAAGCCGAGCCCGCGCCCCTCCGTGCCTTCAGTAGGCCCGGCCGATCGCGAATTGGACCAGATCGATCAGCGCCCGCTTTTCCGGGCTGTCGGGGAACACGCCGAGCGCGTCACGGGCAATGGCGCCATAGTGCCGGGCACGCTCGACGCTGTCGCGCAGGCTGCCGTGGCGCCCCATGAGCGCAATCGCATGCTCGAGATCGCCCTCGCGCTGATCCATGTCCTCGAGCGTCCGGCGCCAGAACCGGCGTTCCTCCTCGTCGCCGCGCAGGAAGGCAAGCACGACCGGCAGCGTGATCTTGCCGTCCCGAAAATCGTCGCCGACCGATTTGCCGAGCGTCGCCGTTTCGGCGGCGTAGTCCAGCACGTCATCGACGAGCTGGAAGGCGATGCCGAGATTCATGCCGTAGGTCTCGAGCGCCTCTTCCTCGACCTTGGGCCGGTCGGCGACGACGGCGCCGACCCGGCAGGCCGCCGCGAACAGCACCGCGGTCTTGGCCTTGATGACCTCGAGATAGGTATTCTCGGTGGTTTCCGTGTCGTTGGCGGTCATGAGCTGCATGACCTCGCCTTCGGCGATGACAGCCGACGCATCGGACAGAATCTTGAGTACCGCAAGCGATCCGTCCGCGACCATGAGCTGGAAGGCCCGGCTGAACAGAAAATCGCCAACCAGCACGCTCGCCTTGTTGCCCCATACGGCGTTGGCCGTGGCGAGACCGCGGCGGCGGTCGCTTTCATCGACGACGTCGTCGTGGAGCAGCGTGGCGGTGTGGATGAACTCGACGCACGCCGCAAGGCCAATATGGCGCCGCCCGCGATAGCCGCACATCCGGGCGCAGGCCAGCGTGAGCATCGGCCTCAGACGCTTGCCGCCGGCGGCGATGATGTGGCCGGCGAGCTGCGGGATCAGCGCGACCGGGCTTTGCATGCGCTCGAGAATCAGCGCATTCACCTGCTTCAGATCTTCGCTCACCAGTCCGGTGAGCGAGGCGAGGGAGGGCGTGCGTGCCTTTTCGCGCTCCTCTCCCAGGGTAACGATCACGGCCAAATTCGTTTTCCTCGGCTGATCGCCGCGTCCAGCGGCTTGACGATGCATACGCGCGTAGCGAGCATAAAGGCCAGAGCCGGGCGGTCAAGCCTAACGCGCCCCCCACGAACGCCTGCCCACAAAGAAGGATTCCACGTCGTGAAAGAGCTCCTGCGGACGAACGATCCGGTCTTTCTGTCGTGGGCACAATCGGTTCTCGCCGAATCCGGCATTCACGCCGTCGTGCTCGACAGCCACACGGCGGCGGTCGAAGGATCGATTTCGGCGATCGCGCGCCGGGTAATGGTTGTCGATGGCGATTACGAGGCGGCCGTTCAGGTGCTCGAGGCCGCGCGGGCGGGCGCCACACGTGCCTGATTTCACGCCGCAAGAGGTGACGCGCGACGCCCTGCTGGGCGGCCGCGTCACGTTCCGGCAGCCGGCGAGCGGCTACCGTGCCGCCATCGACCCCGTGCTGCTCGCGGCCGCCGTTCCCGACCGCGTACAAGGGCGAGTCGTCGATCTCGGATGCGGTGCCGGCGCGGCGATGCTCTGCCTCGCGGCGCGATTGCCGCATGTCCGGATTGTCGGCGTCGAGCGGGAGCAGGGGCTCGCCGCGCTCGCCAGACAGAATGTCGCCGCCAACGGTTTCGATTCGCGCGTTGCCGTCGTCGAGGCCGATATTTCGCAACTGCCGCGCACGCTCGAGCCGGGCAGTTTCGATGCGGTCATCAGCAATCCACCTTATCTGGAGCCGGACCGCGCGAACCGGACGACAAGCCGCGACAAGCTGATCGCGACGGTCGAAGGGACGGCGGACCTCCCGACATGGATCGATGCGGGCCTGCGCCTGCTCCGGCCCCGCGGGGTCATCGTGATGATTCAGCGCGCCGACCGCCTCGCCGATCTGCTTGTCGCCTTGGACGGCCGGGCCGGCGAAATCGTCGTCTATCCGCTGTGGCCGAAGGCGGGGACGCCGGCCAAGCGAATCATCATGCGAGCCCGCAAAGGATTGAAGTCACCGCTGGTGGTTGCGCCCGGCCTCGTGCTCCATCATCCGGACGGGACATACACCGCCGCCGCCGAAGCGGTGCTGCGCGGCGGCGAAGGGCTCGACTAGGGCGTTGCGCCGGGGTGCGCGTGCGCCTGCGTCCGCCGTGAGGTGGGATTGGCAACAGGCACAAGGCCGCTTACCCTTGAGGCCATGACCAGCGTCGTCCAGCGAATCCGTCCCTGGCTCGCGAAATTGCCGGTCGAGCAGTTCCGTAACCCGGCCCCGGTCGTCGCCGTCATACGGCTCGCCGGCCCGATCGGATATATCGGCGCGCTGCGGACCGGGCTGTCGCTCGCGCGCGTTGCCGGCGTGATCGAGCGCGCCTTCAGCCTGCTCGATCTCAAAGCCGTCGCGCTCGTGATCAATTCACCGGGCGGCTCGGCGGTGCAGTCCGCGTTGATCGCAAAGCGGATCCGCGATCTTTCGGCCGAAAAGAACGTCCCGGTTTTCGCCTTCGTGGAAGACGTCGCCGCCTCGGGAGGCTATTGGCTTGCCTGCGCCGCCGACGAGATCTACGCGAATGCGAACTCGGTCGTCGGGTCCATCGGCGTCATCTCGGCCGGATTCGGCTTCACCGACCTCATGGGCAAGATCGGTGTCGAACGGCGGGTCTACACGGCGGGCGAGAAGAAGATGATACTCGACCCGTTTCAGCCCGAGGACCCCGACGACGTCGAACGGCTCCAAAGGATCCAGCGCGAAATACACGCCAACTTTCAAGCATGGGTACGCGAGCGTCGCGGGCTGCGGCTGCGTGGCCTCGACAGCGAGCTGTTCACGGGCGAGTTCTGGACCGGGGCGCGGGCCCTCGAACTGGGACTCATCGACGGGATCGACGACGTGCGCGCGCACATGCGGCAGCGCTTCGGCGAACGCGTGAAGTTGAGGCTCGTGAGCGCGCCGCGGTCGATTCTGCAGCGTTGGCTGGGCCCGCGCACCGGACTTGATGACGGGACGCTCGCCGGCTCGTTGGCCCGGGGTTGGGCCGAGGACGTGATTGCCGCGGCCGAGGCGCGTGCGCTTTGGTCGCGTTACGGGCTCTGATCGATCGCGGCCTCTTCACGAAGAACGGGAACGCGGTTGACCCGCGCTTCGTCCGGCACCTAGAAGGAGCGCGGTCGCCCCATGAGCCTTGCGAAAATACTTCTCTTCGTCGCGGTGGTCGCCGCCATCTGGTTCGGCTGGCGCTGGTATCAGCGTTGGGAGCTGGCGCATCGCGGCCAGAATAGGGCAGGGCGAAAGCGCGAATCCCCGCGCGCCGTGACCGCGGAGGAAATGGTGCCCTGCCGCGTCTGCGGCACCTACGTGCCGGCTCGCGGTGCCACGACGTGTGCGCGGCGCGATTGTCCATACTGATCCCCTAGGGCGTCGCCGAACACGTATCGACTCGACGTGCGGCTGTTCGTCGCAGCCCGAAAGACCACCGTCGAACGGGCATTTTTTTAGTTGGGGCGGGCGCTTGATCGTGGCGGGGGCGGCGGCTATGTTGCGCCGCACCCAAGCCCCGATCGAGTCATACGACGCCATGGTTGCGCGCCCGCCGAGTTTCCAAGAGCTCATCCTGAAGCTTCAGGCGTTCTGGGCGGGTAAGGGCTGCGTGATCCTGCAGCCTTACGACATGGAGGTCGGCGCCGGTACGTTTCACCCGGCGACGACGCTCAGGGCGCTCGGACCGCAGCCATGGAACGCCGCCTACGTACAGCCGTCACGGCGGCCGACCGACGGGCGCTATGGCGAAAACCCGAACCGTCTTCAGCACTATTATCAGTTCCAGGTCATCCTGAAGCCGTCGCCGGCCGACAGCCAGGATCTCTATCTCGAAAGTCTCGTCGCGCTCGGGATCGATCCGAAGCGCCACGACATCCGTTTCGTCGAGGATGACTGGGAGAGTCCGACGCTCGGCGCGTGGGGGCTCGGCTGGGAGGTCTGGTGCGACGGCATGGAGGTAACCCAGTACACGTATTTCCAGCAGGTCGGCGGAATCGAGTGCGATCCGGTATCGGTCGAGCTGACCTATGGCCTCGAGCGGCTGGCGATGTACATCCAGGGCGTGGAGAACGTGTACGACCTGGACTTCAACGGCGCGGGGGTGAAATACGGCGACGTGTTCCATCAGGCCGAGGTGGAATACTCGGCCCATAACTTCGAGTTCGCCGATACCGACATGCTGTTCCGGCACTTCGCCGACGCGGAAAAGGAATGCAAGGCGCTGCTCGAGCGCAGGCTGGCATTGCCGGCCTATGACCAGTGCATCAAGGCGAGTCACAGATTCAACCTGCTGGATGCGCGCGGCGTGATCTCGGTGACGGAACGCGCCGCCTACATCGCGCGGGTGCGCGCGCTGGCCAAAGCGTGCTGCGAGATGTGGCTTGAATCGCAGAAGGGACGTGGCTGATGCCCGAACTTCTGCTCGAACTCCTCTCGGAAGAGATTCCGGCACGCATGCAGGCGCGCGCCGCCGACGACCTGAGGCGGCTCGTAACCGAACGCCTCACCGAAGCCGGACTTGCATTCACGCGCGCCGAGGCCTTTGCCACACCGCGCCGCCTTGCCTTGGTCGTCAATGGTCTGCCCGAGACGCAGCCCGACGTGACCGAAGAGAAGAAGGGACCGCGCGTCGGCGCGCCCGATCAGGCGATTCAGGGATTTCTGAAGTCGGTCAATCTCGACAGCCTGGACAAGTGCGAGAAGCGCACGGTCGGCAAGGCCGATTTCTGGTACGCGGTGATCCACCGCAAAGGCCGGGCGACGATCGACGTACTGCCCGATCTCCTTCTGCGCGCGATCCAGGCGCTGCCGTGGCCCAAATCGATGCGCTGGGCAGCGAACCGCTTTACCTGGGTTCGGCCGCTGCAAGGTATCGTCTGCCTCTTCGGAGGCCGCACCGTCCCGG
This sequence comes from Alphaproteobacteria bacterium, assembly GCA_036381615.1. Lineage (GTDB taxonomy): Bacteria > Pseudomonadota > Alphaproteobacteria > CACIAM-22H2 > CACIAM-22H2 > CALANV01. The sequence continues at coordinate 12,914 of DASVCL010000019.1, forward strand.
GCGCAGTCGATCTTGGGGGCGCCAAAATCCCCTTCGGCAGTACCACCCGCGGCCACCGCTTCCTTGCGCCCGGCCCGGTCGCCGTCGGTAGCTTCGCGGACTACCGGGACAAGCTGCGGAGCGCGTACGTGATTCTCGATCCCGCCGAGCGGCGCGAGATGATTCGCCGCGACGCAATGCGGCTGGTCGAGCAGGAAGGGCTCAGGCTGAAGGAAGATCCCGGGCTTCTGGACGAAGTCGTCGGCCTCGTCGAATTTCCGGTCGTCCTGATGGGGCACATCGATCCCGCGTTCATGGATCTGCCGCCCGAGGTACTGACGACTTCGATGCGCGCGCACCAGAAGTATTTCTCGGTGCAGACACAGGCGGGTGAACTGGCGCCGCGGTTCATCGTCGTCGCCAACATGCTGACCGACGACGGCGGCAGGGCGGTCGTGGCCGGCAACGAGCGCGTGCTGCGTGCCCGGCTCTCGGACGCCAAGTTCTTCTGGGACCAGGACCGCAAAACCCGGCTGGAGGAACGCGTGCCGGCGCTCGCCCAGCGCGTGTTTCACGCCAGGTTGGGAACGATGGCGGAGAAGGTCACCCGGCTGCAGACCCTCGCCACGGATCTCGCGCAATACATTTCGGGCGCGGATATCGATCGCGTCCGCAGCGCGGCCCTGCTGTGCAAGGCCGATCTGTCGTCGGGCATGGTCGGGGAGTTCCCGGAGCTCCAGGGGATCATGGGCCGCTACTACGCGATGGCCGAGGGCGAGCGCCCGGACGTCGCCGATGCGATCCGCGATCACTATTCCCCGCTGGGGCCGAACGACCGCTGTCCGTCCGCGCCGGTCTCCGTCGCCGTTGCGCTCGCCGACAAGATCGATACGCTCGCCGGCTTTTTTGCGATCGACGAGAAGCCGACCGGATCGAAGGACCCGTTCGCCCTGCGGCGCGCTGCGCTCGGCGTGATCCGGCTGATCGTCGAGAACGGTTTGCGCCTGCCGCTCCGCACGGTATTCGGCGCCGCACTGCGTCCGTTCCGCGAAACCGCCCTCGTCGGTGAGGCCAAGGCGACCGAAACCGTCGAGACGCTGCTTGCGTTCTTCGCCGACCGTCTGAAGGTCGCCTTGCGCGAGAAGGGCGTGCGCCACGATCTGATCGACGCGGTGTTCTCGCTCGGCGGGGAGGACGACCTCGTACGGCTGTTGGTCCGGGTCGATGCGCTCAAGAATTTCCTCGCGACCGAAGACGGCGTGAATTTGCTGACGGCGTATCGGCGCGCATCAAACATCGTCGCGATCGAAGAGAAGAAGGACAAGACCTCCTATGACGGGCCGGTCGAAAAGGATCTGCTCGCCGAGCCGGAAGAGGTAACGCTCGCGAAGGCGCTCGACGAGACACATGCCGGCACGCAGACCCTGCTTCGGCGCGAGGATTTCGAGGGGGCGATGCGCGTACTCGCCCTCCTCCGCAAACCTGTCGATGCCTTTTTCGACAAGGTGACCGTCAACGCTCCGGACGCTAAGCTCCGTACCAACCGGCTCCGCCTCCTGTCTCAGATCCGGGCGACGCTGGGCGAAGTGGCGGATTTCTCGAAAGTCGAGGGGACGTGACGGAATCGACGTGATGTCAGCGCGGCCCGTGGGGCAGGCACGGTTCGCGTCGGCACGAATACGCAACGAAAAGGTCGAATTCGGGAGCGTGGTGATGCCGAAATGGGTCTATAGCTTTGGAGACGGTAAGGCCGAAGGCCGGGCAGACATGAAGAACCTGCTCGGCGGCAAGGGGGCCAACCTCGCGGAGATGAGCAATCTTGGCCTGCCGGTCCCGCCGGGCTTCACCATCACCACCGAGGTCTGCACCTACTTCTATGCCAACGGGCGCAAATATCCGCCGGAGCTGAAGGCGCAGGTGACGGCGGCGCTGCGGCGGGTCGAAGAGCTCGTCGGCCGGAAGTTCGGCGATCCGAAAGCGCCGCTTCTCGTCTCGGTCCGGTCGGGCGCGCGCGCGTCGATGCCGGGGATGATGGACACGGTCCTGAATCTCGGCCTCAACGACGAGACGGTGGAGGGCCTCGCACGTACGGCAAACGATCCGCGCTTCGCCTACGACAGTTATCGCCGTTTCATCCAGATGTACGGCGACGTCGTCCTTGGCGTCGATCATCATCATTTCGAGGAGATCCTCGAAGCCCACAAGCACGACAAGTCGGTGACGCTGGACACCGAACTCGACGCCGACGACTGGAAGCAGATCGTCGAACGGTACAAGGAAAAGGTTCACGAGGAGCGCGGCGAGCCGTTCCCGCAGAACCCGCACGAGCAGCTTTGGGGCGCGATCGGCGCCGTGTTCGGAAGCTGGATGAACCAGCGCGCCATTACCTATCGCAAGCTGCACGGCATCCCCGAGGATTGGGGCACGGCCGTCAATGTCCAGGCGATGGTCTTCGGCAACATGGGCGACGACTGCGCCACCGGCGTCGCCTTCACGCGTGATCCGTCGACCGGCGAGAACGTATTCTACGGCGAATACCTCGTGAACGCGCAAGGCGAGGACGTCGTTGCGGGCATCCGGACGCCGCAGCACCTGACGATCAAGGGCAAGGAGGCCAACCGCTCGCAGCTGCCGGCGATGGAAGAGGTCATGCCCGACGTATTCCGGCAGCTCGACGACATCCGCCGCAAGCTCGAGTCCCACTACCGCGACATGCAGGACATCGAGTTCACGGTCGAGCGGGGCAAGCTGTACATGCTGCAGACGCGCACCGGAAAGCGGACGGCCGCGGCAGCCCTCAAGATCGCCTGCGACATGGTCCGGGAAGGATTGATCGACAAGGCAACGGCCGTGAAACGGATCGATCCGGCCGCACTCGACCAGCTGCTGCATCCGACGCTCGATGCCAAGGCGTCGCGTACGTTGTTGACACGCGGGCTGCCGGCCTCACCGGGCGCCGCTTCGGGCATCGTCGTGTTCTCCGCCGACGAGGCCGAGGCGCAGGCGGCGAAAGGCGAGGCCGTCATCCTCGTCCGGGTCGAGACGAGCCCCGAGGACATCCACGGCATGCATGCGGCCAAGGGGATCCTCACGACCCGCGGCGGCATGACCAGCCACGCGGCGGTGGTCGCCCGCGGCATGGGCCGGGCGTGCGTCGCCGGCGCCGGCGAGATCCGCGTCGACTACAAGGCCGGCGTGATGAGCGTGCGCGACAAGCAGGTGCGCGCCGGCGAAAAGATCACGATCGACGGCGCGACCGGCGAGGTGTTCCTCGGCGAGGTGCCGACGGTCCAGCCCGAGCTGTCGGGCGATTTCGCCGAGCTGATGGCGTGGGCCGACGAATTCCGCCGTCTCGGCGTACGCGCAAACGCGGATACGCCGGTCGATGCGCGCGCGGCGCGCCGCTTCGGTGCCGAAGGCATCGGCCTGTGCCGGACCGAGCACATGTTCTTCGATGCCGAGCGGATCCTCGCCGTGCGCGAGATGATCATGGCGGAGGACAGCGAGGGAAGGGCGCGGGCGCTCGCCAAGATCGAACCGATGCAGCGCCAGGATTTCATCGAGCTGTTCCGGATCATGGAGGGATTGCCGGTGACGATTCGGCTCCTCGATCCGCCGCTCCACGAATTCGTTCCCCATGGCGATGCCGAGATCGCCGAGTTCGCCAAGGCGATCGGCAAGGACGTCGCGACCGTCCGTGCGCGCGTGAAACGGCTCGAGGAGTTCAATCCGATGCTCGGCCACCGCGGTTGCCGTCTGGCGGTCACGTATCCCGAGATCTACGAGATGCAGGCGCGGGCGATCTTCGCGGCGGCCGCCACCGTCATCAAGGAAGGCAAGCCGGTCGAGCCCGAGATCATGATCCCGCTGATCGCGACGCGTCGCGAGCTGGAGCTCATGCGCGACCTGGTCGCGCGCATGCATGAAAAGGTGCGCGACGAGACGGGCGTCGATGTCGCGTACTCGATCGGCACCATGATCGAGTTGCCGCGCGCTGCCCTCCGTGCGGCGGAGATTGCGGAAATCGCGGAGTTCTTCAGCTTCGGCACGAACGACCTGACGCAGACGACGTTCGGGTTGTCGCGCGACGATGCGGGCGCTTTCCTCGACGCGTACGAGAAGGCGAAGATCATCAGCATCGATCCGTTCATCAGCATCGACAGGGACGGTGTCGGCGAGCTGGTGCGTATCGGGTCGGAGCGGGGCCGGTCGGTCCGGCCGGATTTGAAGATCGGTATCTGCGGCGAGCACGGCGGCGATCCGGCGTCAGTTCATTTCTGTCATAGCGCCGGGCTCGACTACGTCTCGTGTTCGCCCTATCGGGTGCCGATCGCGCGGCTCGCCGCCGCCCAGGCGGCGCTTGCGGAACGGCAGCCGAAGGCGAAGCCGGTGAAGCCGCGCGCCACCTCGGACGACCGCCACCGTCGCGTGCTGATCGCCAGCGGGCGCCGGCCGGCACCGCAACGGGTTTCCGCCAACCGCAAGGTGGCCGCCCATGCGGCGGCACGACCCGCCGCCATCGGTCAGGAAACCGCGCGCAAGGCCGATGTGAAGAAGACGTCGGCGAAGGCGGCGAAGAAGACGTCGGCCAAGCGGGTAGCGAAGGCGGCGAGGAAGGCGGCCGCAAAGAAGACGGTGGCGAAAAAGACGGCATCGAAGAGGGCGCGGTCTGCCGCGAAATCCGCACCGAAAAGGCCTACGCGCGGCAAGCCGAAGCCGCGGTAAGCATGGATATTTGCGTGCGGAAGGACCGACGGACTGTGCCGTTGGCCCTTCCGCCGTTTTCGGATAAGAGCGAAGGCGCGATCCGGGCAGACCGGTCCGCATAACGGATCCGGGCGCATCGGGTATGACAAGGGCGCGCGGTCGTGAACCGCGCCGACGGGGAGGGAGAAATGGCAGCCGATCCGAACTGCGTGTTCTGCAAGATCGTCGCGGGGACGATCCCGAGCTTCAAGATCTACGAGGACGCGAAGACGATCGCGTTCCTCGACATCAATCCGGTCAACCCCGGACATACGCTCGTGATACCCAAGGCGCACGCGCCGAACCTGATGACGTCCGATGACGGCGACCTCGCCGCCGTCATGGCTACCGTGCGCCGGGTTGCTTCAGCCGTCGACAAGTCGCTTTCGCCATACGGCATCAATCTCTTGCAGGCCAATGGTCCGGGTGCCGCGCAGTCCGTTCTGCACTTCCACATGCATGTCATCCCGCGCGTGAAGGACGACAATCTGATGATGAACTGGGCACTGAAGGCGGGTGACAAGGCCGAACTCGCCGCGATGGCCGAGCGAATCCGCGCGGCGCTCTAGAGCGGCTTTCGTGCATGGACGTGCCGGCAGGCATCGTCATGCCCAGGCCGGCCTGACCGGCGTGATCTCCGCCTCGCCGGCCTTGAGCGGCCGGCCGTCACGGTCGGCCTGTTCGATGATGTCGAGCCGCAGCAGGGCAAGGCCGAGGGATCCCTGGGCCGAACGCATCTCGCCGGCCTCCTGGTCGTCGAGCGTGATCGGCGTACCCGGTTGCGGCACGGGACCGTCGATTCGCACGGGCGTGAGCCGCTTCCGCACCAGCGCGCGGTATTTCATCCGGGCGGTGAGCTCCTGGCCGACATAGCACCCCTTCTTCCAGTCGACGCCGTTGAGTTCGTCGAAGCCGTTCTCGAGCAGGAGCGCCTTTTCGACGGGAAGATCGCGGCTGCCGTCGGGCACGCCGAGGGACAGGCGCAAGCGATCATATGCCTCGAACGCACCCGGCTTGAATCCGGCGGATGCGAGCGCATCCGCATTGTCCTTCGGAATCAAGGCACGCGCGCCCAGCCCTACCAGCCGCGGATCGACGTAGACGATACCGCCGCCGAACGGGCGGGCGAGCCCGGGTTCCTCGGGCAGGCCGAGCGTGGCGAGCGTCTTCGGGCCGAACAGGGCGCCGCAGATCATGCGATCGCTTGCCGGGGTCAGCGTCACCTTCGCGCGGAGCTTGTAGAGGCTGAGACGCCGGCGCAGGTCGTCGAGCCGGTCCGCCTCACAGTCCAGGTAGAATGTGTCGCCGATCTCGGCGACGAAGAAATCGTGCAGATAGCGTCCTTGCGCCGTCAGGAACCCCGAATAGATCACATGGCTCGAATCGACCTTGTTGATGTCGTTCGAGATCAACCCCTGAAGAAATGTCCGGCGGTCGTCGCCGGCAATGGCGAGCACGCCGCGATTCCGCAGGATCACGCTGGTCCTGTCGTCCATTGCTAATCCTCGGAGATGCCAAAGAAATCCGGATCTGCCATGCTTCTATGAGGTAAGGACGGGTCGCGCGCTTGGCAACCCCCGGAATGCGCACGGCAAGGGGGCCGGCGGCAGGGCCGCCGAACCACTTCCGGCCGGGCCTCGACATCCCTATAACTCTCCGCGCCGCGACCGCATGCACATTACATTCGTTGACGATTCCTTCCCCTTCGATGGGTACAGCCCGACGAGCCAGCCGCTCAGCGGGCCGGAGAAGGCCTTCGCCAGCCTTCCGTCGGCCCTCGCCATGCGCGGTCACGAGGTCGTCGTGTTCAACCGCTGCACATTTCCCGTCCGCGTCGACGGCGCCAGCTGGCATCCGTGGGAGAGCGACCGGCCGGCCCGTACGGACGTACTCGTGGCGTTCCGGCGGCCGCGGCTCCTGGAATTCCTGCCTGGTGCCGTCCGGCGCGTCCTGTGGACGGCAGGACCGCCGGAGGAGCTCGACCAGCCGGCTGCGCGGGCGCTGCTGGCACGATATCGGCCGACGGTCATCTTCTTCACGACGGTACAGCGCGACCGCTGGGCAAACCCGCTCGGGCTTCCGGTGCGCGTGGTCGAGCCGGGGCTTGCCGCAGCCTATGTCGAAGACCTTCCGATGATGCCGGCGGAGCCGCCGCGCGCGGTCTCGACGGCCCATCCGCTCGCCGGGCTCGACTGGCTCATCGCACTCTGGCGCACCCATATACGGCCCGCCGTACCGAATGCCGAACTGCATCTTTATTCCGCGCTTCTCGACAAGGGTCGGCTCGGCGCCGATCTGCCGGACGCGGTGCGACCGATCCTGAAACTGGCCGTCGAGGCGCAGCGCGACGGCGTCATCATTCAGCGGCCGCAAGCCGACCCCCAGATGGCCGAGATCTATCGGGCGGCGCGGGTGCATGTCTATCCCGGGCAGCCGCACGAAGTGCTCGCATCGACGCTGGCGGAGAGTCAGGCAGCCGGGCTCCCCGGAATTGCCAGGGCCGTGGGGCCGGCGGTTCTTGCGCGGATCGTCGATGGCCAGACCGGCAAGATCACGACGGCCGACGGCAATTTCGCGAGCGCAGCAATCGACCTGTTGAGCGACCGGGGGATCTATGAGCGCATGAGCGCGAATGCGCGCCTGCTGCAGCGGGGGCGCACGTGGCCAATCGCGGCCGCGGAGTTCGAAGGAGCGCTCGCGTGAGGATTCTGTTCATCGGGCCGACCTATGTCGGCGATGCCGTCGTGTCGACCGGATTGGTCGACCATCTCCTGCGCGAGTACCCGCAGGCCCGTGTGACGGTCGCGTGCGGCGCCCCCGCGGAACCGCTCTTCGCGGCGATGCCGAACTGCGAACAGGTGCTGGTGGTCCGCAAACGCGGCCAGATCGGTCACTGGATCGACCTGTGGCGCGCTTGCGTCGGCACGCGATGGGACATCGTCGTCGATCTGCGGGGGTCGGCTCTTTCGTGGTTCCTGCGTGCCGGTAAACGCCACGTGTTCAGACCCAATCCGCGCCTCGCCCATCGAACGCATGCGTTGGCCGCGACGCTCGGTCTCGACGATTTGCCGCCGCCCGTCATGTGGACAGGTCCCGAGCACGAGGCGGCGGCGGCGCGGCTGCTGCCGCCCGGTGCGCCCATCCTGGCCCTGGGGCTCACCGGGAACTGGCCGCCGAAGATCTGGCCGGGCGAGCGGTTCGCCGAACTCGCGCGGCGATTGACCGCGCCGAACGGGCCATTGCCGAACGGCCGGATCGCCGTGTTCGCGGCTGCCCATGAGCGGCCGATCGTCGCGCCCATTCTGGCCGCGCTGCCGCCCGAGCGCACCGTCGACCTCGTCGGACGGCTCGATCTCACGACGGTTGGCGCGGCGATGAAACGCGCCGCACTGTTCATCGGTAACGACTCCGGCCCGCTCTACATCGCCGTCGCGTGCGGCATTCCGACGCTCGGCCTGTTCGGGCCGACACCTGGCCTGTTTCCGGCCCACGGGTCGAGCCCTGCCCGGTGGGCCCCGCTGGCGGGTACCGTGCGTACGGCGGAGGCCGCGGCGATCGTGACGGATAGGCCGGTCGATGGTCCGATCGGACGCGCCCTGATGGAGGGCTTGACGGTCGATGCCGTCGAGCAGGCGGCGCGCGACCTGCTCGCGCGCGTCCAGGCGCTCACGCCGTCAGCAAACGCGCGCTAGGCTGCGTTCGCCCGTTAGGCGACTCGACAACCGTGCACAGGTGACGCGAGTCATGTATCAGGCGGATGGAGATGGCTCATGTCGACTCGCGCAGACGTCGCTGATTTCGGATACCGCTTCGGCCGGGAGCACTGTCGATGACCCGCATCGTGCTCGCCGATGACGGGTTCGCCTTCGACGGCGAGATTGCGGTAATTCGCGACCATGCGGCCGCATGTTTCGTCGCACTCGCGGAGTCGCTGGCGGCACGCGGCCACAAGGTCGAGGCGCGCACGCGCGGCACACGTCGTTTCGACCTGAACGGCGTGAGCTGGGGACCAATCGAGCGGATCGTGCCGAAGGAAACCGAGCTCTACATCGTGAATGGCAGCTATCGGCTGCTTCGGTTGGCCCGCAAGGTGCGGCGCACCGTCCTCTGGGTGCACGAGCCGGGCCGGAAGATGCTGCGTTGGGGGCGACTTACCGCATTGGCGCGTCGGCGTCCCTATTTGGTTTTCCAGGGCGTGTACCATGCGGCAACCTATCCCCGATGGGCGCCCGGCGGAGGGCGCGCCATCATTCCGCCGACGACCGGGGCGGTGTTCAGAACCTCGGGTCCGGCGCTGCGGCCGCCGCCGCCGTTCGCGATTTTCACGGCGCGTTCGCCGCGTTCGCTCGACTGGGTGCTCGACATATGGCAGCGGCACATCCGGCCCTCGGTGCCCAAGGCGCAGCTTTATGTTTTCGCCGACGCCATGCCCGATGTCGTACTCGAAAAGGCACGCCGCCTCGCCGGTGATGGCGTGGTCCTGCGCGAACCGGTCGCGGGCGAGGCGCTTGTCGAGGAGTTGCGGCAATCCCGCGTCTATCTTCACCGCGGCGACGAGAGCGAGGTCTTCGGCATGGCGGTCGCCGAGGCGCAGGCGATGGGCGTGCCTGCCGTGGCTTGCGACGTGACCTGCATGCGTGAGCGGATCGTGCATGGAGAGACGGGATATGTGGTGCGCGACGGGGATGCGGCTGCGTTCGCCGGTGCGGCGATGCGGATACTGACCGATGACACCGTCTGGCGCGATCAGCGCGATGCCGCGCTGCGTTACAACCGCGCGCGGAGCTGGGACGATGTCGCTGCCGATTTCGAGGAGCTGCGCAAATGAGTGCTCTCCGCGTACTGCAGGCGATGGCGGGGGCGCGGCACGGCGGGGCCGAGGCGTTCTTCATGCGGCTGACCGTGGCCTTGTCGCGCGCCGGCCTGGATCAGCACATCGTGATGCGCAGCGATCCGGTGCGCGCCGGCAAGCTGCGCACGGCGGGGATCGAGCCGGTCCAGCTGCGGTTCGGCGGGGTGTTCGATGTCGGGACGCGCCTCGCCCTTGCGCGCGAGCTGAGCGCGTATCGGCCGCACGTGGTCCTGACCTGGATGAGCCGGGCGACGCAGCTCATGCCGCCGCGGTTCCTGACCGGCGGCAAGTACGTCCACGTCGCGCGGCTGGGCGGATACTATGACCTGAAATACTATCGGCGCTGCGACCATCTCGTCGGCAATACCCGCAAGATCGTCGAATACATCCGCGACGGCGGTTGGCCCGCCGACCGCGTCCACTATCTGCCGAATTTCGTCGACGTGCCGCATGCGGCGCCGGCTGACCGTGCGGCGCTGGAGACGCCATCCGACGCGACAGTGGTGCTCGGCCTGGGGCGGCTTCATGCGAACAAGGCGTTCGACGTCGCCCTGGCCGCCATTGCCCGCACGAAAGACGTCTGGTTCTGGCTCGCCGGGGAAGGCGAACTGCGTGCCGCGCTCGAAGCGGACGCCGTGCGGCTCGGGATCCGGGAGCGCGTGCGCTTTCTCGGCTGGCGTGACGACACTGCAGCGTTGCTCGCGGCCGCCGACATCCTGATCTGCCCATCGCGCCACGAGCCGCTGGGCAACGTCGTGATCGAAGGCTGGGCCGCACGTCGCCCGGTGATTGCGGCGGCAAGCGACGGGCCGGCCGCCCTGATCAAGGATGGTGAGAGCGGGCTGCTCGTGCCGGTGAACGATGCAGACGCGCTTGCGTCGGCCATTCAGCGGGTCGCTCAGGAGCCGCAGCTTGCCGCCCGGCTTGCGGCAGGCGGCCATGCAGCGTATGAGAGCGAGTTCACGGAGGCCGCCGTCGTCCGGCGCTACCTCGACTTCTTCGATCGCATCGCCAGGAAATGAGATGTGCGGCATAGCGGGACTGATGACGACCAGGCGTGGCGGCCCGGACCCTGCCGTTTTGGGGGCGCTCGCCAAGGCCCTCGCACATCGCGGACCCGATGGGCAGCGGCACTATATCGTCGGTAATGTCGGGCTCGCTCATAACCGGCTCGCGATCATCGATCTCGAGACGGGCGATCAGCCGTTGATCGACCCCGGCGGCGTCGCGCTGGTCGCCAACGGCGAAATCTACAATTACGTCGAGCTTCGCGCCGAGCTTCACGGGATCAATTTCCAGACCAACTCCGACTGCGAGCCACCGCTTCATCTCTACCGGCGTCATGGGCTCGATTTTGTCGACAAGCTGCGCGGGATGTACGCGTTGGCGCTGCACGATCCCAAGGCCGGGCATCTCGTGCTGGCGCGCGACCCGTTCGGCATCAAGCCGCTCTACTATGCCGAGACCGCCCAGGGACTCGCCTTCGCCTCGGAGCCGCAGGCGCTGCTGGCAGCCGGGCTCGTCGAGCGGGCGATCGAGCCCGGCCCGCGCACCGAGCTCCTCGAGCTCCAGTTCACAACGCGACGCGATACGATCTTTCCAGGCATCAAGCGGGTGCTGCCGGGCGAGATGATCGTGGCGGCCGACGGCAGGATCGTCGAGCGCCGCCATCGCGCGGCCCTTTCCGGCAAGGGGCCTGCGGACTGGTCGGAGGCGACGGCCCTCGACCACCTGGAGCAAGCGCTTCTCGACAGTGTCAGCGTCCACCAACGGTCGGACGTTCCCTACGGGATGTTCCTGTCGGGCGGCATCGATTCGTCGGCGTTGCTCGCGTTGATGGCGCGCCTCAACACGCGCCCTGTGGTCGCGCTGACCGCCTATTTCCCGAACACGTCGGTTGCCGACGAGCGCGCGGCGGCGCAGGCGGCGGCACGCGCGGTCGGCGCCGAACATATCGAGGTGCCGGTCGCCGCCGATGATTTCTGGTCCGTATTGCCGAAAGTTGCCGCCGCGATGGATGACCCGGCTGCCGATTACGCCTGCGTCCCGACGTTCCGCCTTGCGGAGCGCGCCCGGGAGGCCGGCCTCAAGGTCGTGCTGTCCGGCGAGGGCGGTGACGAACTGCTGGCCGGCTATGGCCGGTACCGGAACATCATGCGGCCATGGTGGCTTGGCGGACGCGCCATGCGCCGCAAGGGTATCTTCGAAGGTCTGGGCGTACTGCGGACGCGCACGGTCGGCTGGCGTGACGGTATCGCCGCTGCCGAAGCGACCGAACGCACGGGCGGACGCACACGCCTTCAGGTCGCCCAGGCCGTCGACTGCGCCGACTGGCTGCCGAACGATCTTCTTACCAAGCTTGATCGATGCCTGATGGCGCATGGCGTCGAGGGACGGACACCATTTCTTGATCCGGTCGTGGCGGAGGTTGCGTTCCGGTTGCCCGACCGGCTGAAGGTCCGCGAACGCCGCGGCAAGTGGCTGCTTCGGCGCTGGCTCGACCGTGCGTTGCCGGCGGCCCAGGCCTTCGGACCGAAGCGCGGGTTCACCGTTCCGGCCGCCGAATGGATCGCGAGCGAGGGGGCGCGTCTCGGGCCGCTCGTCGCCGCCCAGCCGGGTATCGCGGAGATCGCCGATCCGGCCGCTGTCGCCAAGCTGTTTCGCAGTCCGAAGAAACACGCCGGGCTTGCGGCGTGGACGCTGCTGTTCTACGCGCTATGGCACCAATGCCATGTCGTCGGTCGCGCGCCGGAGGGCGACGTCTTCGAGTGCCTCGCTTCGCATTGACGGGCGGGATCTCGGCCCGGGGGATTCCCGTTGACGCGGGCGATACAGTGCGCCCACGCTATGGGGAAAACGCCAGCGGGATTCGCAAGGCCGGAGTGCGGGTCGCAGGGTTTCCGACTGATGCAGCATCGAGGGTGATGGCGTGAACGAGCAGACGGTTCGCGGGGCAGGAGCGGCGAGTGCAACGCGTCTCGTGTTGCGTCAGCCCGACGACTGGCATGCGCATCTGCGCGACGGCGACATGCTGAAGCGCGTGGCCCCCTACACGGCACGTCAATTCGGTCGCGCCATCATCATGCCGAATCTGGTGCCGCCCATCACCACGGTGGAGGCGGCGATCGCGTATCGTGACCGGATTCTGGCCGCCGTCGGTCCGGATGTCCCGTTCACACCGCTGATGACCGTATACCTGACGGATTCGATCGACCTCAAGGAGATCGAGACAGGGTTCCGCGACGGGATATTCACGGCGGCGAAGCTGTACCCCGCCCATGCGACGACCAATTCCGCCCATGGCGTCACGGACATCTGGAAAATGGGGCGCGTGTTCGAAACGATGCAGCGCATCGGCATGCCGCTCCTCGTCCATGGCGAAGTCACCGATCGCGCCGTCGACGTGTTCGACCGCGAAACCGTGTTCATCGAGCGGGTCTTGAACCGCCTCGTGCGCGAATTTTCCGATCTGAAGATCGTTTTCGAACACATCACGACCGAAGAAGCGGTCGAGTTCGTCCGCGCCGGTCCGCGGACGCTCGCGGCGACCATCACGCCGCATCATCTGGAGATCAACCGCAACGCCATTTTCGACGGCGGCATCCGGCCGCATATGTACTGTCTGCCGGTCGCCAAGCGGGAGCGGCATCGGCTGGCGTTGCGCAAGGCGGCGACGTCGGGGGAGGCAAAGTTCTTTCTCGGCACGGATACGGCGCCGCATCCGTCGCATGCGAAGGAGGCCGCATGCGGCTGTGCCGGTATCTTCAATGCGCCGTTCGCGCTGGAAACATATGCGAAGGTGTTCGAGGAGGAGGGTGCGCTCGACAAGCTCGAGGCGTTCGCATCCCTGAATGGCCCGCGGTTTTACGGTCTTCCGGTGAACGAGCGTCGCATCGCGCTCGTCCGCACGGAGGTCGCCGTGCCCCACGAGCTGACCGATGGCGTTACCTGCCTGATTCCGTTCCACGCCGGCCACACGCTCGCGTGGCATTACGCAGGCCCCGTCGACGGGGCAATGACGGCGTCGTCGTAGTCGCGACCGTTCGGCGGGCTGAGTTCGTGCCGCCGATCACGTATGATGATCGGTCGGACCTGACCGGCGTTCCGAACTTCTGTCGGCTGCAGCCCGCCCGCGGCGGCCCGGCTTCTTGACATTCGGCATCTACCGTGTCGTGTATATACACGATAGGTTCGCATGACGTCGGAACGCGAGATCGCGCAGAACTGCGCATGCCTGAAGGTGCGAATGGCCGCCCGGGCCGTAACGCGGGCCTATGACCTGGCCCTGAAGCCGGTTGACCTGAAAGTGACGCAGTTCTCGCTGCTGGTCGCGGCCAGTGCGCGGGGCCCTGTCTCGATCACCGCACTCGCCGAGATGCTCGGCATGGACCGCACGACATTGACCCGCAACCTGGGCCCGCTGACACGACGCGGCCTCGTTGAGCTTGGTCCGGAGGGCTATCGCCGGACGCGCGACGTGACCATTACGCCGCAAGGGCGTGCCGTGCTGAAACAGGCGATTCCCCGCTGGGAAAGCGTGCAAGAGGAGCTCCGTCGCAAGCTCGGCCGGGAGAAATGGACGGGACTGTACGTCGGGCTCGACGAGCTCATCGCCATGGCCTGACAGTCATCTGTTCGTCCGATATGTGCACATACACATGGACATCGACATGAGAACGGCAGCCGAGCGCCGCGAAGCCGCCGGGCGACGGTCAATCTCCCCGCGGCGCCCTGGGTTGCTGTCCGGGCGTTTCGTCATCGACGCCGGTGGCGGCGACGGCCCGGTCGGCCTTCTCGCGGAGATGCGGGATCGTCAAGTGCGTCGCCTTCCATGTGCTGAGTCTGCTCGACGTCATAGGGGAGTCGGCACGAGCCGATCAGGCCGCCATCGCCCGAATCTGAGCGCCGGACGAGGGGCGGTGCCTGGCGGACACGGCGCGAGGCTTGCGTTTACGCACCGCAGCATTACTTGCTAATCTTGACCATCTATCGAAGACCGGGAGAATCGTCATGACCGCCTGCATCGTCGGCTGGGCCCACGGCAAGTTCGGCAAGCGCGAGGGTATGGACCTCGAGTCCCTGATCGTCGAGGTCGCGACCGACGCGATCAAGGATGCCGGGCTCGAACCGAAGGATGTCGACGAGATCTATGTCGGCCACTTCGGTGGCGGCTTCGTCAAACAGGATTTTCCGGCATCGCTCGTCCTTCAGGCGTCGGACGTGTTCCGATTCAAGCCGGCGACACGCGTCGAGAATGCATGCGCGACGGGTTCGGCTGCCGTCCACCAGGGCCTTACGTCGATTGCCGCGAAGAAGTCGCGCGTGGTCCTGGTCGTCGGCGTCGAGAAGATGACCGAGACGCCCGGGGAGCAGATCGGCGGCATCCTGATGAAGGCGTCCTACGTCAAGGAGGAAGACCGACCGGGTATGAGCTTCGCCGGCATATTCGGGCACATCGCGCAGCTCTATTTTCAGCGTTACGGCGACCAGTCGGATGCGATGGCGCGGATCGCGGCGAAGAACCACAAGAATGGGGCCGTGAACCCGTACGCGCAGATGCAAAAGGATCTCGGCTACGAATTTTGCCGGACGGTCTCGGACAAGAATCCCCTGGTCGCCGGTCCGCTCCGCCGTACCGACTGCTCGCTCGTTTCGGACGGCGCGGCCGCGCTCGTGCTTGCCGACATCGATACGGCGCTCGCACTGAAAAAGGCCGTCGCTTTCCGCGCGGCCGAGCAGGTCAACGACTATCTGCCCATGAGCCGGCGCGACATCATCCAGTTCGAAGGCTGCGCGCTGGCATGGCAGCGCGCCTTCGCCCGGTCCCGCACGACGCTCGACGATCTGGGCGTGGTGGAGACGCATGACTGCTTCACCATCGCCGAGCTCATCCAGTACGAGGCCATGGGCCTCGCGCCGAAGGGGCAGGGCGCCAAGGCGATCCTCGAAGGCTGGACGGAAAAGGACGGGAAGCTGCCCGTGAATCCGTCGGGCGGCCTCAAGTCGAAGGGGCATCCGATCGGGGCGACCGGCGTCTCGATGCACATCATGGCGGCCATGCAGGTGACCGGCAGCGCCGGCCCGATGCAGGTCAAGAACCCGCGGCTCGCCGGCGTCTTCAACATGGGCGGAGCGGCGGTCGCAAACTACGTCAGCATTCTCGAACCGCTGCGCGCTTGAGCCGGGGAGCGCGGGATCATGGGTCGGTTCGAGGCGCTCGTTCTTGACGAGAGGGAAGGCAAGGTCGTCTCGTCGATCCGGAACCTGAGCGATGAGGACCTGCCGCCGGGCGACGTCACCATCCGGGTCGAGTATTCGACGCTCAACTACAAGGACGGCCTGATCCTGAACGGGTTGGGCCGTCTCGTCCGGAAGTATCCGCACGTGCCCGGCATCGATTTCGCCGGTGTCGTCGAAACCTCTCAATCCGCCGCCTACAAGCCCGGCGACCGCGTGGTTCTCACGGGCTGGCGGGTCGGCGAGCTGCACTGGGGCGGCTATGCCCAGCGTGCGCGGGTCAAATCCGAGTGGCTCGTGCCGCTTCCGCCGGCGCTCTCCACGAAGCGGGCGATGGCGATCGGGACGGCTGGCCTTACCGCAATGCTCGCGATCATGGCGCTCGAGGAACACGGCCTCAGGCCCGGTGAGGGGGAGATCCTCGTGTCGGGCGCTGCGGGCGGGCTGGGGAGCGTCGCGGTCGCCATCCTGAACAAGCTTGGCTATGACGTCGCCGCATCGACAGGCCGCGCGGAGCAGCACGAGTATCTGCGTGCACTTGGCGCCAAGACGATCATACCGCGCGCCGAGCTTTCGCTCGAAAAGCCGAAACCGCTGCAGAGCGAACGCTGGCACTACGCCATCGATACGGTCGGCGGTCTCGTGCTCGCGAACGTACTGACGGCAATGCGCTACGGTACGGCGGTAGCGGTATGTGGGAACGCGGGCGGGAACGAGCTGTCGACGACCGTGTTGCCGCTGATCCTGCGCGGCGTCGATCTCCTGGGCATCGACTCCGTGATGAAGCCGCTGGCGATCCGCAAGGTCGCATGGGAGCGGCTGGCGCGCGATCTGCCGCTCGATCAGCTCGATGCGATGACGACGGTGGTTGGGCTCAAGGACCTTCCGGAGCTCGGCGCCAGGATTCTCCAGGGGCAGGTCCGCGGGCGCGTCGTCGTCGACATGGGCGGGGGCGGACCGGCATGACGGGCCGCGCATTCGCGGTCCTGGCCGGCACGGCCGCGATGGCGGCGCTCATCGCGTGTACGCCTGACCCTCTGTCACCGTATCAGCCGACGGATTCGCAGCGGCGGCTTCAAAGCTGGTTCGGTCTACGGTTCGAGGTCACCGTGCCGCCGATCTATTGCTATGCCACGCTTGCCGAGCCCGACTGCTATGCCGAACCGGTTCCGGGCTGGGAGCGGCGCCTGATCGCCTACGGCGGTCTGCCGCTCGATCAGCCGGCGGGTCCGGTGATGGCGCCATGAGGTAAGGCAGGTCGGGCCGTACGAGGGGCAACCATGCAGAAGCACAAGGTGGTCGAAAGCGTCGAGATCGAGGCCGATCAGCTCGAGTGGCTGAAGGACATGGCAGCGAGCTATCAGCTCGCCGACGTCTCCAAGGCGCTTCGCGTCGTGCTTGATTACGCGATGATGGATCTGGACGAGGACGACATCTTCGGCGTCATCCGCTGCCGCCGTTGCGGTTGACGGGGCGGTCGCGGCGCTCGAACGGTACCGGTCGCGAAGCCCTCCCGATCCGTTCCGGAGCGGTGGCCGGCCGGGCCATCAGACCGGCAAGTCCGGTTCAGCCGAAAAAAAATTGACCGGTGCCGCGTGTACCGTGTGATCGAGCCACGCAGGACCGGCCGAGGATCCATAATTTTTGTTGCACCGCTTGGCTCGTCGGCCAGCGCGTGTCTCCTCCCCTCAACTCGGGCCGCCCCCGGGACCGCCCGTATGCTCTCGGACGTCCCCGCGGGAGGACGAGATCGTGCGCTGTTTCGACGTTTTGTGCAACTGGCAAGTATTCCCATTAACCTTTTTCTTCCCGCGGAACCACGGCCTCGTTTCATCCTCCCGGCCCAGGGGATCCGGTTGACGTCTGCACGAGGGTGCATCTGAGCCCAGCGGCGATGCCTGTCCCAGAGCAGGATCTTCACGTCCTGTGAAGGAGCATCGTGCAAACTGCGGGATCCACCGATCGAGGTCCGGATGGTCGAGACTGCCGACATGTCGTATGCCGCGTGGCAGGAGAGGGTAAGGGGGACGAACGTCTCGACCGTCACCCTGCTGGCGACCGACTACCTCAACCATTTCAATGAAGCGATCATGCTTCTCGGCATGGTTCCGGACATGCCGGAGATCATCGCAGACTGCCGGGCATGGCGGCCGAAGAGCTACGAGGCGCATTTCCGCGACAGCAGCTTCTCCGAGCGGGATCTCATCATCGCGGCCTATGCCCATGCGCCATCAAAGTACCGCATTCCGTTCGAGCGGACGATCGACGAGATCAATGCCGCGATCGCCAAGTGGGTCGCGCGTATGGATGCGGTTCAGGCGGCCGGCGACGCGGTGGCGCTCGCGCAGGAGGGGGCTGCGGCGACACTCGAACTCCAGGCGCTCATTGCCAAGGCATCGGCCATCATTCACGGTGCCGGCGAGACGGTAATGTCCGATCAGTCGGCCGTGGACGCCATCATCGCCAGCACCGGCTCGCCTTGACGTCGCCGGCGTCGAGGGTTCATCGTCATCGTCGGGCCACGAAACGAACTGGAGCGACGAGCCGTGGCCAACTGCCGAGGTTGAAGGAAGGTATGTCTCTCGGCGGCAAGTAATGAGCGCGGATGTCCGCCCCCATCGAATATGGGGGCGCCATCGTGGAAGACGACCCGAAAGCGGGACGGTATCGAACCTCGGACCGAACAGCCCGGTTATCGCGGCTGGGTATCAATCCCATTCACAAGCCGTTGCAGCATGAGTTCCATCCGTTCGAGTTACTCCTGACGGAACCATTTCCAACCCGTTTCGTTTCGACAACCGTAGTCCTGAAAAAGAAGCGGGGGACCTCATGAGTGCCAGGCCCGGCGGATCCACGGCCGGGGGAAGCGATTCGTCTACCGCCGGTCGCGAGCGCTCTCGCAGCGTGCTCATCGTCGAGGATGAGGCCCTGGTCGCAATGTTCATCGCGGATCTTCTCGAGGCACTCGATTACGCTGTTTGCGGGATCGCCGCTTCCGGTGCCCACGCGCTGGAGTTGGCGGAGCTGCACAGGCCGAGGGCGGCGATCGTCGACATCGGCCTGAAGGGTGCGATCGACGGCGTCGAGACGGCGGCACAGTTGCGCGAGCGCTTCGGAACGAAGTGCCTGCTTTGCTCGGGCGACGTCGGCGCCGCCACCGAAGCACGAGCCGCACGCGCCGCGCCGGTCGCGATCCTTCCCAAGCCCTTCACCTCGGCGCAGCTCGAAGCTGCGCTGGTGCGTACCTTGGCTGCCACCGGTTAATGGCTGAGATAGCCGACACAAAATTTGCCGATTCGCCCGATACAAGCACCGTCTCGCGCCACGCACGGCTTATCGGAGGAGCACAACATGCAAGAGCTCGCGACCGTACAACGTCTTGAGCCCCGGCAGCTTCTGAAAGCCCTGCGTGCCTTCAGGCGTGGCGATTTCTCTGTGCGGCTGCCGACGGATCTGGTCGGTATGGACGGCGATATTGCCGACGCCTTCAATGAGGTCGTCGAGCTCAATCAACAGATGGCGCGCGAGTTCCAGCGCCTCAGCCGTGTGGTCGGCAAGGAGGGCCGGATCGATCAGCGCGGCAAGCTCTCGGGTGCAAGCGGCGCCTGGGAGGACTGCATCGATTCCGTCAACGACCTGATCGAAGACATGGTGCAGCCGATCACGGAGGTCGCACGTGTCATCGGCGGCGTCGCCAAGGGCGACCTGTCGCAAAAGATGATGGTGGAGATCGATGGCCGTCCGCTGCGCGGCGAGTTCCTGCGGATCGGCAGGGTCGTAAACACGATGGTCGACCGTCTCGGCTCCTTCGCCTCGGAAGTGACGCGCGTGGCACGCGAGGTCGGCACCGAAGGCAAACTCGGCGGCCAGGCCCGTGTGAAGGGGGTGGCCGGTACGTGGAAGGAGCTCACCGACAACGTCAACATGATGGCGGCGAACCTGACGGCGCAAGTCCGCAATATCGCCGATGTGACGACCGCGGTGGCGAAGGGCGACCTCTCCAAGAAGATCACGGTCGACGTCAAAGGGGAGATCCTCGAGCTCAAGAACACCATCAACACGATGGTCGATCAGCTCAACTCGTTCGCCTCGGAGGTGACGCGCGTCGCACGCGAGGTCGGCACCGAGGGCAAGCTCGGTGGTCAGGCCCGCGTCGAGGGCGTCGCCGGCACCTGGAAGGACCTCACCGACAACGTCAAC
>DASVCL010000020.1:0-39918 GCA_036381615.1 Alphaproteobacteria bacterium
GGGATGCGGACGGGACAGACGAAGCGGCACCAAGAGAACTGCTTCCTTTACTCGGATCGTCCGGCACGTTCCTGCCGGTGAAGGGACTGCGTAACAGTCATGGCTACAGTCACGTTCGACAAGGCGACCCGGATCTACCCGGGTGGCGAGAAGCCCGCGGTGGACGGGCTCGACATCGAGGTCGGGGACGGCGAGTTCCTCGTGCTGGTCGGGCCGTCGGGTTGCGGCAAGTCGACCTCGCTCCGGATGCTCGCGGGGCTCGAGGACGTCAACGCCGGTGCGATCCGGATCGGTGAGCGGGACGTCACGCACCTGCCCCCGAAGGACCGGGACATCGCGATGGTGTTCCAGAACTACGCGCTGTACCCGCACATGACGGTCGCGGACAACATGGCGTTCTCCTTGAAGATGGCCAAGGTCGGCAAGGAAGAGCGGATGAAGCGGGTGGCCGAGGCGGCCAAGCTGCTCGACCTCGAGCAGTACCTCGATCGCAAGCCGAAGGCGCTCTCCGGCGGGCAGCGCCAGCGGGTCGCGATGGGGCGCGCGCTCGTCCGCGAGCCGCGGGTGTTCCTGATGGACGAGCCGCTCTCCAACCTCGACGCCAAGCTGCGCGTGCAGATGCGCATCGAGATCAAGCGCCTGCACCAGACGCTGAAGACCACGAGCATCTACGTCACCCACGACCAGGTCGAGGCGATGACGCTGGCCGACCGCCTGATCGTCATGAACGCCGGCCGTGCCGAGCAGATCGGCTCGCCCATGGATGTCTATGCCAAGCCGGCGACGACGTTCGTCGCCGGGTTCATCGGCTCGCCCGCCATGAACATGCTGCCAGGGCGCCTCGGCGACGACGGCACGGTCGAGGTCGCCGGCGTCCGGTTTCCGGTCGCGACACCGGTCGCCGGCGCGGCGGGCCGTCCGGTGACGGTGGGCGTGCGGCCCGAGCACATCGTGCGCGCTGACCAGGGCACGCGCACATTCGACCTGCGCGTCGACGTCGTCGAGACGCTCGGCGCCGATACGCTCGTCCACGGTCGGATCGGCGGCGCGGGCAACGAGCTCATCGTGCGCCTGCCGGGCATTCTGACGACCGGCGCCGGCGACGTGATCCCGCTCGCCGTCGCGCCGCAGAACCTCCACCTGTTCGACGCCGAGACCGGCGCGCGGCTCTAGTGTTCCGTCAGCGCTGAAGGTCTCCTGATGGCACCGCGCGGGCGCCACTGCGCCCCGCGCGGCTCTGGTCCCGATCTTGCTTGGAAAACGGGCGGACACTGCCCGACGTGGCGGCAAGACGGGAGCCGGCAATGGGCGAACGGACGGGAATACGGCGCGCGGCCTGGGCGCGCATCGCATTCGGTCTCGATCCCGCGCGGCGGATCAGCGATCCTCTGCCCGATTCGTCGGCACGGCCTGCTCATGGACCGGGCATCGGCCACAACGGGGGCCCGCCGCTCGACGAGCCCTCGACCCATGGATGGCACGCCTATTGTTGGCGCCGCGCCCACAAGGCGGCCTGGAAAACGCCGCCGCGCGAGATCGCGTTGCGCCGCCTGCGCCGTGCCGAGGAACTCGGCATGACCTATCGGGAATACACGGCGGTTTTCCTCGACACCGGCAAGCTGCTCTAGGCGCGCAGGCCCTACGCGGCGCCGAACTCAGGCCGCACGCAGGTGTGCGCCGCCGCGAACCGACCTCCATGGCCGGATGGTGCCGGAGATGCCCTCGAGCGTGCCACGCCCGAGCGGCAGGACAAGCAGCCGCGCGGGATCCTCGTCGGGCATGGAAATGCCGAACGGCGCCGCGTGGGTGAAGCCGAAGCGCCGGTAGTAGGCGTAGTCGCCGACCAGCACCACGACGCGGTGGCCGGCCCACGCGGCCATGTCGAGGACTTCCCACATCAGGCCGACGCCGACGCCCCGACCGCGCAAATCCGGCTCGACCGCGAGCGGACCCAGGAGCAGCGCCGGCTTGTCGTCAATCAGGACCGGCCAGCAGCGCACCGTGCCGATCAGCCGTCCGTCCCCGGTATGCCGCGCGACGAGGCGCAAGTCCGGCACGGCCGGAATGCCAACGCGATAGCGGTACGATTTCTTCTGGTGCCGGTCGGGGCCGAAGGCCCGGTCGAGCAGGGCCTCAATCGCAGGCCCATCCTGGGGCCGTTCGGTCGTGATCGTGAACATGGAGGACCTCGAAACGCACGGAGTCGATCACCGCCGGGCCCGCTGCCCGACCGGAACACGTGCTTCTCGAGGGAAGATCGTTGCCGGATTAGGCGCAGCTCAGGCCCATCCCATCGCCGCAGGGCGGCGGCGGGCGCTTCGTCGTCGCAGACGTACGGATACGTGAGCCATGCGCTTTCTCCGGACGACACGTTACCACGGGTCGTCCGACCGTCAAGACGGAGCACGCCGCACCGGAATCGGCATGACATGGTCCCTGCGCGCCCGGGGTTCCGGAGAACATCCATCGGCATTGGTTAACGCCGGGCCGGGACACCCATCGCCCCGCGGCATAGCTGCCGATCCGCGGACGCGCTGGCCGGCCCGGCGACAGGTCTCTAGGTTACGGGCGATGCATGACAAGACCGTGACCGGGCGCAACGCGACCGCGCTGCCGCTCGCCCTCCTGCTCGTCCTCGGCGCCAACTGGGGCCTCGGCTTTGCGCTCGCGAAGCTCGGCATGACCGGCGGCCTTGCGCCACTCGCCTACGCCTATTGGCAATGCACGGGGGCCGGGCTGGTGCTGCTCGCGATCTGCGCCGCGCGCGGCGAGCTGCCGCCGCTCGACTGGCGCCACGTGCGCTATTACCTGATCGCGGGGGCGACCAACATCGCGGCCCCGAACACGGTGGCCTTCACCACCGTCCGGCACATCCCGGTGGGCATCGTCGTGCTGATGGTCACGATGACGCCGCTGCTGGCCTACGGCTTTGCCCAGCTCTTCGGCCTTGAGCGGTTCGACCGGCACCGTGCGCTCGGCATCGCGTTGGGGTTTCTGGGCACGCTGCTCATCCTGGTTCCGCGCACGAGCCTGCCCTCGCCGGACATGGCGGGATGGGTGCTGTTCGCCGTTCTCACGCCGACCTTCTATGCCGGCAGCAATCTCTATATCGGCTGGGCCCGGCCGGCCGACGTGCCGTCGCTGGCGCTCGGCGCGGCGATGCAGCTCGCGGCCGGGTTCGTGCTGCTGCCGCTCGCACTCGCAAGCGGGTCGTTCCACGTGCCGCTGCCGCCGTTTACGACCGGCGAGCTCGCCAATCTCGGGCACGTCGCCGTGGCCGCGATCGGCGCGCTGCTGTTCTTCGAGATCATCCGGATGGCCGGCGCGGTGTTCGTGAGCCAGGTCGGCTACGTCGTCTGCCTGTCCGGCGTGTTCTGGGGCTATGTGATCTTCGACGAGCGCCACAGCCTGTGGATCTGGGCGGCGATGGCCTCGATCCTGGGCGGGCTGGTGCTGGTCACGCGCCCGCGCGCCGCGCGCGCGTGCTGATCGCCGGGCGGCGCACAACCGCGATCGCGGATCAGACGTCGTTCGCGCGGATGAAGTCGCGGACCTGGGGCAGGATCTCGTTGCGCCAGCGCCGGCCGTTGAAGATGCCGAAATGACCCACGCCCTTCTGCAGCAGATGCCTGCGCTGCTCGGGCGCGAGACTGGCACACAGTGCGTGCGCGGCATAGGTCTGGCCGACGCCGGAGATGTCGTCGAGCTCGCCCTCGACCGTCATCAGTGCCGTCTTGCGGATCGCACGCGGGTCGATCTTCCGGCCGCGCGACACCATGGTGCCGAGCGGCAGTGCATGATCCTGGAACGCGACCTTCACCGTCTGCAGATAGAACTCGGCGGTGAGGTCCATGACCGAGAGATACTCGTCGTAGAACTCGCGGTGTGCGCTCGCGCTCTCGCCGTCGCCGCGGACGAGATGGTGGAAGTGCCGCAGCGTCGAGCCGAAGTGCCGATCGAGGTTCATGGTCATGAACCCGGTGAGCTGCAGGAAGCCGGGGTAGACCCGGCGCATGAAGCCCGGATAGCCGACCGGTACGTTGGTGATCACCGTGCGCTCGAACCATTCGATCGGCCGCGTCGCCGCCAGCAGGTTCACCTGGGTCGGGTTGACGCGCGTGTCGATCGGGCCGCCCATGAGGATCATCGAGCGGGGTACCGCCGGATTTCCCGCGGCTGACATGATCGAGACGGCCGCGAGCACCGGGACCGACGGCTGGCAGACGGCCAGGACATGCACGTCGGGCCCGAGCAGCTCGAGAAACTCGATGACGTAGTCGATGTAGTCGTCGAGGTCGAAGCGGCCGTCGGCGACCGGCACCATCGAGGCGTTGATCCAGTCGGTGATGTAGACGTCGTGTTCCGGCAGCAGGCCCCGGACCGTGCCGCGCAGCAGCGTCGCATAGTGACCCGACATGGGGGCCACGACCAGCACCTTCGGGTCCTTGCGGTCGGTCGCGCGCCTGAAATGCAGGAGATCGCAGAACGTCCGCCGCGCGGCCGGGACGATCTCGACCGCCACGCGCTCGCCGTCGATGACGGTGTGGTCGATTCCGAACTCGGGCTTGCCGTAACGGCGCGTCGCCCGCTCGTAGATCTCGGAACCGGCCGCAACCGCCCGACCGAACCGGGTGTACGAAACCGGGAAGAGCGGGTGGCTGAAAATATGCCGGAGCGTTTCCGCAACGAGCCGCGACGGCGACAGCATTGCGTGCTGCAGGTCGTAGAGGTGGTAGAGCATCCCGATGGGAGTAACCCAGAAGTATGTCGTGCGCGAGCCTACTCCCCGACGTGGTAGCACGCCAACCCTTAATTGAACGTTTACCAAACCGGCTCCCGGTCGACGAGATGGATGAAAGAGCCCATCACGTTTCCCGCCCGCTGGCCGACCGTGCCCATCGGCCGGCCGCCTGCATCCGTGACCTCGAACAGCGCCGGGCCACGCGCCTCATCGGTCACGGTTGAGTAATGAAACTCATGGCCGCGGTAGCATGTTCCTGCGGGGCCGAGCGGGCTCGGCGCCGACAGCCGCGCGCGGCGGTAGCCGAGGGTGAGCCGTCGCGTTGCGAAACTCGTGTCGAGCGCCAGCAACCCGGCGAGCGCGTGCGTGCGCCCCTCCGCATCGGTGAGCGTCCGGCCCAGCACCATGTAGCCGCCGCATTCGCCGTAGATCGTCACGCCGCGGCGCGCCGCCGCGCGCAGACCATCGAGGAAGCGGCGATTGGCGGCGAGCCGCGCCGCGTGGAGCTCGGGATAGCCGCCGGGCAGATAGATCGCGTCGGCGCCGGCGGGCGGGGCCTCGTCGCGCAGCGGCGAAAACATCGACAGCTCGGCGCCCGCCGCGCGCCACGATTCGAGCAGCCAGGAATAGGCGAAGGCAAAGGCGTCATCGTGCGCCACCGCGATGCGCTGGCCGAGCGGCGGCACGGGCGGCGAGGCGGACGTCGATACATTCGGCGAGGCGCGCCGGGCCGGCCGCGCCAGGGCGACCAGCG
Source organism: Alphaproteobacteria bacterium (assembly GCA_036381615.1). Taxonomy (GTDB): domain Bacteria; phylum Pseudomonadota; class Alphaproteobacteria; order CACIAM-22H2; family CACIAM-22H2; genus CALANV01. The sequence goes on from DASVCL010000020.1 coordinate 5,496, forward strand.
CGTCGAGATCGATCGATTGACTCACGCGGTCGGCGGCCTGATCGAGACGGCGCGCGAGATCCGCGTGCTCGCGCGCCTGCACGAGGCCGAGGTGACGATCGGGCAGGGCGAGGCGAGCATCGCGCGGCAGCGCGCCGAGACGACGCACCTGCGGGGCTGCCAGGCGGACCGCTTCGGCGAGAAGTTCGGCATGACGCGCACCGCCGACCCGGTTGAAGATGATGCCGGCGACATCGACGTCCGGCCGGTGCGCCGCGAACCCGGCGACCAGCGCGCCGACCGAGGCCGCCTGCCCGCCGGCGTCGACGACGAGGACGACGGGCCAGCCGGTCGCGGCCGCAAGATCGGCGCATGAGCCGGTGCCGCGCGCATCGATGCCGTCGAACAGGCCCATCGCGCCCTCGCACAGGATCAGGTCGGCGTCGTCCAGGCTCGCGATCAGCGTCGCGATCGTCGCGGGCCGCATCGCCCAGGGATCGAGATTGAAACAGGGTCGCCCCGCGGCCGCGGCGTGGAATCCCGGGTCGATATAGTCGGGTCCGGCCTTGGCGGCCGCGACGCGGAGGCCGCGCCGCGCCAGCGCACGCAGCAGCGCCATCGTGATCGTCGTCTTGCCGCTGCCCGAGGCGGGCGCGGCCACGATCAGGCCGGCCGCGCTCACAGGTACCGGCGGATCGCTTCCGCGACCTTGTCGGGCGGGGTCTCGTGCGTGAAGTGCGTCAGGAACCGCCCGTCACGACCCATCAGGTAGATGAAGCCGGAATGATCGACCGGATAGTCCGGATCGTTTTCCGGCGTTCCGTGAACCTTGTAGTAGACGCGATAGGCGCGGGCGGCCTCGGCGATCTGTTCGGGCGTGCCGGTCAGCCCGATCATGCGCTCGGAGAAATGGCCGACATAGTCCTTGAGCACGTCCGGCGTATCGCGCGCGGGATCGACCGTAATGAAGATCGGCTGCACGTCCTCGGCGCGCGGGCCGAGACGGTCGAGCGCATCAGCCATCAGCGCCAGGCCCAGCGGACAGACATCGGGGCAATGGGTGTAGCCGAAATCCACGAGCATCAGGCGCCCGCGGAACTCCGCATCGCTACGCTCGCGCCCGTTCTGGTCGATGAGCCGGAACGGACCGCCGATCGAGGCCTGGCCGACGCTGAAGCCCTCGCGCACCGTGGCGGGTGCCTCGGGTCCGCCGATCAATGTCGTGACGGCGTAGCCGATGCCGGCGCCGACGACGACGGCGACGAGGATGGCGAGCAGTCGTGTCCGCGCCGGCATCATTGGGACGGCATCTTCGGCTCGCGTTCGCGGCGCCAGCCGCGCGCCTCCATGCAGCGGCGATAGATATCGCCCCGGGTCGAACCGGCGCGCTGCTCGCTGGCGTTGGCGCCGCGGGTGAACGGGTCAGGATCGCCCGACTCCCGGTCGTCCTCGAACGCGAAGTCGAAATCCTGCACCTGCGACACGCATTCCTGCTGGTCGAGACGGAAGTCCTCGGGCGTTGCCCCCGCCTTCACCCAGCGCGTGGAGGGCGCCGAACAGGCGGCGAGGGCGAATACGGCCAAGGCCGTCAGCGGAATCGATTTCATTCTTTTTACATAGGTTGGCTTGATGAAGCTGTCAGCCCGGTAGCGTGTCGCAGATCTCATCCGGTGTCACTCCGGAGCTTCCGGCGCAGGGGATCCGGATCGAGCACGCGTCCGGCGAGCGCGCCGACCCAGTCGAGGCCGGCACGGAGCCGCACGACATCGCCGATCACGACGATGGCGGGCGGTTCGATGCCGGACGCGGCCGAATCCGCGGCTGCGCGTTTGAGCGTCGTTTCCAGGACCCGCTGCTCGGGCGTGGCGGCGTGGCTCACCACGGCCACGGCATCGTCCGGCGCGCGCCCGGCTTCGATCAGCCGAGCCGCGATCGTCCCGAGATGCTTGAGCGCCATATAGAGCACGAGGACAGGTGCGCCGCGGGCGAGCGCGGGCCAGTCGAGACCGTCGGGCACCTCGCCGGTCACGCCGTGGCCGGTGATGAACGTGACGGCATGATTCGTGTCCCGGTGCGTGACCGGAATGCCGGCATAGGCGAGGCCGCCGATTCCCGCCGTGACGCCGGGGACGATCCGGAAGGGGATGCGGGCGGCAACCAGCGCGAGCGCCTCCTCGCCGCCGCGGCCGAACACGAACGGATCGCCGCCCTTGAGGCGCAGCACGCGCTGACCGGCGCGCGCGTGCCGGATCAGGCGGCGCGAGATGTCGGGCTGCGTCGGCGACGGCCGGCCACCGCGCTTGCCGGCATATTCGAGGATTGCGCCGGGGCGGGCGAGGTCGAGCACGCGGCGATCGACGAGCGCGTCATAGACGATCACATCCGCATGGCGCAGCGCATGCAGCCCGTACAGGGTGAGGAGACCCGGGTCGCCCGGTCCGGCGCCGGTCAACCAGACCGAACCCGGCGCGAAGGGCGGCAGGTCGAGAGGAGGAACGTCCATGGCCCGCCAACCTAGCCCAGGTCGCCCGATGAAGCATCCGCGATCTCCGGGGTCGAGGCTTGCGCCGGATGCAGCCTCGCGTAAGGGTTGCGGCCATGACTGCCTTCGTCGTCACCGTATTCGTGCTCGCCTATGTCGGCATGGCGCTCGGCCGGGTGCCGGGGCTGCGGCTCGACCGCAGCGGCATCGTCCTGATCGCCGCCGTGGCGCTGGTTGCCGCCGGCGCGGTGGCGCCGCGAGACCTCGTCGGCGCCGTTCATTTCCCGACCATCCTGCTGCTGTTCGCGCTGATGATCCTGTCGGCGCGTTTTGCGGCCGCCGGTTTCTACGACGCCTGCGCCGCGTGGATTGCGCGCCATCGCGGCAGTCCCTCATTCCTGTTGGCGATGACGATCGCGACCGGCGGGCTCCTGTCGGCCGTCCTCGTCAACGACGTCGTCGTGTTCGTGATGACGCCGCTCCTGTGCAGCGGCCTCGCGGCCCGGCGGCTCGACCCGAGACCTTTCCTTGCCGGACTAGCCGGCGCCAGCAATGTCGGCTCGGCGGCGACGCTGATCGGCAACCCGCAGAACATCCTGATCGGGCAGGTCGGCAAGCTCGATTTCCTGACATTCCTGCTCGTCTGCGGCGTGCCGGCGCTGATCGGCCTCGGTATCGTCTTCGCGACCGTACAGGTCGTGTGGCGGCGCGCGCTGCGGCCGGCGCCGGCCGGCGCCGAATTGCCGCCGGCGGCCCCTTTCGACCGTCCCCAGACGGTCAAGGCGCTGCTCGCCACCGCGGTTCTGCTCGCGTTGTTCGCCACACCTTTGCCGCGCGAGATGAGCGCGATGCTGATCGCCGCCGTTCTGTTGATGAGCCGGCGCTATGCGAGCCGCGACATGCTGACGAGCGTCGACTGGCCGCTTCTTCTTCTCTTTGTCGGGCTCTTCGTCATCAACGACGCGTTCACCGAAACGGGCCTCAGCGCCGACGCGCTGATCTGGCTGGCCGAGCGCGGCTGGCTGCCCGACCGTCTGTCGATCGTCGCACCGGTCGCGCTGCTGGCCAGCAACACGATCGGCAACGTGCCGGCGGTGGTCATGCTGCTGTCGATCTGGCCGGACATGCCGACGGGCGCGCTCTATGCGCTCGCGCTCATGACCACGTTCGCCGGAAACTTCCTGCTCGTCGGCAGCATCGCCAACCTGATCGTCGCCGAGCGGGCGCGGCTCGCGGGCGTGCGGTTCGGGTTCATCGACCATGCGCGGACCGGCATTCCCATGACGCTCGTCACGATGGCGCTGGCGACCGCCTGGCTGTGGCTCGGAGGGTGGCTCGACTGGTAAGGCCGCTCGCATTAGGGTCTCGCCATGTCGAATGACACGGAGTCGCCCGGAACCGCGCCGAACGGCGGAAAGACCGGAAGACAACTACGCAAGGGCTGGACCACCGGCGCCTGTGCGGCCGCCGCGGCGCGCGCCGCCTACGAGGCGCTGCTGACGGGCCGGTTTCCCGATCCGGTCACGATCGTGTTGCCGCGGGGGCAGCGGCCGTCCTTTGCGCTTGCGCATCGCGCCATCGCGGACGGGGCGGCGACCGCCGGCGTCATCAAGGACGCCGGCGACGATCCGGACGTCACCCACGGCGCCCTGATCCTGGTGACCGTGAGCCACGGCGCGCCCGGCAGCGGCATCGCATTCCGTGCCGGCGAGGGCGTGGGCACGGTCACGCGGGCCGGATTGCCGCTCGCCGTCGGCGAGCCCGCCATCAACCCCGGCCCCCGCGCGATGATCGCGCAGGCGATCCGCGACGCGGCAGCGCAGTTCGGCGGCAGCGGCGATGCTGTCGTTACCGTATCGGTGCCGGGCGGTGCGGCGCTGGCCGAGAAGACGCTCAACGGCCGGCTCGGCATCGTCGGCGGAATCTCAATTCTCGGCACGACGGGGATCGTCGTTCCGTATTCATGCGCCGCCTGGATCCATTCGATCCATCGCGGCATCGACGTCGCGCGGGCGGCAGGGCTCGACCACGTCGCCGCCGCGACCGGCTCCACGTCCGAGGCGGCGATCAAGGCCATGTACGCCCTTCCCGACATGGCGCTGATCGACATGGGCGACTTCGTCGGCGGTACGCTCAAGTATCTGCGCAATCACCCGGTGCCGTGGCTTACCATCGCGGGCGGCTTCGGCAAGCTCGCCAAGCTTGCCGCCGGTCATCTCGATCTTCACTCCAGCCGCTCGCGCGTCGATCCGGCCGATCTTGCGACCGTACTGGAGGAACTGGGCGCGGCACCGCATGTCGTTGCCGACGCGCGCGCAGCGGCGTCGGCCGGCGACGTGCTGACGCTCGCCGCCGCGGCGCGGCTCGACCTCGCCGGGGCGGTGGCACGGCGCGCGCGCGACGTGGCGCTCGCCGCACTGGCGGGCGGAATCGCGCTCGACGTCGTCGTGTTCGACCGGCAGGGGCGGATGCTCGGCCGGGCCGGCCCATGATGATGCGATGCTGCGCCTGCTGATCCTGGGCGGAACGGCTGAAGCGCGCGCACTTGCGACGCGCGCCATCGAGAATTTCGGCAGCCGGATCGAGGTCGTCACCTCGCTCGCCGGCCGGACGCAGGAACCGATCCTGCCGCCCGGCTCGGTGCGCGTCGGCGGCTTCGGCGGCGCCGACGGTCTCGAGCGTTATCTGCGCCAGACCGGCATCACCGCGCTGATCGATGCGACGCATCCTTTCGCGGCACGGATCACGGAACATGCCCGCACGGCCGCCGCCGCCGCCGGCATACCGTTTCTTACGCTGACACGACCCGCGTGGGAGCCCGTCGCCGGCGACCGCTGGATCGAGGTTCCCGACGCGCCCGCCGCGGCCGAAGCCGTGCGGCCGCTCGCCCGTCGCGTCTTCTTGACGTTCGGCGGCCGCGAGCTCGACGCGTTCCGCGGGTTGGTCGACACCTGGTTTCTCGTTCGGCGCATCGAGCCGCCGCCGACCCCGCCGCCGCTCGCGCAGTACGAGCTGATCCTCGGCCGCGGCCCCTTTTCGATGGAGGCGGAGCGGCGACTGCTCGAGACGCACCGGATCGAAGCCGTCGTGACCAAGGCGAGCGGCGGGGAAGCCGGCCGCGCCAAGCTCGACGCCGCGCGCGCGCTTGGCCTGCCGGTCGTCATGATCTGGCGGCCCTTGGTTGCGAGCGCGGACGGCGTGACCTCCGTCGATGCGGCCCTCGCATGGATCGAAGCGATGTTGACGCGGCAGTCGGCCGGTTGACGGAACCAGTGCGACTTCGGCCTAATGCCCGCGACGCGGCACATTTCGACCAAGGAAGATGATGCGGGGGTTACTGTTCGCGGGAATGCTGCTGGCGGCGACGCCGGCGGCGGCACAACTGTCGACCGATGCGGCGAACCGGGCTGCGTCGATCACCTGGTTCGCGCGTACCGGCGACGCGAACGGCGTGCGCGCACAACTTGCCGCCGGCGTCTCTCCCAACCTGTCCGACCTCGACGGCAATCCCTGCATCGTGCTGGCGGCGAGCGGCGGCCATGCGGCGGTCGTCGCGGCGCTCGTCGAGGCCAAGGCTCGTCTCGACGCCCGTGACAAGTCGGGCTACACGGCCCTGTTGTGGGCAGCCGAGCGCGGCCATGCCGACGTGGTCAGGGAATTGATCGCCGGAAAGGCGAACCTGAACGTCGAAAATCGCCACGGCGCCACGCCGCTCATGCTCGCCGCCCGCGCCGGCCATGTCGAGATCGTCGAGATGCTGATCGCGGCGGGGGCCGATCTCAACCTGCAGGATTATACCGGGCGCACGGCACTCGGCTGGGCCGAGGCGGAGAATCGCCGTCGCGTGGTCGACGTTCTGAGCCGCGCCGGCGCCAGGCGTTAGCCGGATTCGCCGGAACGGCGCGGCCGCAGGACGTGATGGTGGGAGGCGTCGTAGAGACGGCTGTCGCCGAACGTCGTCGATGACAGCGCGCGGCCGACGAGGATGAGCGCCGTGCGCGTGATGCCTGCCGCCTTCACCTTCTGGCGAATGTCGCCGAGCGTGCCGCGCAGGATGAGCTCGTCGGGCCAGGTGATCCGATAGGCGACGATGACCGGGCAGTCCTCGCCATAGAGCGGCGCAAGCTCGCCCACGACGGCGGCGAGATTGTTGATCGACAGGTGGATCGCAAGCGTCGCGTTGCTTCGCGCGAGCGTCGCGAGGTCCTCGCCCGGTGGCATCGGCGACGCGCGCACGGCCGTGCGGGTGAGAATCACCGTCTGGCATACGTTGGGGAGCGTCAGCTCAGTCTTGAGCGCGGCGGCCGCGGCGGCATAGGCCGGTACGCCGGGGGTGACGTCATACGGGATGCCCAGCGCGTCGAGGCGCCGCATCTGTTCGGCGATCGCGCCATAGAGCGACGGGTCGCCGGAGTGAACGCGTGCGACCTTCAATCCGGCCGCATGGGCCGACGCCATTTCGGCGATAATCGCGTCGAGATGCATGGGCGCGGTGTCGATCACGCGCGCGTCAGCGCGCGCCTCGGCGATCACGGCGGGCGGCACCAGCGATCCGGCGTAGAGCACCACGTCGGCGGCGCGGATCAGATTGAGGCCGCGAACCGTAATGAGGTCGGGCGCGCCGGGGCCGGCGCCGATGAAATGGATCGTCATGCCGGCTCCGTGCGTCGCGCGGGCGCCTTGTCGGCATAGCCGCGGGGCGTGAAGACCCATCTCGCACCGGCGGCGTCGACCGTGCGCGTCCGGCTGCTGCCGATCAGCAGCACGGTCAGCATGTCGATGCGGGTCTCGTCGAGTTCGCCGAGAGCGACGATCGAGACCGTCTCGCCGTCGCGGCCGAGATTGCGGGCGATGACGACGGGCGTGCCGGGCGGGCGGTGTTCGAGCAGAATCGCCTTGGCGCGGGCAAGCTGGCTGCGGCGTCGCAGGGAGGCCGGATTGTACAGCGCCACGACGAAATCGGCCGATGCAACGGCACGCAGACGGCGCTCAATGTCGGGCCACGGCGTCAGCAGATCCGACAGCGAGATGGCGCAGAAATCGTGACCGAGGGGCGCACCGGCGCGCGCCGCCGCCGCCTGGAGCGCCGACAGACCCGGGCAGACGGTCACGGCAATGCGGCCCCAGGCGGGATCGTCGCCGCGCGCGACGAGTTCGAATGCCAGCGTCGCAAGGCCGTAGATTCCGGCGTCGCCCGAAGATACGAGGGCGACCCGGTTGCCCGCGGCGGCCAGATCGAGTGCGCGCCGCACGCGCCCCTCCTCGTCGCCGAGGCCGCTCTCATGGCGCCGCTTGCCGCGGATCGCATCGCCGAGCAGATCGAGATAGAGGCCATAGCCGACGATGTCCGTGGCCGCGGTGAGCGCGGCGCTTGCCTCCGGCGTTCGCCAGGCGGACGTTCCCGGCCCGATTCCGACGATCGCGAGATGACCGCGCGCCTGGCCGAGCGCGTGCGGGTCGATGTCGGCTGACGCAAGCGCAACGGCGCAGGTCGCCCGCCGCGATTTCTGCTTTGCGACCAGCAACCTGCCGTCGGCGCCGACACAGGCGAGCGCCGCCGCCTCGGCCACGCCGGCGACGCCGACCGCAGCGCGGACATAAGCCGACGGAGTGGCGAGGCGCGACTCCTCGCAGGCAAGCCGTTCGGCAGCAAAGAAACGCGTCGGCACGCCGAGCATGTCGCCGACGGCGTTGATGGCCGGCTCGTCCATCTTCAGATCGATGCTCGCGACGCAGGCGACGGCACCCGGGGCAAGATCGAATTGCTGGAGTGTCCGCCGCACGAGATCCGACAGCTCTTCAGGCGACGTCCCACGTTCGCAACCGACACCCACCGCGAGCACCGGCGGATGATAGGTGAGCGTGCGGGCATCGCCGTCTGCCGCGCGATACGTCACGCGGATGGCATGTTCCGCATCGGCGCTGAAACGCAGCCCGCTGTCACGCAGCCAGCCGGCAGCGCCCGCCTCGACCTTCAAGGCGACCGGCTGTCCGGCCAGGGCCGCGGCGGCGAGCGGCCGGACGGCCGCCATATCGGCGATGCGCCAGCCGGGCGGCGGCACGTCGAGCGCAATGCCCAGCGCGACGTCGCTGGCGGTGGTGATCGCCGCCACGCCATGGGTCGCGTCGGCGATCCGTCGGGCCAGCTCGTTGGCGCCGCGGTGGCCGCCCAGCAGCGGGACGACCGTGCTGCCGTCCTCGGCCACGGCGAGGACGGGCGGATCGGCATGCTTGTCGGCGAGGCACGGTGCGAGAGTGCGGACGAGAATGCCGGCGGCGCAGATCCCGACGATCGGGTGCCCTGCGGCGAACAGATGCTGCAGGTGCGCCGCCGCCGACGTGAATGCGACGTCGGGCGAAGCGACGCGACCTTCGAGTCCGTGGATGAGGGCGCCGGGCAAATGCTCCTGGATTCGCCGGGCAAGGGCGGCGCCGGCCTCCGTCAGCGCGACCAATGCCGCCGTCATTGCCATGCGGCCCCCCGCCTGTGCACGAGAATCAGGGAGAAGTACGGCACCGTATCCGGGTCGATCTCCGTGAGCGGACGGGCGCGCTCGTTGGGCAGGCTCGCATGCTCGATATAGCGTGCCGACGCCGCCAGGCCGAGCCGCTGCAGCAGGGCGCGGATGCGGCCGAAATGTCGGCCGAGCTTCACGATCGCCGCCGCATCCGCCGCAGCGAGCCGAACCTCGATTTCCTCGTCCGCAAGCGGCGCGGGAATCACGCTCAGCACGTCGTTGCGTGCGGCGAGCGGTGCGCCCAATGCCGCTGCCCCCGCCGAGATCGACGATACGCCGGGAACGACGATGGTCCGATGGCATGGTGCGAGGCGGGCGAACAGGTACATGAACGAGCCGTAGAGGAACGGATCGCCCAGACACAGGACGGCAACGTCACGGCCGTCCCGGAGATGCTGGTCGATGCGCGCGGCGGCATCGGCATAGACCGCGGCCGCGGGAAAGCGGTCGGCCGCGAGCGGCATGCGGATGGCGATTTCGGTCTGTCCGCCGGGCAGGTGCGGCGCCATGATCGCGCGCGCAAGGCTGTCACCATGCTCGGGCGCCGGATAGGCGAGCACCGGGCACGCCTTCACGATTCGAAGCGCCTTGAGCGTCACGAGCTCCGGGTCGCCGGGCCCGACACCGAGGCCGTAGAGCGTGCCGCTCATTTCCGCGCGCTCCATTGCGTTACGGGCATCTGGGCGCGCCAACCGATATAGGAGCCGACGGCATCGGCCCGGGCGACCGCGATGCGGCAGAGATCGCCGCCATAATCCGTGAACGCGTCATAGATCGCGCGTTCGCCCTCGATCGTGATCGCATTCGCGACGATGCGCCCGCCGGGCTGGAGCGCATTCCAGCAGATGTCGATGAGCCCGGGCGCGGTCAGGCCGCCGCCGATGAAAATGGCGTCGGGTTCCGGCAGGCCTTCGAGGGCCGACGGCGCCTCGCCCGCCGCTATTTCGAGCTGAGGCACGCCGAGCGCGGAGGCATTCTGCGCGATCAGCGTCAGCCGCGCGGGGTCACGCTCGACGGCGATCGCCCGCGCGCCGCGGGCCGCGCGCATCCACTCGATGCCGACCGACCCGCATCCCGCGCCGATATCCCACAGCACCTGCCCCGGAAACGGCGCGAGCGCCGCGAGCGTCGCGGCCCTTACTTCCCGCTTCGTCAACATGCCGTCATGGACGAAGGCGTCGTCGGGAAGTCCCGGTGCGCGGCTTCGGGCACGCGCATTCGGCCCCGGCACGCAATGGATCGCGAGCGTGTTCAGATCCGCGAACGATGCGTCCGTCCAGTCGGCGGCGGTGCCGTCGAAGCGGCGTTCATCCGGCCCGCCCATATGCTCGAGGACAGTGATCGTGCTGGGTCCCCAGCCGGCGTCGCGCAGATAGGCCGCGACCTGCGTCGGCGTCGTCCCGTCGCTGCTCAGCACGAGCAGGCGTGCGCCCGGCGCGAGATGAAGCGCGAGCAGACCGATCGGGCGGCCGTGGAGCGTGAGGGTCTCGACATCCGCGATCGGCCAGCCCATGCGCGACGCGGCCAGATTGAATGCGCTCAGATGCGGCAGCACGACCATCTCCTCGCGCGGGAAGTGCCGCGCCAGGGTGACGCCGATGCCGAACCACAACGGATCGCCGGTCGCGAGCACCACGACGCGCCTGCCGCGACGCGCCCTGATCGCCGCGATCGTCTCGGTCAGCGGGGTCGACCACATGAGGCGTTCGACCCCGTGGCGCGCGATCATGTCGAGATGACGCTTGCCGCCGACCAGGACTTCGGCGGCATCGACCAGGCTGCGGGCTGCGGGCGCAAGGCCGCCGAGTCCGTCGGCGCCGATGCCGATTACCGACAGCCACGGCGTCATGGCTCGTCTCCGTCGCGCATCAGCGCGTTGACGGCCGCGGCGGCAAGCGCGCTGCCGCCGCGCCGGCCGAGGAGCGTCAGATAAGGCACGCCGCGCGCATTCGCGACGAGCTCGGCCTTCGCCTCAGCCGCGCCCACGAAGCCGACGGGGAACGCCAGGATCGCGGCCGGTCGTGGTGCGCCGTCGTCGAGGCACTCGAGCAACCGGAACAGCGCGGTCGGCGCATTGCCGATCGCGACGACGGCGCCGGCGAGATGGGGGCGCCATAGATCGACCGCGGCCGCCGACCGTGTCGTCGCCAGAGCACGAGCCCGCTCGGCCGCCTCCGGCGCGTCGACAAGACATATGACTTGGTTGCGGCGCTGTCCTTTCGACCCGCTGATGCCGTCGGCGACCATCCGGGCATCGGTCAGCACGGCGGCACCCGCCGCCAGCGCGGCCCGGGCGGCAGACGCGACGTCGGGCGACCAGCGCAAATCCCCGGCGATGTCCGTCATGCCGCAGGCGTGAATCAGCCGCACGACCGTGCTCTCGAGGTCGCGCGGCACGCGCGTGAGGTCCGCCTCCGCGCGAATCGTGGCGAAGGAACGTCGGTAGATTTCGGCCGAATCTGTCAGATAGGCGATCATTTGGTCCGTGCGGCAGGCGCGGCGGGTCGGGCTTCCGGGTTCGCGTTTCCGTCGGGGCGATGATGCGCATGTCCGTGGCCGTGACCGTGGTCGTGCGCATGGCCATGATCATGATGATGGTGATGGTGATGACCGTGGCCGTGATGATGGTGATGGGCGTGATGGTGGTCGGCATCCGTGCCGATGCCGCGGACATGCAGATGATGGCCGGCCTGCGGGGCGCCGACCTCGGCCTCGTAGCCGATGATCTGCTCGCGATATTTGCACAGACGGCAGTTCATGACGTTGTCGCCGGTCAGGATCTCGTTCACGCGGTCGACGAATGCGTCGAGGACCAGCGGATGGTCGTTGAGATAGTCCGCCTTGAGAAACTCGACGTCGCGATGCACGGCCGCGACTGCGTCCGTCTGCGCGTAGATGCGTTTGACCAGAACGCCGGTGAACAGGAAATACGGGAAGACGACGATGCGACGGAAGCCCAATCGCACCAGGCGGGCGAGTGCTGCGTCGACGCGCGGATGCGCGACGCCGGAATAGGCGACGGCACCCCAGCCGAAGCCCATGCCTTCCCACAGCATGCGTGCGACCTTGGCGATGTTGGCATTGGCGTCGGGATCGTTCGTGCCGCGGCCCACGGTCAGCAGCACGGTATCGGCACGGCCGACGGTGCGTTCGGCACGGCTTTCGGCGGCTTCGATACGTTCGCGTGCCGCCTGAAGCAGCTTCGGATCGATGGCCAGATCCCGTCCGTACTCGACGGTCATGCCGGGGTTCTCGGCAGCAAAACTGTTGAGTTCCCACGGCAGGTCGTTCTTGACGTGCCCGGCTGCGAAGAGCATGCCGGGCACGGCCAGGATGCGGCGTGCGCCACGGGCCTTGAGCGCCTCCAGGCCCTCGCGAATCATCGGTCGCGCAAATTCGAGATAGGCCGCACCGACCGGATATTGGGGAAGCCGCGCCTTGAGCCGTGCGGCCATCGACTCGAACTCCTCGATGGCATCGGTGTCGCGGCTGCCGTGACCGCAGATCAGGACGGCGGTATCGTTGTTCAGCAATCTGTTCTCCCTTGCTTCAGGCCCGAATCTTGATCCGTTGACGTGCCGTGGTTCGCCCGCCATGGTGGCGCGCATGTACCGATTCGTGCCGCCGGACGCGGTCGATCAGTTCGTCATTCTTCTGGCGGCGCTGATGCTGGACGCCGTCGTCGGTGACATGCGTCCGCTGTTCCGTATCGTGCCGCATCCCGTCGCCGCGCTCGGCCGTCTGATCGGGGTGCTCGACCGCCGGCTCAACCGCGATATACGCACCCGCGAGGCGCGGCGCGCGCGCGGCGCAATCGTCGTTCTGTTCGTCGTCGGCATCGCCGCCGGGGCGGGCTGGCTGCTGCTGATGCTCGCACGCGGGGTGACATGGGGGTGGCTGATCGAGCTGTTCGTCGTCGCCGTCCTGCTCGCGCAACGCTCGCTCTACGACCATGTCTTCGCCGTCTGCCGCGGGCTCGAGACGGGCGGCGTCGCGGCCGGCCGCGAGGCGGTGCGCCATATCGTCGGGCGCGATCCGCAGAGCCTCGACGCGCATGGCGTGGCCCGTGCCGGCATCGAGTCGCTGTTCGAGAACTTCTCGGACGGTGTCGTTGCGCCGGCCTTCTGGTACGTTCTGCTCGGTTTGCCGGGCATCCTGGCCTACAAGGCGGTGAATACCCTCGACTCCATGATCGGCCACCGGAGTCCGCGCTATCTCGATTTCGGGGAGGCAGCGGCGCGGCTGGACACCGCCGCGAACTTCGTCCCGGCACGGCTTGCAGCCATCATCATCGCGATTGCCGCGGCCGCCGTGCCGAACGGCAATCCGGCCGCCGCGTTCCGGACGATGTTCCGCGACGCGCACAAGCACAGATCCGTCAACGCGGGCTGGCCCGAGGCGGCGGCGGCCGGGGCGTTGGGGCTGGCGCTGGCGGGACCGCGGCAGTACGGCGGTCAAGTCGTCGACGACGCATGGATCGGCGATGGCCGGGCCCGTGCCACACCGGCAGACATGCGCCGGGCGCTTTACCTTTTCGTCGCCGCCTGCCTCGTTCACGCCACCCTCGTCGGCGTGCTCGCGATCGCCAAGGCATGATGCGTCAGCGCGCACGGGCGATCTCCAGAATGCGATCGAGATCGATCGCGGATGAAACGTGGGCGGCCAGTCTGTCGAGGATATCCTCGACCATCGCGTCGTAGGCGGCGGACGCGTTACCTGCGCCAAGCCCTCGCCCCGCCCGGATGCGGTCGATCCAGGCCCGGCGAAACCGGTCGGCCGCGAACAGGCCGTGGACATAGCATCCTTCGACGTGGCCGCTGCGGCTTCGCGCGCCTTCCGGCCGTCCATCGAGGTTGAGCATCGGCCGGCTGCAGTCCGGTCCGTCGGTGCGGCCCATATGCATCTCGTAGCCTTTGACCTGCTCGCCCGAGATCGCATCGACGGCGTCGACCGGTGCCAGGACCTTGGCGCGGTCGAGCACCGTCTCGACGTCGAGCAGCCCCAGGCCGGGCATCTCGCCGGGCGGTCCTTCGAGCCCGAGCGGATCGGCAATGCGCCGGCCCAGCATCTGATAGCCGCCGCAAAGACCCAGCACGCGGCCGCCGCGACGGACATGGGCCATCAAATCGATGTCCCAGCCGGCGGCGCGGAATGCGGCAAGATCGGCCAGTGTCGCTTTTGATCCGGGCATCAGGACGACATCCGCATCCCCCGGGATCGGCCGCTCCGGCGGGATGAGGTCGATGACGACGTCGGGTTCTGCCGCCAGCGGATCGAGATCGTCGAAATTGGCGATCCGCGGCAGCCGCGGCACGGCGATCCTGATCACGGCGCCGGGCGAGCCGGCGGGCGCGTAACGCCGGCTGTCGAGGCTGGCCGTGTCCTCGGCCGGCAGTCGCGCGGCCTCGGGAAACCACGGCACGACGCCGAGATCGGCAAGGCCGGTGCGGGCCGCTATGTCGCGACGGCCGCCGTCGAACAGCCGGATATCGCCGCGAAACTTGTTGATGATGAAGCCGGCGACGCGCGCGCGGTCCTCGGCCCCGAGAACGGCCATCGTGCCGACGATACTGGCGATGACGCCGCCGCGGTCGATATCGCCGACGAGCGCGACCGGAACGTCCGCGGCATTCGCAAAGCCCATGTTCGCGATGTCGCCCGCGCGAAGATTGACCTCCGCCGGTGATCCGGCGCCCTCGACGATCACCAGATCGGCCTCCGCCGCGATCCGCGCGAAGCTGTCGAGTACGCGCGGCAGCAGCTTGGACTTGAGCGCGAGATACCCGCCCGCCCGCACCTGACCCTCGACGCGTCCCTGCACGACCAGCTGCGCGTGCGCGTCGGCCTGCGGCTTGAGCAGCACGGGGTTCATGTGAACGCTGGGGGCGATGCCGCAGGCGCGCGCCTGGAGTGCCTGCGCCCGGCCGATCTCGCCTCCATCCGGAGTCACGGCCGCGTTGTTCGACATGTTCTGCGGCTTGAACGGGCGCACCGCAAGGCCACGGCGCGCAAAGGCACGCGCCAGTCCGGCGACCAGCAGCGACTTCCCGACGTCGCTGCCGGTGCCCTGCAGCATGATCGCCGGGGTGCGGCCGCTCCGATGTGCGTCAGCGTGCGGCAAGCGTTTGCCTCAGGCGGTCCGCATCGGGGTTGGACACCACGCGGTCGATCACGATTTCGCGCACGCTGACCGGCCGGCCGTAATAGAGCCGGTTCCATTCCTCGCGGACATGGAAGAACGATCCCTCGAAGGAGCCGCCGCCATAGGCACCCTTCGCCCTGGCGAAGGAATAGATGTCGGCGCCCAAAGCGGCGGTGGTCGCGGCCTCCAACCCGACGCCCTTCGGGCCGACGGCGATGCTCGCGTCGGCGCCGAGCTTGAACTGGGTCTCGAGGACCTGGTGCAGCCCCTGTTCGGTCATGATCGTGAAGATGACCTCGGCATCCTGCGCGCCGATCTGCAGGCCGACCGAGCCGCTCGTGATCGTATAGAACGCGGGGTAGCTCCATTCGCCGTCCTCGTGACGAACGAGGAGCACGCCATTGCCCGCCTCGCCGCCGAGAATGAATCCCGCCTTGATCAGACTGGGGAAGACGAGCACGGCCTTGGCCCGGTCGAGCATCGGCGCCAGCTGAAGGTCCGGATCGTTCCGCAGATTCTCGACCGTCGATCGCGCGCGATCGACGATCTGCTGCTGGTTGGATGGTTGCGCCGCAGCCCGCATGTCGACGTCGAGCGGCGCCAAAGATGCCGCAAACACCAGCGTCAGGTATCGGAGCGAACTGCGCATCGCGGATCCTCCCTCAGAATTCCACGCCCGGCTGGGCCTTCACGCCGGCGCGGAAGGGGTGCTTGATCAACGTCATCTCCGTCACGAGGTCGGCAGCTTCGATCAGCGCATCCGGCGCATTGCGCCCCGTGATGACGACATGCTGATCCGCGGGACGGGCCGCCAGCGCTTCGAGCACCGGCTCGAGCGGCAGATAACCATAGCGCAGGACGATGTTGAGTTCGTCGAGCACGACGAAGCGGAACGCGGGATCGCGCAGCATGGTGCGGGCCTCGTCCCAGGCACGCCCGGCCGACGCGATGTCGCGGGCGCGATCCTGTGTCTCCCAGGTAAAACCTTCGCCCATCGTCTTGATCGTGACGAGGTCGGGAAAACGCTGAAGAAAACGCGCCTCGCCCGTCTCCCAGGCGCCCTTGATGAACTGGACGATCCCGACCCGCATGCCGTGCCCGAGGCAGCGCATGACCATGCCCCACGCGGCCGAGGACTTCCCCTTGCCCTTGCCCGTATGGACGATGACAAGTCCGCGGACCTCGGTCTTCGTCGCCATCATGCGATCGCGCGCGGCCTTGATGCGCCGCATCTTTTCGCGGTGTTCGGCGTCGTCGTTTCCGATCGGCGGCGTCATGGCGTCGTCTCCTCGTGTCGCGTCCGCGCAAGCGTGTCGAGCAGCTGGCGCGTGCTGTTGGCGCGCGGCTTCCACAGCCCGCGCTCCTGCGCCTCGATGAGGCGCTCGCTCATCTCGGCCAGCGCATCCGGGTTTGCGCGCGCGAGAAACGCACGGACCGTCTCGTCGTGGAGATACGATTCGAATACCGCATCGAAGTGATGGTCGCGAACCGCGCCGGTGGTGGCGGCGAAGGCGAACATGTAGTCGACCGTGGCGGCCATCTCAAAGGCGCCCTTGTAGCCGTGCCGCATGCAGCCGGCGATCCATTTCGGATTGACGACACGGGCACGGACCACGCGCGCCACCTCCTCCTCCAGCGTACGGATTCTCGGCGACTCCGGGCGCGAATGGTCATTATGGTAGACCGTCGGCGCCGTTCCCGACAGGTGCCGCACCGCTGCCGCCAAGCCGCCCTCGAACTGATAATAGTCGTCGCTGTCGAGCAGATCGTGCTCCCGGTTGTCCTGGTTCTGCACGACGATCTGCACCTGGCGGAGTCTGGTTTCGAACAGGGCGTGGGCGGCCTCGCCATCCGTCCCGGCGCCATAGGCGTATCCGCCCCATTCGACGTAGGCGCGGGCAAGGTCCGCCGCGCTGTCCCAGCCCTTTTCGTCGATCAGCGCCTGCAGCCCCGCGCCGTAGGCGCCGGGCATGGCGCCGAAGACGCGCGACGCGGCGCGCCGCCGGGCCTCGGCCGACTCCAATCCGCTGCGTTCGAGGTCGGCCGCTTCGGCGCGCACGCGCGCGGCAAGGGGGTTGAGATCCGCGGGTTCGTCGAGGCTCGACACGGCACGGACCGCCGCATCGAAAAGATCGATCAGGTTGGCGAAGGCATCGCGGAAGAAGCCCGAAACGCGCAGGGTGACATCGATGCGCGGCCGGTCGAGGACGGAGAGCGGCAGGATCTCGAAGCCGGTAACACGCCGTGAGCCGGCGTCCCATGTCGGTCGGACGCCGAGAAGGGCGAGCGCCTGGGCGATGTCGTCGCCGCCCGTGCGCATGTTGCTCGTGCCCCATGCCGACAACGCGAGGGCACGCGGATATTCGCCGTGCTCCTGCACATGCCGTGCAAGCAGCAGGGTCGCGGATTTCCAGCCGAGCGTCCATGCGGCCACCGTCGGCACGGCGCGCGTATCGACGGAGAAGAAGTTGCGCCCGGTCGGCAGCACGTCGGGACGGCCGCGGGTCGGCGCACCTGACGGTCCGGGCCGGACGCGCCGCCCGTCGAGGCCGGCCAGCAAGGCAGCGAGCTCGTCGGGGCCGCTTTGCAGCAGGGCCGGCCGCAACGCGTCGGAGATCCACGCGAGTACCGGCGCCGTGGCGGTCCATTCCGGCGCGGCCTGGCGCCGGCCGGCGACGATGTCGGCGGCAAGGTTCTCGAGCCGCTCGACCGTGTCGCCGGTGCTGCGCCAGCCATCGGCCGGTCCGAGCAGCGCCGGGCGCGGCCCATGCCACGGCGCCGCCATGTCGGCATCGAGCGGATCGAAGCCGAGGCCGAGATCGCTCGCCAGCGCCCGCAGCAGCGAAGCGCCCGCACCCTTGCCGTCGCCGCGGGGGCTGCGCGCGATGGCGACCAACAGATTCACCAGAAGGTCGCCTTCGGGATTGCGGCCGAAGATGTGGAGCCCGTCGCGGATCTGCGCTTCCTTGAGTTCGCAAATGAAGCCGTCGAGCTTGCCGAGCGCCGTCTGATCGGGATCGTCGCGGGCAATGCCGCAGTCGCGATCGAGTCCGCTCGAGGCGGCAAGATCCCGAATTTCCCGCGCCAGGAGCGCGAGGCGGCGCGGGTCCTGTCCGGCCGCCTCGTAGTATTCGTCGATCAGACGCTCCAGCGTCGCGAGGGGGCCATAGCTGCCGGCGCGGGTGAGCGGCGGTGTCAGATGGTCGATCACGACCGCGCTTGTCCGTCGCTTCGCCTGCGTACCTTCGCCCGGATCGTTGACGATGAAGGGATAGAGATTCGGCAGCGTCCCGAGCGCCGCTTCGGGCCAGCACGACTCGGAGAGCGCGATCGCCTTGCCCGGCAACCATTCGAGGTTGCCGTGCTTGCCGACATGTACGATCGCGTGCGCGCCAAAGCATTCGCGCAGCCAGGCGTAGAACGCGAGATATGAATGCGGCGGAACCAGCGCCGGATCGTGATAGCTCGATGCCGGGTCGACGTTGTAGCCGCGCGCCGGTTGCAGCCCGACGACGATGTTTCCGAAGCGGAGTGCGGCGATGGCGAAGCTGCCGCAGTCGAGCTCGCCCGGCCGGAAGCTCGGGTCGCGCTCCGGCGGCCCCCAGCGTTCGAGCACGCGCGCCTGCAGGTCGCGCGGGAGCTGTCCGAAGAAGATCGAATACTCGATCAGTTTGATTTCTTCGGTGACGCAGCGCGACACCTGACGCCGGATGTCGTTCGTCGGGCCGGCCAGCAGGCCGCCGATGAGCTCGGCGCCATCGCGCGGCCGGTCGGCGACGTGATAGCCGGCCGTCTCGAGCGCCGCGAGGATCGTCACGACCGATTCCGGCGTGTCGAGACCGACGCCGTTGGCGATGCGTCCGTCGCGATTCGGGTAATTGGCGAGGACGAGTGCCACGCGCCGTTCCCGGGGCGGCGTTCGTCGCAGCCGGGCCCATGCCGCGGCCAGTGCGGCGACATGGTGCAGGCGATCCGGCGCCGGCATATAGCCGATGATGTCCGCTTCGGCCGATTCATCGCGTCGCACCAGCCCCTTGAAGGCGACGGCGCGCGTCATGATCCGTCCGTCGAGCTCGGTCAGCGCGACGTTCATGGCGATGTCGCGCGGCGAAAGCCCGCGCGTCTGCTCGCGCCACCTCTCGGCGGTGCCGGTCGAGAGCACGATCTGCAGCACCGGACAGTCGGGACCGGCGAGCGGGTCTTCCGCGGCCGCACCGGACTGGGCGACCGCGAAACCGGTCGCATTGAGGATCACGTCCGGCGGAACCTCGGCGAGCGCCTTCCGGACGGTCGCCGCCGCGACCGGGTCCTTCAGACTGACGACGTAGATCGGCAGCGCATTGAGGCCGGCGTCGTGCAGCGCCGCGACAAGTGCGTCGATTGCCTGCGTATCCGATGCCTGGACCAGGGCGCGGTAGAACAGGATGGCCGCGACCGGGGCGCCCTCGCGCCAGTCCTTCCTGACGTCGCCGAGATCCGAGAACGTGCGGCCGCGTGCATAGAACCCGGCGCGCAGGATCGGGGCCGGCTCCGGCCAGTCGATCTCGAGGCCCAGGCGCGCGGCCGCAAGCCGCAGAAATCCGGTCGCATTCGCGTCGCCGCCGTGGGCGAGATAATGCCAGAAGCGGTTCACGTCGGCGGGCGGCAGAGACGACAGGGCCGTGAGCTCGGGATCGGGCCGGTCGTCCCCGGGTACGAGCGCGAGCGGAATGGCATGGTCGCGGCACGTCGCCACGATCTGATCCACGCCGTAGGGCCAGTAGCTTCGACCGCCGAGGAGGCGGACCACCACCAGTCGCGCATGTCGGACGATGCGTTCGACGTAGAGATCGACGGAGAAATTGTGCGACAGGCGAAGGAGGTTGGCGAGGCGGAGGGTCGGAAAGGCTTCGCCGAACTCGCGCGCGAGCCGCGCCCGAGCGGCGGCGAGCAGCGCAATCTCGCTATCCGCGGCCGTGAGCACGACGATGTCGCCCGGGGTCTGCGCCAGATCGACGGCGCCGCCCTCGGGGATATCGCCTGGCTGTGTGGCGAGCAGGTGCATGACGTCGCCGTCCGGATCGTTGCTAGGCCGCTTGCGCTTCGGCGAGCGCAGCGATGATCGCGTCGCGATCGATCCCCTTGCGTCCGATGACGACGAGACGCGATGCGCGCGGCTCGTCCGGGCGCCAGGGGCGGTCGTAGTAGTGATCGATGCGCGGGCCGACGCCCTGCATGGCGAGCCGCAGGGGCTTGCCGGGCACGTCGAGGAATCCCTTCACGCGCAGGATGTCATGCGCGGCAATGGCCGACCGTACGCGGGCGACCAAGCCGTGCGGGTCGCGCACGCTGCCGAGGGGCACGACGAAACTCTCGAAATCGTCATGGTCGTGCTCGCCCAGCGCGTCGATGTGCGATGGCCGCGTGTCGAGATCGTCTTCGGCCGCGGCGTGGAGGCCGAGCAGCACGGCCGCGTCGAGCGCGCCGAAGCGCGACTCGACCAGCTTCACGCCCGGCCTCAATGCCGGCACGAGCTCGCGGCGGAGCCGCTCGAGCGTTGCGGCATCGACGAGGTCGGCCTTGTTGAGGACGACGAGGTCTGCGCACTGGATCTGATCCGTGAACACTTCCTCGAGCGGGTTGTCATGGTCGAGCGCAGGATCCGCCGCGCGCTGCGCCGCCAGCGCCTCCGGATCCGTGGCGAAGCGTCCGGCCGCGACGGCGGCTGCGTCGGCCACGGCGATCACGCCGTCGACCGTGACGCGCGCGCGTATCTCCGGCCAGGCGAACGCCTTGACCAGCGGTTTCGGCAGCGCAAGGCCCGACGTCTCGATGACGATATGATCGGGCGGCGTCGCCCGGTCGAGCAACGCCTCGATCGTCGGGAGGAAATCGTCCGCGACCGTGCAGCACAGGCAGCCGTTGGCCAGCTCGACCACATCGCCCGGCGCGCAGGCGGTATCCCCGCATCCGAGCAACAGTTCGCGGTCGACGCCGAGCTCGCCGAATTCGTTGATCACCAGCGCGATGCGGCGGCCCCGGGCGGTGCGCACGAGGTGGCGAAGCAGACTCGTCTTTCCGGCGCCGAGAAATCCCGTGACGATCGTCACGGGAATGCGCGTTTGGGCCATCATTCGGACTCCTTGAGAATGAGCGGCAAACCCGCCGCGACGAACACGACCCGCCGTGCGATGGCCGCGATCTCCTGATGCAGTCGGCCGGCATGGTCACGGAACGTCCGGGCAAGCGCGTTATCGGGGACGATGCCGAGTCCGACTTCGTTCGAGACGAGCACCACGGGTCCGGACAAAGCGGTGAGCGCGGCCAGCAGATCCGTGGTCGCGGCCGCGACATCGCGCTGGGCCGCCATCAGGTTGGACAGCCACAGCGTCAGACAGTCGACCAGGATCGGACGCTCTGGTGCGGATTCGCGACGCAGGATGCCGGCAAGATCGTATGGTTCCTCGACCGTGAGCCATTGCGGCCCGCGGCGCGCGCGATGTGCGGCGATCCGCGCCGCCATTTCCGCGTCGCCGGCGGTTGCCGTCGCGACATAGAGGGCCGTCCGGCCGGCCGCGAGCGTGCCGCCGATCAACGATTCGGCGTAGCGGCTCTTGCCGGAGCGAGTGCCGCCGAGCACAAGGGTCGCACCGGGAAGCAGGGACTGGACCGCCGAAGCGGCCGGGGCATACGAGGTCAACGCGCCGAATCCTCCCGCCGAGGAATCGAGTGGGCCGCGGCCCGCAAGGACCGGCATCCGGGAGGTCTCCTGGCTCGGGGTCATCGACCGTCGATCTGCCTTCCCGACCGGCCTTGGGGCAGTGCCCGGGGCGTCGGTCAGTGGCGTGGGTGCGCGACGATCTCGCCGCTTACAGTTGCGGGGGCAGCGCCGGCCTGGCGGTGGCCGTGAATGTCCGGCCGAACCGCGTCACCGGACTTCCCTGTCCGGACGCAGGCAGGACCCTAGCATAGGCGTCCCGGCACTGCCACCACCATGGATGGCCCCGGCTCGACATGGCATGGCGCGATCGAACTTGCCCGGAAACGGCCGTCTCCCACCACGGCCACGCCTTGAACAGGCTGTGGAGCCGCTAGCGGGCCTGCGGCCGATGCGGCGGCGCGCCGGCCGACGGCGGCAGATTGATCGCGTTCACCCGCCATGCGTGACCGGCACCCGGACCGGTCACGTGGTCGAGCCGCGTCAAGGACAGCGTGTCGATGGTGAAGGCAAGCGCCGCCTCGGGGTGAAGGTCGAGCGCGTGGGCCAACGCCGCGCGGATCGGTCCGCCATGTGCGACCACGACAATGTCGCGGCCGGCATGGCGCGCGGTAAGCTCGCGCACGCGCGCGGCCACCCGCGCCATGACGTCGACGAAGCTTTCGCCGCCGGGCGGCCGGGTGTGCGCGGGCGCCAGCCAGAATTTATGCCCTTCGACGCCGATGCCCTTGGTCCCGGGTCGCACGTGCCCATACGCGCCGATCTCGTCGTAGGTCAGCCCCTGCCAATCGCCGAAATTCTGCTCGATGAAGGCAGGTTCGATTTCCGGCGGCGGCGGATTGCAGCCGTTCATGCCGGCCTGGATCGCGGCGGCCGTCGCCTGGGTGCGTTGGAGCGGTGTCGCCAGCCACACGGCGTCGAGCGGCATGCGGGCCGCCAGCGCGGCAAAAGCCGAAGCATCCGACGTGTCGGCAGGCACGTCGCGCTGGCCGTAGATGCGACCGCTCGGGTTGATCACCGGCGCATGCCGGATCCACCACCACCGCGTCGTGACGGCTGTCGTCATCAGATCCAGGTCGGTGAGATCACGTAAGCGAGCAGGATAGCCGTTTCGGACAATTGCTGTCCGGCCCCAAGGACGTCGCCAGTATGGCCGCCAAGACGACGGTGGGCAAGCCAGCCTGCGGCGAGCGCGGCGCCGGCCGCCGCCGCGATGGCGAGCAGGCCCCAGATCGGACCCAGTGCCGCAACGATCACCACGGCGCCGATCGCGCCGGCGTCAATGACGCGCCGGCGGTCGGGCTGACCTGCGGCCCATCCCAGTCCATCCGGGCGGGCGGGCGGAAGGAGATACATCAGGGCCGGCAGCGTTGCGCGCGAGCCGGCGGCTGCGGCGAGCACCACGAGCACCGCATCGACGAGGTCGCCGGCGTAGGACAATGCGGTTACGCGCAGCGAGAGCACGAAGAAGAGGGCGATCACGCCGAACGTGCCGATCCGGCTGTCGCGCATGATCGCCAGCGCATCCTCGCGCGTCCGGCCGCCGAGCCCGTCGGCGCAGTCCGCGAGGCCATCCTCGTGAAGGCCCCCGGTTGCGACGACGAGCGCGGCAATTGCCAGGAGGGCCGCGATCGTCGACGACATGCCGACCAGATCGGACACGGCATAGACCGCGCCGCCGACGAGACCGACGCCGAGCCCGACCAGCGGAAAGGCGCGCACCGCCGACGCAACGGGGATCGTCGCATCCGCGGCGGCGAGGCGGATCGGAAAGCGGGTCAGGAAGGCGGCGGCCACCCGGATCTCCGTCAGCCAGCCGACTAGTGGCGCGACCGGCGGGGTGCGAGGCCCGCCGGACGTCTCGGGCGAAGGGGACAGATCCGGCGTCATGACGAATCGCAGGCGCAGGAGTCTCATGGCAAATACCGACCAATCCGGGGAATGTCACTCGTCTTCTGCGATGCGCCTCATGCAAGCGTTGCACGAAAAGCCTTCGCAATCGTGAATGATGCGGCGTCGGTCGGCGAACGTCCGCAAGCGCCTCGCATGGGGCGCGTTGCCGGGGCATTCGCCCGTATGCTAGAAGCCGGCAACCTCCTTGATGCCGGCACGAGCGAAACACCGGTTCCGGGCCCGAAGCGGGTGGCACGATGCCGGCACGGACGTCAGCACCTCTCGATCGCTCTCTTTCTCGCGGACAGGTTCGTATGGTCGCACGCCAGCCGGTTGCAACGTTTGCCGAAATTCGCGACATCCTGCCGCATCTGCCGGGCCCCGACCGCGAAGCCTGCGACACCGCCGCGGCCCGGCAGCAGCAATTGACGAAGCCGCCGGGAAGCCTCGGGCGGCTCGAGGAACTCGCCATCTGGTGCGCCACATGGCAGGGCCGCCACCCGCCGCGCGTGGAACGGCCGCGCACGTGCGTCTTTGCCGGCAATCATGGCGTCGCGACGCGTGGCGTATCGGCCTATCCGGCCGAGGTGACCGCGCAGATGGTGCAGAACTTCATCGCCGGCGGAGCGGCGGTGAACCAGCTTTGCCGCGTCGTCGATGCCGATCTCCGCGTCTATGAGATGGCCCTGGATCATCCGACGGCCGACTTCACGACCGCGCCGGCGATGACCGAAGAGGAATGCGCCCGGGCCATGGCCTACGGGATGATGGCGGTGGAGCCCGGTATCGATCTGCTCGCGCTCGGCGAGATGGGCATCGCCAACACCACGTCGGCGGCGGCGTTGTGCTGCGCGCTGTTCGGCGGCACCGCTGCCGAATGGACCGGTCCCGGCACCGGCGTGAGCGGGGCGGTGCTCGAGCGGAAAATCGCCACGGTCGCCGCCGGGGTGGACCGTCATCGCGCCGCCCTGACCGACCCGCTTCAGGCCCTGCGCCACCTCGGCGGGCACGAGCTCGCCGCGATCGCCGGCGCCGTCATCGCGGCGCGTATGGCCCGCATCCCGGTCATTCTCGACGGCTTTGCCAGCACTGCGGCGGCCGCAGTACTCCATGCGCTGGATCCGCGCGCGCTCGACCATTGCATCGTCGCGCACATGTCGGCCGAGCCCGGCCACCGGCGGCTGATGACGACGATCGGCAAGACGCCGCTGCTGGATCTCGGCATGCGTCTCGGCGAAGCGTCGGGGGCCACGCTCGCGATCGCGATCGTCAAGGCTGCCGTGTCGTGTCACAGCGGGATGGCTTCGTTCGCCGAGGCCGGCGTCAGCAACAGGACGGCCTGATCAAGTCGTCAGGATCCGGCCTCGCGACGCAGCCACTCGATGAAGATCGCGGTCGAGCCGCGTTCGACGCGTTCCGGCAGACATACGATGTAATACGAGAAAACCGTCGGCGCCTCCTCGGGCCACAGCCGCACCAGCCGTCCCGATTCCAGATCGCCGGCGACGAGGCTCTTGCGTGCGAGCGCAACGCCAAGGCCGCTTGCCGCTGCCTCCAGCGCCAATATGGCCTGATTGAAGCGCGGACCATCGTCTGCGCCGGGGTAGTGGACGCCCACGTGCCGGAACCAGCTGACCCAGTCGGCGCCGCTGCCGTCGCTCTCCGCCGCCTCGTCGTGAAGGAGCGTGCAGCGCAGCAGGTCGTCTGGCCTGGCGAGATCGCCCATCCGACGCCGGAAATCCGGACTGCAGACGGGAAAGACCGCATCGGCCATGAGAAGCTGCGTATGCAGGCCCGGATAGCGGCCGCGCCCGAAGCGGATGCCGAGATCGGCATTTCCCTTGTGGAAATCGACCAGCGCCGGATCGGCGGCGATCCTGACGTCGATCTCCGGATGCTCGCTGCGGAAACGCCCGAGGCGCGGGATAAGCCAGCGCGTCGCGAACGAGGGCAGAACGCTGATCGTCAATGACGTCGTGGCGCCTGCGGGGTCGATCGACGCAAGGGCGCGCATGATCTCGCCGAGGCCGCGACGGACGCCGGCGGCCAGAATCTCGCCGGCCGGCGTCAGCTCGATGCGCCGTGCATAGCGGCGGAAC
The DNA here is from genome assembly GCA_036381615.1 of Alphaproteobacteria bacterium. Taxonomy (GTDB): domain Bacteria; phylum Pseudomonadota; class Alphaproteobacteria; order CACIAM-22H2; family CACIAM-22H2; genus CALANV01. Next base: position 31,306 of record DASVCL010000020.1, read on the forward strand.
AGTGTAATACCGAGTTCGGCCTCGAGCGCCTGGATGCGGTGGCTGAGCGCGCTCTGCGTGACGTGAAGCTCATCGCTTGCCTTGGTGAGGCTCAGATGCCGGGCTGCCGCTTCGAAGACGCGGAGGGAATCGAGGGAGGGCAGCCGTCGCATGGCAAAGCATGAGATCAGTTCATGCATGCTTCTACCAGATCTCAGTCTCGCCTGCACCGGTGACGGGTCGCCGGTGCGCGTCGGATGCCGGTGGACCCCGGAAATCCTGGCGCGACGCGATATAGCGGGGCGGGTCAGGCGCGCTCGTGGTGCATGGCGCTGAGCCGCGCCATGTCCTTGATGGTGATGTAGCCCTGATCCAGCTGGATCAATCCCTGGCTCGCGAGCAGGCGCAGCTGCTTGTTCACGGCTTCACGCGTGGCGCCGAGCATGTGCGCGAGGTCGGTCTGGGAAAACTTCACTTCGATACGCACGCCGTCGGGGCCGCGTCGACCATGGGCGATCGACAACGCCTGCAGGCGTTTTGCCAGGCGGGCGCCGAGACTCATGAAAGCGTATTCGCCGAGCTTGTCCGTGTTTGCCCGCAGCCGTTCGCACAGCAGCTCGATCACATGTCGTGCGATTCGCGGCTCCCGTTCCAGCAGCTCCAGGAACATGCTGCGCTCGATGGCCAGCAGAATGCTGTCTTCGGCTGCATAGGCGTTGGCGCTGCGCGACAGACCGTCGAGCAGCGCGATCTCGCCGAACACGTCGCCGGTCTCCAGGACCGCGATGGTCAGCTCCTTGCCTGCATCGTTCGAAATGGAGATGCAGATGAGGCCGGCCATGACACCATAGAGCGCGTCGCCGTCGTCGCCCTGCTGAAACAGGACCGCACCTTTGTCCAGGCGACGGATGCGGCTGAGGCTGGCGATCTGCTGCAGCAGGTCCGCATCGATGTCGCTGAACATGAAGCTGCGGCGCAGGAGCTGCTCGCGTGCTGCGCGACTGAGATCAGGGGCCATCGTCTGTTTCTGCTGCATGGGGAACCTCGTGCAGGCGGCGCCGGATCCGTCCATCGGCATCGAATGCACGCATGTGTGCCGGATGGTGCTCGGAGCCAGGCGGCCCTGGGTCATGCCGGCGGCATATTACGACATTTCAGGGGCCGGGCAGACCCGGTCGGGCCCGATCCTATTCTTTCGGCGTGCCCGCATATCCTTGATTTCCATGGATACCCGGCCGTTCGGGGGTACGCGAAGACGGCGGCATGATCGGCGACGGCTGCGAGACCGGCGGCGTCGACGGACCGCGGCGCCGGCGCCCGGCGCAACCGGATCGAGAACGGCCGGCGATCATTCGCCGGCATGGAGCAGCTGGCCGCGCTCGCGGGCCGAGCGGAAGGCGGCAAGGAACAGCATGATCCCGAGCGCGAGATAGACCACGTTCAGAACGAGCGCCGGGCCGACCAGATTCCACCGGAACACGTGGTCGATCATCACGGCACGCATCCCTTCGAACACGTAGGTCGACGGCATGGCCCAGGAGACCGCCCGCAGCCAACCGGGCAGGACGTCGACCGGGTAATAGACGCCGCTGATCGGCGCGAGAATGAAGATGGAAGCCCAGGCGTAACTCTCGGCCGCCAGTCCGAATCGCGTCAAAGCCGCGGCGATCACCAGGCCGACGCCCCAGCCGAACATCAGCAGGATGGCCCAGAAGGCGATGAGCGGCAGACCCAGATCGAAGATCGAGTACGCGAAGAGGGGAATGGCGAGCAACGCCGCAGGGACGACGCCCAGCAGCGAGCGGAACATGGACAGGACCATGAGCGCCCCCGCGAATTCCGCAGGCCGCAGCGGACTCACGAACAGGTTCGCCAGATTTCGTGACCACATCTCCTCGAGCAGCGACAGCGTCATGCCGAACTGGCTGCGCACGAGGACGTCCCACAGCAGCACGGCGCCGATCAGCACGCCGCTGGCCTGGACCAGCCATGACGAGTGCCGCACGAAGAACACCGTGATGAAACCCCACACGATCATCTGCAGCAGCGGCCAGTACATCAGGTCGAAAATACGCGTCGGCGAGCTCCGCATCAGATAGTAATGACGCAGCAGCATCGCGCCGATGCGCCGAAGCGGTCCCGCGTCTTGCATGATGTCCATCACTGGGCGGCGGCTTCGGCGCGCCGGCTGCGCGCGATGTCGAGAAACACGTCCTCGAGATTCGCCCGCCCGTAGCGGGACAACAGCTCCGACGGCGTGCCACGATCGACGATGCGCCCGGCCTTCATCATCAGCACGTCCTGGCACAGACGCTCGACCTCGGCCATGTTGTGGGAGGCAAGCAGGATCGAGGCCCCGGTCGCGCGCTGATAGCGCTCGAGATAGGTGCGGATCCAGTCGGCCGTGTCCGGGTCGAGGCTTGCCGTGGGCTCATCCAGAAAAAGGATCTTCGGCCGGTTGAGCAGCGCCTTGGCCAGGCTGACGCGCGTCTTCTGCCCGGAGGACAGGCTGCCGGTCTTCTTGTCCAGGAGTTCCCCGAGGTCGAGATCCGCGGCAAGCTCCCTGATCCGGCCGCCGGCATCGCGGACGCCGTAAAGCTGGGCAAAGACCATCAGGTTCTCGCGCACCTTCAGCCGGTTCGGGAAGTCCACATAGGGGGACGAGAAGTTGAGGCGCGGCAGCACGCGGTGGCGGTGACGGAGCATGTCCTCGCCAAGAATGGTGATCGTGCCCGCGGTCGGGACGATCAGGCCGAGGAGCATGCCGATCGTCGTGGTCTTTCCGGCGCCATTGCCGCCGAGCAGAGCCGTCGTGATCCCTCGGGCGATGCTGAAACTCACGTCGTCGACGGCGGCTACGTCCTTGAAGCGCTTGGTCAGGTGTTCGACTTTGATAACCGGCTCGAGCATGACTATTTGTTATCGTGTATGGTGCCAAACGGATGATGTCGCCATCGCGTTTCAAGAATGCCGCCTCTGCGAAGGCCGATCCAGGGGGCGTCGGGATGAAGGGCGAGGAAATGCCCATGCGCCCGGCCGAGTGGAGCGGAACGCTCGGACGCGTGCGGCTCCGCACGCTCGTTCTCATCCGGTGGCTTGCCATCGCCGGTCAGCTGGTCACGCTCATGGCGGTCCAGTTCGGCTTCGGCTTCGAGTTGCCGCTCAACCCGGCGCTTGCGGCGATCGGCGCATCGGCGGTGCTCAATCTGGTCCTGACGTTGTACCGGCCGGCGGCGCGTCTCGGCGACCGCGGCGCGCTCGCGCTGCTCGGCTGGGACCTGGTTCAGCTTGGCGTCCTGCTTCACTTCACGGGCGGCCTGACCAATCCCTTCGCCGTCATGCTGCTCGCCCCGATCGCGATCTCCGCGACCGTGCTGTCGCGCAACAGCACGATCGTCCTGTGCGGGCTCGGCATCGCGTGCGTCACGACTCTCGCCTTGTGGTACGAGCCTCTGCCCTGGCCCGGCGGCGGTCTGACGTTCCCATGGCTCTACGTGGCGGGGCTATGGGCGGCGTCGACGATCAGCATGATTTTTCTTGCCTTGTACATCGGGAGCGTCGCCGTCGAGGCCCGGCGCATGTCGGACGCGCTCGCGGCGTCTCAGGCGGCGCTCGCACGCGAACAGCGGCTGTCCGCACTTGGCGCCCTTGCCGCCGCCGCCGCACACGAACTCGGTACGCCGCTGGGCACCATCGCCGTCATCGCCCGCGAGATTGCGCGCGATCTCCCGAAGGACAACCCGCTTGCCGAGGACGCGGCGCTTCTGGTCGCCGAGGCGGGCCGGTGCCGCGACATTCTTGCCCGGCTTGCGGCGCGGCCCGAAGCGGACGAAAATTCCCCGTTCGCCGTGCTGCCGGTATCGGCGCTCGTCCAGACGGCGGCCGCTCCATTTCGGCGCGATCCGGTATCCATCGACTTCGTCGCAGCCGGCGGCCCCGATGGCGGCGATGAGCCATACGTGGCGCACAAGCCCGAGATCGTCCACGGCCTCGGTGCGTTCGTCGAGAACGCGGTCCAGTTCGCGCGCGGCCGCGTCGAGGTCCGTACGAGCTGGGACAAGGCGAGCGTGGAGGTTTCGATCGCCGATGACGGTCCGGGTTTTGCGCCGGCCATCCTCGATCGCCTCGGCGAACCGTATCTGTCGTCCCGCAATGCCGAGGGCGAGCACATGGGGTTGGGAATCTTCATCGCCAAGACACTGCTCGAACGGACCGGCGGCAGCATCGAAGCCGGTAACCAGTCCGAAGGCGGCGCCGTCGTCCGCATCACCTGGCCGCGGGCGCGCATCGCCGTTCCACCCGAATACGTTCGATCCGCCGAGGCTGCACAATGAATGTTTCAACTGCCGGACAGATGCAAAAACGTCTTCTGATCGTCGATGACGACGAAATCTTCGGACAGCGCCTCGCCCGTGCCATGGAGCGACGGGGTTTTGCCGTATCTGTTGCCGACAGCGTCGCTGCGGGCATTGCCGCGGCGCGTGGATCGCCGCCCGACTACGCGGTCGTCGATCTGAGACTGGGCGACGGAAGCGGGTTGAGCGTCGTCCAGGCGGTGCGCGAAGTGGCGCCGACGGCGCGCATCATCGTGTTGACCGGCTACGGCAATATTGCGACCGCGGTCGCCGCGATGAAGGCGGGGGCGATCGACTATCTGCCCAAACCGGCCGATGCGGACGCCATCGAGGCGGCGCTGCTGACGCAGGACCGTCCGTTGCCGCCGCCGCCCGAACATCCGATGTCCGCGGACAGGGTCCGCTGGGAGCACATTCAGCGGGTGTACGAACAGTGTGATCGAAACGTGTCGGAGACGGCGCGACGGCTCAACATGCATCGCCGGACGCTGCAGCGCATCCTGGCCAAGCACGCGCCGCGCGAATAGCCGCGGCGCGTCAGTCGCGCGCGGATTACCGGGCCGGACCGGGATTCGATTTCCTGGCGGCGGCGTACAACGCGTCGACATGGCGGCCCTGGAACAGCGTGATGCCGCAGGCCCGCCCGACGCGGATGGCGTCTTCGTTTTCGCAGCGGCAAAGAATGACGCGTGACTCGCCGATGCTGCGGACGAGATTTCTGAGATCCTCCTGGCGCCGTTCCCCGGCCTCGTCCGCCAGATCGGGCGACCAGACGATCTTGACAAAGTCGACGCCGAGACGTTCGCGGTCGATGAGCGGCGCGGTGAGATAGGAAAGCCCATCGACGCACAGGCGGTAGCCACGGTCGCGCACGAAGTCGCGCGCGAACAGGTACGAACCCATATCGGCGAAAATGTCGACGAGCTGCAGCTCGAACACGACGGTGCCGCGCGAGACGCTTGTCAGCGCCTCGTCGAAGGCGAGAAACTCCTGGGACAGCAGTGTCGCGACGTTCAGGTTCAGGCTGAACCGCGACGAAAGCGTCGAGTCCTGGAGCCGCGGCAGTGTCGCGAGCATCCGCTTGTCGAGCGTCTCGGTCAGGCGCTGAAACAGCCAGCGATTTGAGGCGATGTCGGTGGTGGGCGCGACGGTGCGCTGCAGGTCGCTGATCGACACGAACAGTTCGCTGAACACCGGATGCGGGGGCGCGCCGGGCACGATGGCGCATACCGCCTGCCGGCGGATGAGGTTCGACAGGTCGGCGCGAGCAAGCGCCTGCTCGATGCGGCCGAGCTGTTCGGGTTCCAGCGGTTTGAGCTTCACTTCCGCCGGTGGCGGGGGCGGCGCCGGCTCCTTCCGACGCCGTTGTTCATGTTCGACGATCTGCCGAGCGAGCAGAAGGAACGCGTCGTAGTGCCGCTCGAGATCGAAACAGGTGCAGAAGCGATCCGGTTCGCCCGGATCGTGCGTTTGGATGAACGGATCTTCGCTGAAGAGATAGCGAAGTTTCACGATGACGCCATCGAGCTCGGTCGGTGTGGCGTCCTTGCAGACGAAGACCAGATCGGCGTTCGACAGCGGAAAGAGCTGACCGTCGTGGGTGCGGACCAGGCCTTCGACCGTGTTCCAGGCGATGCGAAGATGGTGTTCGCGTCGGTTGTGCGGCTTGAGCTTCGACAGATGGACGTGGACGGCATGGCGTCCGGCGCGATGACGATCCAGCCGCTCGGCGTAGTCGAGCAGCAGCGCCTCCTGCGTGGGGAGTCGATCGTCTTGCGTCGGGCGTGCCCGCATAAATTTGTTCCGGCCGGAAAGGCTCTCTTTTCGGCGAATAAGGGCCCGAAAGAGGTTGCGAAACCGTGAACGCCGGCCGCCGGGCCCCGATCCCGCGTCATGGCCTCGCCGGGTGCCCGCGCTTTCCGTGCCGGCCGTCGGTCAGTATGCGTTCTTGTTGACGAAGCCCAGGAAGGGCGTGAGGAGCAGGATCTTGATGTCGAAGAGAAGCGACCAGTTGTCGATGTAATACAGGTCGTACTGGACGCGCCGGGCCATCTTCTCGGGCGTATCGGTCTCGCCCCGCAGGCCATTGACCTGCGCCCAGCCGGTGATTCCGGGTTTGACCCGGTGACGGCTCAGATAGTCGTCGATGATCGTCGCGTATTGCTCGTTGTGGGCGACGGCGTGGGGTCGCGGCCCGACCAGGGACATCTCGCCCTTGATGACGTTGAGCAGTTGCGGCAGCTCGTCCAGGCTCGTCCGGCGCAGGAAGGCGCCGACCCGGGTGACCCTGGGGTCGTTCCGACGTGCCTGCGGCACGGCCGGATCCTCGCCCGCCGACACATGCATGGTCCGGAACTTGTAGACCGTTATCGGATTGTTATTGAAGCCGTAGCGCTTCTGCCGGAACAGGACCGGACCGGGGCTGTCGAGGCGGATGGCGAGTGCGACCACCAGCAGGACCGGTGCGAAGAGGACCAGCAGCAGGACCGCGAGAATCCGGTCCTCGAGCGCCTTGATGACGAGGCTCCAGCCGGACAGCGGCCGTTCGAGGACCGCCAGCATCGGCACCCCGGCAAGCGGCAGGAACCGCCGCACCGGCAGCGTCCATCCGACATAATCGGGACAGAGTTTGACGTTCGTCGGAACGACCTTGAGCCGCTTGACGATGGTCTGGATGTATTCGCGTTCCTGCCATGGCACCGCGACGACGATCTCGTCGATCGGATACATCCGGACATAGCGGACGAGATCGTCGACCGTGCCCCGGAAGGCGTATCCCTCGATCTCGGAGGCGTCGTTCACGCGGTCGTCGAACACGCCGACGATGCGATATTGCTTTTCGCCCTGGGCCTTCAGGTGCTGCAGTACCTGACGGGCAAGCGGCCCGGCACCGATGATCGCAACGTTGAGAGTCAACCGGCCGGCGCGGCGCCAGCGTTCCATCTGCGTCAGGACCAGGATGCGGGCGAGAACGAGACCGCCGAGCGTCAACGCGAACCAGCCCAGCGCGAAGGCGCGCGAGAAGGCGATCGAAGTCTGCGTGAAATAGGCAAGCGCGATGAGGCTCAGCATCACCGCCGTCCAGCTCATCGCGACGAGTCCGATCTGCGCCGTCAGCCGCATCAGATTGTCGAACTCGTACACCCGTGCGATCTGCATGTAGTTCGCGGTAAGCGCCACCGCCGCCAGGATCGCCATGATGTAGAGGTTGGGAAGGACGTAGGTATCGTGCCGGATCCAATAGGAGATCACGGCGGCCACGACGACGATGGCGACGTCGGCGATACGAAGCGCCCCCGAGACCCACGCCTCGAGGTCGGCAGCGGCGACACGATTTGGAGCCATCAGATTTTCAATAGAATGGAGCGGCGCAGATGCTCACCTGGATCCGCAGCCCGGCGTAGCGGACCGTCCGTTTCCTGTCCAGGAACCGCCCGAACATATCGGAATCGGCACCACAACGCCAAGGCCACCAACGATACCGCGTTGCTACCCCGGGCAGTCGTGCCGCGCCGGCCGTCGGCACGTGGGACGGCCTGCCGGCGCCGGCGTCCAGGATCCGGTTTGCGGTCCCCGGCGGCGCCCCATCCTTCGCGCCGCACGCCGGGCGGCGCAGCTATGCACGGTCCGGCCAGCGTCCTCTCGCCTCATGATCTGGTCCAGGGGGATAACGGATGGGGGGCGGAAATCATCCGCCGGCAAGTTTTCAATCCGGCTGAGGGGCGGCATGCCTGCGCGCCTGCACACCGGCATACCCGGAACGGCCGCCGGGGGCAGCCGTTCTCCTTTCGGTTCGATCGTGCCCGTTCGGGTGCGGGATGATCGCGCATGGCGGGCCGCCGGTTGACTTGTTCTTCATTCTGAGAGATTGGTCGCCGGTCCTTGCCTGCTCGCCCCCGGAACCGAAATTCCGGCTCACGACGACAGGGCTTCGGCCAACGGAAAGACCATGGGACCTCGCAAGCGCATTCTCGTCACCGGCGGTGCCGGCTTTCTGGGCTCGCATCTGTGCGAGCGGCTCCTAGCCGACAAGCACGACGTGCTGTGTGTCGACAACTATTTCACGGGAACGAAGGCGAACATCGCCCATCTGATGGGGGCGACCCACTTCGAGGTCATGCGGCACGATGTGACCTTCCCGCTCTATGTCGAGGTTGACGAGATCTACAACCTGGCCTGTCCGGCGTCGCCGGTGCACTACCAGCACGACCCGGTGCAGACGACCAAGACGTCGGTCCACGGCGCCATCAACATGCTGGGCCTGGCCAAGCGGGTGAAG
>DASVCL010000021.1:0-98237 GCA_036381615.1 Alphaproteobacteria bacterium
AACGTTGCGAATGGCGGGCGCCCGTTCGGGGCCGTCGTGGTACGTGCGGGCGAGATCGTCTCGCGCGGGGTGAATACGGTCATGCAAACGCATGATCCGACCGGGCATGCGGAGATGAACGCGATTCGCGACGCCGTTCGCGCGCTGGGGCGAGGAGACTTGAGCGACTGCGAAATCTACGCGAGCGGCGAGCCGTGCCCGATGTGCTACGGGGCGATCCACTGGGCGCGGATACCGGTCGTCTATTACGGCTGCTCCGGCGAGGATGCCGCGGGAATCGGATTCGCGACGACCATGCTGGCGGCGGAACTCTGTCGTCCGTTGCCGCAGCGCTCGGCGCCCCGCATGGTGCAATACGGTCGCGACGAGGCGCTGACGGCTTTCCGCGCCTGGCAAGCCCGGCACGGTGCGAAACGGGCCTGATCGGGAAGCCGCGATACCCGCAGCCGATGGCCGTCGGCCGGCGGAGACCGGTGTCGCGCGGACGCACGTTTCCACCCCCGATTGGGGGGTAAGCCGGGGCGCGCGTCAACCCACTTTCTGCCCCGTGACGCATCAAGGGATTGGATCAAGGGAGGGCGCGGGAATGCCCTGCCGGGTGTCGTCCGGGCGTGCCCGCGCGGAAGCCCCGGGGATCCGAATCGCCTGCGTCCGACAGCGATGTCCGGGCATGGCGCGCCCGAAGACATGATCGTTTCAGGCGGCGGTGCTGCTCGTTACATCCGAGACGGGCGAGGCGAAGGCATATTCGAGCATCGCGCGGGCGATTTCCCGTTCGCCCATGATGACGACGTTGGCGCCGAGCTGTTTGAAGTGCTCGACCTGGACGTCGGAATGCGCCCGGGCGATGATCTCGATCGCCGGGTTGATCTCCCGCGCCTGCTTCACGATCTGCCCGGCCTCGAACGGGCTCGGGATGGCGACGAAGAGCCAGCGGGCCTGTGCGAGGTTCGCGGTCTTCAGGAGCTGGGGCGCCGCGGCGTTGCCGGATACGGCCTCGATGCCGCGTGCGCGGAGCTGCTCGATGAGCTTGTCGTTGTGTTCGATGACGAAGAGCGGGTAGCCCTGGTCCCGGATCTTCTCGGCAATCACACTGCCGACGCGCCCGAAGCCGATCAGCACGGCGTGCCCGGTGAGAGCCGTGACGGGCAACTCCTTCGGCTCCACCGGCTCTTGTGGCCGGTCGGCGACGTGAAGCTTCAGCCGCTGCTCCAGCCAGGGCCGCAACCGGTCCATGGCGGAGAACGTCAGCGGGTTCGCCAGGATCGTCAGCAGGGAGCCGGCCAGGATGAGGTCACGTCCATGCTCCGGCAGAAGGCCGAGAGCGACCCCGAGATTCGCCAGGATGTACGAGAACTCGCCGATCTGCGCGAGGCTGGCCGAGATGGTCAATGCCGTGCCGATGGGGTGGCGAAACGCGATCACGATCAGGAAGGCCGCAACCGACTTCCCGACGAGAATGATGAAGACCGTGGCGAGGACCGGCAGCGGGTCGTGCAGGAGGATGGTCGGATCGAACAGCATTCCGACGGAGACGAAGAACAGGACGGCGAAAGCGTCGCGGAGCGGAAGGGACTCCGCTGCGGCCTGATGGCTGAGCTCGGACTCGCCCAGGACCATGCCGGCGAAGAACGCGCCAAGCGCAAACGATACGTCGAATAGTTCGGCAGCCCCGTACGCGACGCCGAGTGCGATCGCCAGGACCGAGAGCCGGAACAGTTCGCGGGAGCCCGTATGGGCGACGTAATGCAGGATCCACGGGATGACGCGCCGGCCAACGACGAGCATGAGCGCGACAAAGGCCGCCACCTTTCCCAACGTGATCGCGAATGCGGTGGCGAGTTCCGGCGCACTCGGGACGCGGGCGGAGCCGGCCTGGTCTTCGCCGAGCAACCCCGCCAGGGCGGGCAGCAGCACGAGCGTCAGGACCATGGCGAGGTCCTCGACGATGAGCCAGCCGACGGCGATACGACCCCGTTCGGTATCGAGGATGTGCCGTTCCTGGAGGGCACGGAGCAGCACGACGGTGCTCGCGACCGACAGGGCTAGACCGAAGACGAAGCCGGCCCCGAGGGTCCAGCCCAGGGCCGCGGCCAAGCCGAGCCCGAGCAGAGTCGCGAGGGCGATCTGTGCGACGGCGCCGGGGATCGCGATGGCCTTGACCGACAGCAGATCCCGCAAGGAAAAATGCATGCCGACGCCGAACATGAGGAGGATCACGCCAATTTCGGCAAGCTCGTTGGCCAGGGACTGATCGGCAACGAAACCGGGGGTGTGCGGACTGACCACCACGCCGGCGAGAAGGTATCCGACCAACGGCGAGATGCGCAGCCGGTTGGCGATCGCGCCCAGAAGGAAGGCCAGGACGAGACCGGCAACGACTGTCGCGATGAGCGGCGTGTGGTGCGGCATTATTTCCCGAGGACGTCTTCGATCCAGGATGTCGAGAACAGCCGCCCGCCCTGCCTTCCACCAACCGGGCGCCCATTCGCCGACAACCGAAGCGTAAGGCGCAGGGTGCCAAGCTCCGTCCCAACAATGCAAGAAAATCATGCAGGGCTGCGCGTTTTTGGCGCGTGCATGCCGGCCGCAATCGCCGGACGCCTTTCGCGCCGCGGGGATTCCGGTGCGATCCGGCCTAGAGCTTCAGCCCTTCGGCGAGTCCGTCGAGCACGAGCTGCGCGGCGAGGGCGGCCAGAAGAATGCCGAGGACGCGGCTGACCACGTTCACCCCGGTCGTACCGAGCAGTTTCACCACCCGCGCCGAGATCAGAAGAAGCAGGAAGAGAATGGCGAGCACGACGGCCAGGACGGCGATGATGCCGACGCGATGCTCCCAACCGGGCGCCGCCCGCATGAGCAGGACCATCGTCGTCAGTGCGCCGGGCCCGGCGATCAGCGGGATTGCCAGGGGGAACACGGAAATGTCGTGGTGTGCATTTGCCTCATCGCCGGCTTCGCGGTTCTCGGTTTCCGTCAATGACCGGAGCCCGACCTGGCGCGGGAAGACCATGTCGATGGCGAGCAGGAACAGGAGCGCGCCACCGGCAATGCGGAAGGCCGGCAGGCCGATTCCGAGCGCCTCGAGCAGGACCTCGCCGGCGAAGGCGAAGAACAGGAGCGTGAGTCCCGCCACCACGACCGCGCGCCTTGCCATGCGCTGGCGGTAGGCATCGGTCATGCCGCGCGTCAGCCCGGCGAACAGCGCCGCGGTGCCGACCGGGTCGATGATCACGAACAGCGCGATGAAGCCATAGGCGAGGGTCTGTTCGAAGGGCATCGAGGGGTGACCGGGTTGCGTCGCGGAATCTACGGGTCTCGTAAGTAGCTATCTCGTAAGTAGCTAAGGGGCGCGCAATCGTGCTAGTAACCGAAGATTAGAACTCAGTGACATCGCGGCCCAGCCCTCATGCTCCGACAGGCTCGCCCTTCGGCAGATCCACCCTGCGACGGGTTCACCCTTCGACGGGCTCACGGTGAGCCCTTGATCTTGAGTCTGCGGGAGGGGGAGCCTGTCGAGGGGAGCAGACTTACGGAATTGCCATAGCGAACATTGGATCGCCCGTCAGGGAATGGAGCCGCGCGATGAACCGTAAAGACCGTCGCCGCCTGGAAAAGCAGGCGCGGACCACCGGCAGGAACCCGCCGAGGCCGGGTGCGGTTCCACGCGCGCCGAGCGTGAGCGACCTGCTGCTTCAGCATGCGGGCCAGCAGGCGAGGCCCGTCCTCGACCCGGCGGCGCTCGAGCGGATCGCGACCGACGCCGCGCCCAGTCCCGTCGACATGGCGCTCGCCGAAGTCCGGCGACGGCAGCTGCTCGACCGCCAGGTCGAGGCGGTCGAAGGTGCGCTGCAGGCGAACCCCAACGACACAGGGCTGCTCGAGACCCTGGCCAAGCTCCACCGCCATCGCGACGACCGCGCCGGGGCGCTTGCCGCCTATCGCCGCATCCTGGCGATCGATCCGTCGCGCGAGGACGTCAAGCACATGGTGGCGGCGTTGAGCAACGTGGCGCCGGCCGAGGCGCCGGCCCGGGCCGCGGATGCCTATATCACGTCGGAGTTCGACGGCTTCGCCGCGCGCTATGACGAGGTTCTGGTCGGCGCGCTCGAGTACAGGGGACCCGACGTCATTCTTCAGGCCGTGCAGGCCGTGCTCGGGCCGAATCCGCCGCCGCAAGACGTGATCGATCTGGGGTGCGGCACGGGGCTGGCCGGGCGGTTGCTGCGGCCGCTGGCGCGACGGCTGGACGGCGTGGACCTGTCCGCCAAGATGGTGGAGCAGGCCCGTGCGCGCGGGGTGTACGACGAACTCGCCGTCGACGAGATCGTCTATCACCTGTTGACGTCGGGGCGCCGTTATACGTTGGCCGTCGCCGCCGACGTGCTGATCTATTTCGGCGATCTCGAGCCGCTCATGCGCGCGCTTTCGTCCGTGCTGCTGCCTGGCGGCCTGTTCGCCTTCACCGTGGAGGCGGGCGAAGGCGCACCCTATCGCCTGACGCCCAGCGGCCGTTACGCCCACGACGATGCCTATGTGCGGGCTGCGGCCGCGGCCGCCGGCTTTACGGTCGCCCGTGCGACCGACGAGACGGTACGCAAGGAGAAGCGCGAGCCGGTCAAGAGCCGGTGCTACGTGCTGCGGATGCTGGACTGACGCGACCGGTTAAGGGCGGACGGCCGACAGCAATCCGGCCGTGCGTTCAATGAACTGGCAGTTCGAACTCGAACGTTCGCTTGTCGAAATCGGAGATGAGGATCTCGACGCGCAGGTGCCAAAGGCCCGCGCGCGGCAGTGACACGGCGTCGACCTTGTAGGTGCCGGTACCCGTCTCGGTCAGGCTGCGGACCAGCGGCTCGATGCCGGCCGCAGGCAGCGAAAATTCCGCACGGGCTTCGAGCGCCCGCACCGGACCGCCGGCCGCGTCGGTCAGTTCGATGGTCATTTCATTCGTGCCGATCGCTGCGGGCATGATCCGGATCCGGAGCGTGAGGTCCCGGCCGGCGATTTCCGCGATGTAGCCATCCGCCGGTGCGCCGTGATGATGGTGCGTGCCGGCGGCCGGCGTTTCCGGCGACGTATGCGCGAGGATCGCGGTGAGCAGGAGAATCACACTGGCGAAGCCGATCTCGGCGCGGATGGTGCGGCGGAGACCGTGCGCCGCGGCGGCGTGCTCCCGTGCCAGCATCGGCGTGTATGCGAGACGGTTGCGCGCGGCGAGCGCCAGCAGGAGCAGGACGAAACCGAGCTTGAGGAGGAGGATCCGCCCGTATTTCGTGCCGACGAGAGCCTCGATCGTCCCGATCTGAACGACCGCGACGCAGATGCCGGCCGCGGCGAGAACGATGACGGCCGGCAGCGCCAATCCCGAGAAATGCCGCAGAACGCGCGCGGCCGTCGCGGCATTTTCCCGGCGAACGACGACGAGGAGCAGCGGAAGCGATCCGATCCAGAACGCCGCCGCGACGGCGTGGAACATGAGCACCGGTTGCGAGAGCCAGGCCGGCTCCTGCGCCGCGACATGGCCGGAAATCGCCACGGCGGCAACCGCGATCACGGCCCCCGCCACGGCGACGACGGCCCCGGCCGTCCTCGATCGCAAGAACAGTCCGATGCCGGCGGCAAGCAGGCCGATCGAGGTCGCGAGCGCGCGCCAGGCGACCGGCGTCGAGGCGCCCATGGCCCATGTCGCCCCATCGAGAATGGCGGATGCGTGACCGTTCAGAAGCCAGCCGCCGGCGAGCCCAACGGCCAGCACGGCCGAGAGGATAGCGACCGTTCCGGACGCGAGAAACCAATGACCCAGCCGGAGGTTGGGCGGCGGCGTGCTGCCCAGGACGAAGACGAGACACATGATGCCGCCGGCCACGAGCATGAGCGCGAGGTCACCGACGAAGCGGTTGATCATCGCAGCGGATTGCCACCACGCCTCACGACCGGACGGCTCCCCGCCGCGGACCTGCGCCGGCGGCGCGGTTCCGACGGCAAATCCGAACGAGCCGCCGATCGGATGCGTGTCGGACGAGACGACGCGCCAGGAAACGAGATAACCGCCCGCCGGCAAGTCCGCCGGCAGCGGCTGGCGGAGATCCCGGTCGACGACCGTCGGCCGGGCGGGCAAGGCGACCTCGAGTCCATCCGGTCCGAAGACGCGGACGACGATCGGCGTCACCGGCTCGTTGAACCGGAGGATCACCTCGCCCGGGGCGTGCTCGAGGATGGCGCCATCGTCGGGGCGTGTCTCGACGAGCCCGGCATGTGCCCAGGCGCCGCCAGGCGCGAAACCCAGGCAGATCGCCGCGTATAGGATCGCGTATAGGATGATGCCCCAATTCATGCGTGACTTGCTTGGGTCGCGACCCCGGGTTTTCCCGCACCCTCCCTCTCTCCGGCGGGGGCAGAGAGGGTGCGGGGACGACGGGTCAATCGCGCGGTCTATCGCTTCGGAACGAGGCGCACGGCGGGCGCGGGTTCGCGGTAGTCGTCCGCGCTCCGGCCGGTCTCCGGGATCTCGATCCAGCGATGCACGCCGCGCTCGCATTCCTGCACGGTCGGAAAATAGAGGACCTCGCCGGGCCGGTTCGGCAGTTTCACGCGCATGACGAACTCGTCATAGTGCGCGTCGTCGAGCCTGCCGCCGCTCCACGAGACCTCGCGGACGCCTTCGGTGACGGTCCGGCCATGGTCCGCATAGGGCTCGGCAAGCTTGCCGACCACGGTCGCGACCTCCCAGCCCGGCTTCGGTTGCGGCTTCACGTCCACGACTCCGTCCGGAATCCGGATCCGGATGCGGATGGTCGGCGAGCCCGCGCAGCCATGCGGAACGCGCAGCACCGCCTTGTAATACGAACCAGCCGGGGCCTCAGCCCCCTCGAGCGTGACATGGCCGAAGGCCAATGACGACGACAGAAGCGCCGCGCCGACGGCGGCCGCTCCGATCGAACGACGAACCATTGCGAAATCCTCCTGGTGATCCGTTGCAAATGCCGGACGCGCGAAGCCGGCGCTTCGCGTGAGCCGGACGCCGCGTTGAGCAGGGATCAAACCGTCGGAGGGGCGCGCGGATGTGCCGGCGTGTAGGCGCGGCGTGAAAGGACGGTTGGCGGAGCGTCATCGTCGGGGCCGACAAAGGCGACCGGCGGAAGCGGCAGCGGCGGCGCCGAAGGGAGGATACCCTTGCCGGCGTGCTGCAGCGTCAGGCAGATCTGGCAGACCGCGGCGGCGGTGTGGCCCGGCTGCTTTCCGTCGCCTTGATGCGGCGCTTCGTCCGTGTCGCTGCGGCAATGGACCGGGGGTGCGGGAGCTTGCGCGGCGCGCGCCACGTGCGTGGCGAGGACGACGCCCTGAAACAGGATGGCAGCGATCCCGAGGACAGCGATCCACCGCTGGCGGAAGAAGCCGCCATGCCGGTGATCCGGTCGTCGATGTCGCCTGGTTCGCATGTCGCAGCGTCGCGGTGTCATTCTACGGGAGTCGGGGCGGACGGGTAAGGTTCCCGCGGTGCGACCATCCGCCCCGGTCAACTGCGTCCGCCGCCGGCCGGCGGGATCGCACGAAGCCGAAGACGGCCGAGCCGAAGTGAAGAAACTGCGCGATCCGAATCGAAGCCTCATCCTTCGACAAGCTCAGGATGAGGCTTCGATGGGCTTGGGATGAGGGTTCGACAGGCTCATCCCTCGACGGGCTCGGGATGAGGCCTCGGTGGGTTCGCCTTTTGACAGGCTCGTCCCTCGACAAGCTGGGGGCGAGGCATGGACGGGGACAGCCCGAAACCAAAGCGGCCTCGTCATGAGCCTGTCGAAGGACGAGGCCGGCCGCAGTGCTGACAAGGGGCGAGGACTTAATCCTTTGGCATCGAAGCCTCATCCTTCGACAGGCTCAGGATGAGGCTTCGACAGGCTTGGGATGAGGCTTCGGTGGGTTCGTCTTTTGACAGGCTCGTCCCTCGACAAGCGCGGGGCGAGGCATGGACGGGGGTGCAGCTCAAAACAGGAGCGGCCTCGTCCTGAGCCTGTCGAAGGACGAGGCCGGTCCTGGCGCTGACAAGGGGCGAAGCCTCACCCTTTGGCATCGAAGCCTCATCCTTCGACAAGCTCAGGATGAGGCTTCGGAAAACTCAGGATGAGGTTTTGACAGGCTCGTCCCTCGACAGGCTCGGGACGAGGGTACGGCGTGCCTATCACTGGGCGGGCGGTGAGGCGTCCGACGAGATCTGCCGGGCGCGCGCGAGTTCCCGGGCCCGTAGCTCGCGGCGCATGATCTTGCCGGTGGCGGTCAGCGGCAGCGCCTCGACGAACTCCACCTCGCGCGGATACTCGTGGGCGGCGAGCCGGTTGCGGACATGCTCCTGGATGTCGCGGGCGAGTGCCGCGTCCGGCGCATGGCCGGGCCTGAGAACGACGAAGGCCTTGACCGACTCGGTGCGGATCGGGTCGGGCACGCCGATCGCCGCCGCCATCGCCACCGCCGGATGCTTGAGGAGGCATTCCTCGATCTCGGACGGGCCGATGCGGTAACCGGCCGACGTGATCACGTCGTCGGCGCGGCCGAAGTACCAGAGATACCCGTCCGCATCCTGCCGGCCCATGTCGCCGGTGAGCAGCCAGTCGCCTGTGAACTTCTCGGCCGTGGCCGCCGGGTTGTTCCAGTAGCCGAGAAACATGACCGGGTCGGGTCGACGGATGGCGATGTGCCCGGTCTCGCCGGGCGGAAGGCGGTTGCCGTGGTCGTCGACGATGGCGACGTCGTGGCCCGGCACGGCGCGGCCCATCGAGCCGGGACGCACCGGCATGAGTCCGGCGCAGTTGCCGACGACGAGGTTGCACTCCGTCTGGCCGTAGAACTCGTTGATGGTCAGGCCGAACGTCGCGCGCCCCCAGTCGAGCAGCTCCGCCCCGAGCGTCTCGCCGCCGCTGCCGATCGAGCGCAGGCGGACGCCGTGCCCGGACGGCGCACCGGCCTGTCGCATCAGCTTGAGCGCGGTCGGGGGCAGGAAGACGTTGCGCACGCCGTGGCGCGCCATGAGGGCGAACGCCGCGTGCGGATCGAACTTGCGGAAGCGGTGTGCGAGCACCGGCACGCCGTGGTGCCAGGCCGGCAGCAGGACGTCGAGAAGGCCGCCGATCCAGGCCCAGTCCGCGGGCGTCCAGAACAAGTCCCCGGCCTGGGGAAAGAACTCGTGCGGGAACTCGACGCCGGGCAGGTGGCCGAGCAGCACGCGGTGGGCATGGAGCGCGCCCTTGGGCGCACCGGTCGTGCCGGACGTGTAGATGATGAGCGCCGGATCGTCGCATGACGTGTCGGCCGGCGTGAACGAGTCGGCGCCCGCCTCGACCAGCGCGGTCCAGTCGAGCGTCCCGTCGCGGCCGCGTCCGCCGACGACGATCACGGTCTCGAGGTCAGGGAGACGATCGCGAATGGCGAGGATCTTCGGCAGATTCGCGTCGTCGGTCACGATCGCCCGCGCGGCGGCATTGCCGAGGCGATATTCGAGCGCGTCCTCGCCGAACAGCACGAACAGCGGCACGGCGATGAGGCCGGCCTTGTAGGCGGCGATGTGGGCGATCGCCGTCTCCGGACATTGCTGCAGCAGGACGCCGATCCGGTCGCCGCGCGCGAGGCCCTGTGCCACGAGCGCATTGGCGAAACGGTTGGACAGGCGATCGATGTCGCGAAACGTGTAGCGCTCGACCCGGCCGTCCTCCGATTCGAAGATCAGCGCAAGGGCGTCCGGCCGGGCGGCGGCATGCCGGCTGCAGGCATCGACGCCGATGTTGTAGCGTTCCGGAATCCGCCACTGGAACGCATCGCGTGTTTCGGCATAGGTCGGCGCCCGTTGCAGCATCGTCTTCTTTCCTCCTGTGCGAATCTGTGAACATCATAGCCAGAGGCAGCGGCAGTCGGGTACATCTCCGTTCCGATTCGCGACGGAGGAGGGGGCGCCTTGTTCCTGCCTGGGCTTCTCAACGGCAAGAAGTTTCTGATCACCGGCGGCGGCACCGGGCTCGGCAAGAGCATGGGCCGACGGCTGCTCGAGCTCGGCGCCGAGCTCGTCATCTGCGGCCGCCGTCAGCAGGTGCTGGCAGACACGGCGCGGGAGTTCACGGCCCAATTCGCCGGCCCGGTGAGCTGGCACGTCTGCGACATCCGCGATCCCGCCCAGGTCGAGGCGATGATCGACAAGATCTGGTCCGAGCGTCCGCTCGACGGCCTCGTCAATAATGCCGCCGGCAATTTCGTGGCGCGCACCGAGTCGCTGAGCCCGCGCGCGGTCGATGCGATCCTCGGGATCGTGCTGCATGGCAGCGCCTACACGACGCTCGCCTGCGGCCGGCGATGGCTGGCGGAGGGCCGGCGCGCCAGCGTGCTGTCGATCGTGACCACCTATGCGTGGACGGGATCGGCCTATGTCGTGCCCTCGGCCATGGCCAAGGCCGGCGTGCTGGCAATGACGCGCAGCCTCGCCGTCGAGTGGGGGCCGCGCGGCGTGCGGCTCAACGCCATCGCGCCGGGTCCGTTTCCGACGCCGGGCGCGTGGGAACGGCTCGTGCCGCGGCCTGATCTCGCCAGGGAGTTCGAGACGCGCAATCCGCTGGGGCGTCCCGGCGAGCATGCGGAGCTCGCCAATCTTGCCGCCTATCTGCTGTCGGACCAGGCCGGGTTCATCAACGGCGAGGTCGTCACCATCGACGGCGGCGACTGGCTCAAGGGCGCCGGACAGTTCAGTTTCCTCGACCGCCTGAGCGATGCGGATTGGGACGCGATACGACCGAAGAAGGGGGCGTGATGAGCGGCGGTCGAACCTTCAGACAAATCATCAAGAGCGGAATCGATAGGATCAGTCCATGAATGCTGCCCCGACGCCGGCCGGCGAGCCGCAGGCCCAAAACATGCTACCGCCCGCCATCGACGCGGCGCCGAGACGGGCGCGCATCATCGTCCTGGGCAACGAAAAAGGCGGATCGGGGAAATCGACCGCCGCGATGCACCTGATCATCGGATTGCTGCGGGCCGGACGGACGGTCGGCAGCATCGACATCGACTCGCGCCAGGCGACGCTGACGCGCTACATCGAGAACCGCGCGGCGCTGGCCGAGAGGAAGGGCATCAGGCTGCCGATCCCGACGCACCGGCTGATCGCGCGCTCGAAGCTGGAGCCGCCCGCCGGGCCGGCCGACGATGCGGCACGGTTCACGGCGGCGCTCGAGGAACTGGCCGCGACGCACGAGGTCGTCGTGATCGACACGCCCGGCAGCGACGATGCGCTGTCGCGCCTGGCGCACTCGCATGCCGACACGCTGATTACGCCGATGAACGACAGCTTCATCGATTTCGATCTGCTGGCCAAGGTCGATCCTGACACGCACAAGATCCTGCGCCCAAGCCTCTACAGCGAGATGGTGTGGGAGCAGAAGAAGCGCCGGGCGATGCGCGACGGCGGCTCGATCGACTGGATCGTGATGCGCAACCGGCTCGCCAGCACGGAGGCGAAGAACAAGCGGGCGGTCGGCCGCGTGCTGGAGCAGCTGGCGCGGCGCATCGGCTTCCGGCTGGCGCCGGGCTTCGGCGACCGCGTCATCTTCCGCGAGCTTTTCCTCGAGGGGCTCACGCTGCTCGACCTGCGCGAGCCGGGAGTCGGCCGCTCGCTCAGCATGTCGCACGTCGCAGCCCGCCAGGAAGTGCGCGAGCTTCTGGCCGCGGTCGGCATGGAGGCGGCGCCGTCCGGCGCTTCCGCCGGAACGGGCTGAGGCAAAGGGCGCGTCGCGCGTCGTCCCGTCGCGCAGCCGGCGCAGGACGTTCATCCGACATACCCACGATCAAGACCCGGAGGGCATATGTCTGACGTCAGGACTTACACGGGCGGATGCCACTGCGGCAGGGTGCGATATGAAGTAAAGACGGATCTGAAGCGGGTCGTCTCGTGCAACTGCTCGATTTGCACGAAGCTGGGCGCACTGTTCGCGTTCGTGCCGTCCGATCAATTCAAGCTGCTGTCGGGGAAGGACGATCTCACCGATTATCAGTTCGGCAGGAAAACCATTCATCACCTGTTCTGCCGTTTCTGCGGCATCGAATCTTTTGCCATGGGCACGGCACCCGCGGGTGCGAACATGACGGCGGTCAACGTCCGTTGCCTGGATGACGTGGACCTGGCCGCACTGACCCCGACCCCGTTCGATGGCAAGAGTCTGTAGGCGCCGTTGCTGCGCAACCTCGGCGGCAACCGCGCCCGATATTTGACGATCGCCGTCCGCGTCGTGAAGGCAAGGATGAGGATCGACCCGCTCAGTCTCCTGGACCGTTGATCGAGGCGGCTTGAACATCGGCGCGCGCCCTCCGAACATCGGAACGCGCCAGTCAAACGGGAAAGGGAGACGACCCATGCGGCTTGAAGGCTCCTGCCACTGCGGCGCGGTGCGGTTCTCGGTCGAGGCCTATGCGCCGGTGCCATACTTGCGCTGCTACTGTTCGATCTGCCGCAAGACGGCGGGCGGCGGCGGTTATGCCATCAATCTCGGCGCCAAGACCGATACGCTTCGGGTCGAAGGCGAGGAGAACATCACCGTCTTTCACGCGAAGATCGACGGCGAGGAGAGCCCCGGCGAGCGCCGGTTCTGCTCGCGCTGCGGCTCGGCGCTGTGGGTATGGGACCCGCGCTGGCCCGAACTCGTCCACCCGTTCGCGAGCGCGATCGACACGCCGCTGCCCAAGCCGCCCGAGCAGGTGCACATGATGCTCGGCTCGAAGGCGAACTGGGTGCGCGTCGATGCCAAGCGCGGCGAGGCGCGCTACGACGAGTATCCCGCGGACTCGCTCGAGGAATGGCACCGGGCGCACGGGCTTCTGGACCAAAGCTAGATCTTTGCGGCGCGCGGCGCCGATCAGATCGTGCGGGTCGTGCCGGAAGCCGCCCCCGACGATGCCGGCGATCGATGGCGATCCGGGCCGTACCCGCCGTTCGCTTGCCTCGGATACGGCAAGACCCCATCTTCTAGGGACGGTTCACCAGACGGAGAGCAACCCGTGCCCGACCGCCAGGGCAAGCTGCCGACGAAATCGAGCCGCGCCGAGGTCACCGATTTCCTCGCCAAGGTCAAGGCGATGCCGGCTGTGCGGCCGGCCGGGGCCAGGGGGCGACTGATCTTCGCCATGGACGCGACGGCAAGCCGCGAGCCGACCTGGGACCGGGCCTGCCGCATCCAGGGCGAGATGTTCGCCGCCACGCGGAATCTCGGCGGACTCGAGATCCAGCTCGTCTGGTATCGCGGCTTCGGCGAATTCACGGCCAGCCCCTGGGTCGACGATTCCGCGGCGCTGATCGGGCAGATGACCGCCGTGACGTGCCGGGCCGGCGAGACCCAGATCGAAAAAGTCCTGCGGCATGCGATCGCCGAGACCGGGCGGCGCAAGGTCAACGCGGTTGTGTTCGTCGGCGACTGCGTCGAGGAAAGCATCGACGCGCTGGGTGCGCTTGCGGGAAAGCTCGGCCTGCTCGGCGTTCCGGTGTTCGTCTTTCACGAGGGCGGCGAGCCTGTCGCGCGCCGCTGTCTCGAGGAAATCGCGCGGCTGTCCGGCGGCGCTTATTGTCCGTTCGACAGCCACAGCGCCGATGCACTGCGCGACCTGCTCGCTGCCGTCGCGACATTCGCCGCCGGCGGGCGCGCGGCGCTCGAGGATTTCGGGCGGCGGCGCGGCGGCATCGTGCTGCAGCTGACGCATCAGATGCGCTAGACCACCCGTGTTTCTGTTCTACCTCCTCATCGGATTCGTGCTGCTGCTGGCGCTCTATACGCTGGCGCAGGCCTATGTCCGGGTAGAGCCGCGGCAACTTCTGGGCGTGCTGCGCTGGGTAGCGGCGGTCGTCCTGGCGGCGCTCGCCCTGTGGCTGGTCGCGAGCGGCCGCCTGGCGCAGGCGCTGATGACGGGGGTTGCGCTCGCGCCGCTCCTCGCGCGCTGGCGGTCGATCATCGGCACGTGGCGGAATGCGGCGGGGCCGCGCCCCGGCCAGACGTCAGACGTCGAAACCCCGTGGCTCAGGATGTCGCTCGACCATGACACGGGGACGATGGACGGCAGCGTTCTCCAGGGGGCGTGGAAAGGGCGACGGCTCGCGGAGCTGGATCTGCCGGCGCTGCTCGACGTCCTGGCGGAATGCCGGGCCAACGACCCGGACGGCGTGCAGCTCCTCGAAGCCTATCTCGACCGGATACATCCCGACTGGCGGACGACGCGCGCCGCCGATGGCGACGACGCAGCCCGGGCCGGCGCCTCGGCCGGCGGCATGACCCGGGCCGAAGCCGCCGAGATCCTGGGCGTTCCGCCGGATGCGCCGCCGGAGGTCATCCGCGACGCGCATCGCCGCCTCATGCTGAAACTTCATCCGGACAAGGGCGGCTCCTCGTATCTCGCGGCCAAGATCAACCAGGCGAAGGAGGTCCTGCTGGGGACCTGACCGGGGTCGCGGGCGGATGTGCCGCGCCGTCATGAAGTCGACGGGATCGCCACCGATCATGAGACGGCGCAGGCGGGAGAGGACACAATGAATCGCTGGTTCATCGGCTGGATCTGGGTCCTGATCGCAGCGCTGCTGGCGCTTCCACCCGCGCCGGCGCCGGCCCAGGAGGGGACGGCAGGCCAACCGGCGGCGGCCACGGCATCCGCGCGCGCCGAGACGCAGCCGAATGCCGCCGTCACCGAGCATGCGATCGAAGTCGACGGTGTCCGCCTTGTCTATACCGCGACCGTCGCGGCGCTGCCCGTCGCCGACGGTAACGGAACGACCAAGGCGTACATCTACTACACGAGCTACGTCGCCAAGGACGATAGCGCTGGCCGGCCGCTCACGTTCGTGTTCAACGGCGGGCCGGGTGCCTCGTCGGCCTATCTGCATCTTGGCGCGCTGGGGCCGCGGCGCGTGGCACTCAACGACGACGGCACGGCCCCGGTCCCGCCGGCGACAACGACGGCCAACCCGTCGACGTGGCTGTCATTTACCGATCTCGTGTTCGTCGATCCCGTCGGTACGGGGTTCAGCCGGCCCGTCCAGGTCGATGGGAAGACGGTGCCGAACGACGCGTTCTGGGGCGTCGACGAAGACGTCGAATGGTCGGCGCGCTTCATCCGCCGCTATCTCAGCGACACGAAACGGTGGAACGCGCCGAAATTCCTCGTCGGCGAGAGTTATGGCGGCTTTCGCGTCGCGAAGCTCGCGGACACGCTGCCGACACGCTACGGCATCGGTCTGAACGGGATCGTGATGATCTCGCCCGCGCTGGAGTTCGGCCTGTTCCGCGGCGATGACCGCTTCACGCTGTGGCCCGCGGTCCTGCGGCTTCCGTCGCTGGCGGCGGTGGCCTGGCGGCACGGCCGCGCCGGCACTGGCGAGCGCAGCGACGAGGCACGCGACCGTTTCCTTACGGAAGTCGAAGCGTTCAGCCTCAAGGAGATGCTGCCCGCGCTGGCGCAGGGCGGCATGCTCCCGGCGGACGCGCGCGAGGCCGTCTACGGCCGCATCGCCGCGTACACCGGGCTGGCGCTCGATACGGTTGCACGGGCCGACGGACGGGTGTCGCGCGAGACCTTCATCAAGGAACTCCTCGCGGGCGACCGGCGCGTCATCGGGCGCTATGACGGTTCCGTCAGCATTCCCGACCCGAACCCTGCCGAGCCGCGCTTCCGCGACACGGACCCGACGCTCGGCGGACTCACGGCGCCGTTCCTGACGGCGATGAATGCGTATCTTCGCAACGAGCTCGGGTTCGTCGCCGATGCGCCTTATGTCCTGCTCAATTCGAGCACGAGCGCCAACTGGAACTGGGGCTCGGCGCAACGGGGCGGGACGAATGTCGGGTCCGGCGACGATCTGCGATCGGCCATGGCGAGCAACCGGGCGCTGCGCGTGCTGATCGCGCATGGTCGTTTCGATCTTGTCACGCCGTACTTCGCCTCGATTCATGTGGTCAATCAGATCAAGCTCGATCCCGCGCGGCGCAAGGACCTCACGGTCCGGCTCTATGACGGCGGGCATATGATGTATCTCCACAAGGCCGAGCGAACCCGCCTGTTCGAGGATGCGCGCGCCTTTTTCGCGGCGAGCGTGCCACGGATGGATTGATTGGGCCACCCGGCGTGCCCCGAACGGCCGGTGGTCCGCACCCGGGCGGGAGGCCGCGCTGGCTTCGAATGCGCGGTTCGGTCCCTCGTTTCATCGTCCAGGTCCCGGCCCGCGCTCATCCCGATCCGATCGATGTCACAACTTAAGCCATTGGCGTACTTGCGAATTCCGGCCTCATGTGGCAAAACCGCCGCAACTCTTCGGAAGCCGGGACGGGAACAAACTGCAAAGCTGGACCGTTTCCCGACACCCGCGACCTGCAACGAACACAATCCTTCACAACGACGAATTTCGAAGTGACGCCCTATGACCGTACGCGTGCGTAAAGCCATTTTTCCCGTTGGCGGCCTGGGCACACGTTTCCTGCCCGCAACCAAGGCGATGCCGAAGGAGATGCTCCCGGTCGTCGACAAGCCGCTGATCCAATACGCGCTCGAGGAGGCGCAGGCGGCCGGGATCGAGGAGTTCATTTTCGTCACCGGCCGCGACAAGACGGCGATCGAGGATCATTTCGACCATTCGTTCGAGCTGGAGCACACGCTCGAGGCGCGGGGAAAGCTGAAGGAACTCGAGGCGTTGCGGCGCTGGGTGCCGAAGCCCGGCAACATCGCCTACACGCGTCAGCAGGAACCGCTCGGCCTGGGGCATGCCGTGTGGTGCGCCCGCCAGCTCGTGGGCGACGAGCCGTTCGCCGTGCTGCTCGCCGACGACCTGATCCTGTCGACGACGCCGTGCCTGAAGCAGATGATCGACGTCTATCCCGAGGTGCGCGGCAATATGGTCGCGGTGATGGACGTTCCGCGCGAGCACGTCAGCCGCTACGGCATTATCGAAGCCGGACGCGACGACGGCCGGCTGGTCCAGGTGAAGGGCATGGTCGAGAAGCCCGCACCGGACAAGGCGCCGTCGACCCTCGCTGTCATCGGCCGCTACATTCTCGAACCCGCAGTGTTCGCGCATCTCGACCGGCAGAATCGCGGCGCGGGCGGCGAGATCCAGCTGACCGACGCGATGGCCACGCTGATCGGGCGCAGTCCGTTCCATGGCTACCGCTTCGAAGGCCGCCGCTTCGATTGCGGTGACAAGGTCGGGTTCTTCGAAGCGAATCTCGCCTTCGCCCTCGCGCGCGAGGACATCGGCGCGGACGTGCGCGAGATCCTGAAGAACTATCGCTGAGACGATTCCCTGACGCGACGCCCGAGTCGGCTGGAGAACGCCGAGGCGCGGGCCCGCAAGAACACAGGACGAGGAAACAGATGCGCATTGCGATGATCGGCACCGGATATGTCGGCCTCGTATCCGGCGCCTGCTTCTCCGAGTTCGGCGTCGAGGTCGTCTGCGTCGACAAGGACGAGAACAAGATCCGGCGGCTGAAGCAGGGGGACATCCCGATCTACGAGCCGGGGCTCGACGTGCTGGTCGCGAACAACGTCAAGGCCGGTCGCCTGTGGTTCACCACCGATCTTGCCGCGGCGGTACCGGGGGCGGACGCCGTCTTCATCGCGGTCGGCACGCCGTCGCGACGCGGCGACGGCCACGCCGACCTGAGCTATGTGTTCGGCGCCGCCGAGGAGATCGCCCGCGCACTCGACGGCTATACCGTCGTGGTCACGAAATCGACGGTTCCGGTGGGCACCGGTCGCGAGGTCGCACGCCGCATCCGCGCCGTCCGCCCCGATGCCGATTTCGACGTCGTCTCGAACCCCGAATTCCTGCGCGAGGGTTCGGCCATCAACGATTTCATGCGGCCGGACCGGGTCGTGATCGGCGCGGACAGCGAGCGCGCCCGCCACGTCATGCGGGAACTGTACCGGCCGCTTTACCTGATCGAGACGCCGATGGTTTTCACCAGCATCGAGACGTCGGAGCTGATCAAGTACGCGGCCAATACGTTCCTTGCGACCAAGATCACGTTCATCAACGAGATCGCGGATCTGTGCGAAAAGGTCGGCGCCGACGTGCACGACGTCGCGCGCGGTATCGGCCTCGACGGCCGCATCGGCCGCAAGTTCCTGCATCCCGGGCCCGGCTACGGCGGCTCGTGCTTCCCGAAGGACACGCTGGCGCTCGTCCGCACGGCCCAGGAAGCCGGCGCGCCCTTGCGCATCGTCGAAACCGTGGTCGAAATCAACGACGCGCGAAAGAAGCGGATGGCGACGAAGATCATCGACGCCTGCGGCGGCAGCGTGCAGGGCAAGACGATCGCCATGCTCGGGCTCACGTTCAAGCCCAACACCGACGACATGCGCGATGCCCCCAGCCTCGACATCGTACCCGCGCTGGAGGCCGCCGGCGCCAAGGTCCGCGCCTTCGATCCCGAAGGGATGAACGAGGCAGCGAAGCTGCTGCCCAACGTCACTTACTGCCAAAATGCCTATGAGACGATGGAGAATGCCGACGCGCTGGTCCTGACCACCGAGTGGAACGAGTTTCGCGCGCTCGACCTCGATCGCGTCAAGTCGCTGCTGAAGACGCCGATCCTCGTCGACCTGCGCAACGTCTACGAGCCCGCAGCCATGGTCGCGGCCGGGTTCCACTATGTGTGCATCGGCCGCCCAGTTCCCAACCGCACGGCGAAATCATGACAGACGCCCATCGCTTCGATCCGACCGTTCTCCGCGAGTACGATGTCCGCGGCACCGTCGGCAAGACGCTGTCGCCCAAGGATGCGCGTGCCGTCGGCCGCGCCTTCGGCACCAGGGTGGTCGAGACCGGCGGACGCCGCGTCGCCGTCGGCTATGACGGAAGGCTGTCGTCGCCGGAGCTGGAAGCGGCGCTCGTCGACGGTCTTGCCGCCTGCGGGCTCGAGGTCCTGCGCATCGGCCTCGGCCCGACGCCGATGCTCTATTTCGCCGTGCGCGCGCTCGCGCTCGACGGCGGCGTGATGGTCACGGGATCGCACAATCCGCCCGACTACAACGGCTTCAAGATGATGCTGGGCAAGGGCAGCTTCTGGGGCAAGGACATCCAGGAGCTTGGGCGGATCGCGGCGAGTGGCGCTTACGCGAACGGCAAGGGCGCGGTCCGCGAGCATCCGGTATTCGACGCCTATGTCGACCGCCTGATGCAGGAATGGGCGCACATCCAGGACCGCAACCCGCGACCGCTTATCGTCGCCTGGGACCCGGGCAACGGCGCCGCCGGCCGTGTCGTCAGCGAGCTGACGCGCCGATTGCCGGGCAAGCACATCCTGTTGAACGAGACGATCGACGGGCGCTTTCCCGCGCATCACCCCGATCCGACGGTACTCAAGAACCTTGTCGAGCTGCAGGAAGCGGTGCGGGCGAACGGTGCCGACCTCGGCATTGCGTTCGACGGCGACGGCGACCGTATCGGTGTGGTCGACGGGCAGGCGCGGGTGCTGTGGGGCGATCAGCTATTGGCGATTCTCGCCCGCGACGTGCTGCGCGAGCGGCCGGGCGCCACCATCATCGCCGATGTCAAGGCGAGCCAGGTCCTGTTCGACGAGATCCGCCGCGCCGGTGGCGAGCCGCTGATGTGGCGCACCGGGCATTCGATCATCAAGGCGAAGATGGCCGAGACCGGATCGCCGCTCGCGGGCGAGATGAGCGGGCATATCTTCTTCGCCGACCGCTGGTACGGCTTCGACGACGCGGTCTATGCCGCGATCCGTCTGCTGGCCATCGTTGCGACGGCATCCGACAGCCTGACCGCGATGCGCGATCGGTTGCCGCAGGTCGTCAATACCCCCGAACTGCGCTTCCCCGTGGGCGAGGAGCGGAAGTTCGCCGTGATCGACGAGGTCAAGGCGCGGTTGAAAGGGGCGGGCGCGCAAGTCAACGACGTCGACGGCGTGCGGGTGACGTCGTCGGACGGATGGTGGCTGCTGCGCGCGTCGAATACGCAGGACGTGCTCGTTGCCCGCTGCGAGGCGCGCGACGAGGCGGGCCTCGCGCGCCTCAAGGCGGTGCTCGCCAACCAGTTGCGGCAGAGCGGTATCGAGCCGCCGGCGCTCTAGCCCCGTGCGGTGCCGGAGAAGGGCGCGGCGAGATGCAGTTCTTCTTCTACGGCACGCTGATGGACCCGGACGTACTGCGCGCCGTGCTGGGGCCCGCCGCCGTCGCCTTCGTGGAGCCGGCAGTGTTGCGCAGCTGGCGGCGCGTCGGTCTCGTCGGCGCGACCTATCCCGTCGTCGTGCGCGCCGGACGCTCGTCGCAGGTCGACGGCGTGCTGGCCTGGGGCCTCGATGCGCGCGGCCGCGAGCGCCTGATTGCCTATGAAGGGGATCCGTATTTCATGATGCGGTTGCCGATCGAGGTCCGCGGCAAAACCGTTCGCGCCTTCGTCTTCGTGCCGCGCATCGATCGGCCGATCCGGGTATCGGGCGCGTGGGATCTCGCGGAATGGCAGCGCCTGTACAAGCGCCGCTGGATGGCGGGCCTGCGCGCCTGGTCGGCGCGACGGGGCCTCCGTGCGCCCACCCGTGCCGAAGGGCCGACGGCCTGAACGGCCGGCGCGGCTGTCTGCTCAGCTGTTGGTGTGAGCGGCGAGCTGGCCGGCGTCGAGCGCCTCGTCCGGGCCGAGCGTCATGCAGCTCATCCGGCGCTTCTGGAGCGCGCGACAGGCCTTGCGCGCCTCGGTCTCGGTCAGGCCAATGAGGCGCGCACGATAAAGCGCCCCCTGGCGCCGCTGGATCGGCACGAGCTCGACCTTCGCATCCGACAGATAGGTCGGCGCGAGCTTCATCGCCTGCTCGGTGGCCCGGCGCGCCGGGGCCGGGTCCTTGAACGCGCCGACCTGCACGCCCCAGGACGCATCGTCGCCGTCGCGCGACGCCCCGCGGGCCGGTTTCTCGGCGCGGGCGGCCGGCCGGGCGTGTGCGGCCTTGACCACCTTCGCCGCCTTGGTGTCGGGGCTCGTGCCGCGCGCCTGCCTGATCTCGGGCAGAGGGATCGGCGCCGCGAACGCGGCATCGAACAGTTGGGCCATCTTCTTGTCACGCGCCGTCGGCGAAATGCCGCCCATGACGACGCCGATCAGGCGGCGATCGCCGCGCTTGGCCGACGCCGCCAGATTGAAGCCGGAGGCACGGATATAGCCGGTCTTGATGCCGTCGGCGCCCTCATACCACGTGTTCAACCGGTTGTGGTTGACGTGCGTGCGGCCGTCATAGGTGAACTCGGCGGTCGAGAACAGGTGGTAGTGGTGCGGAAAGTCCCGGATGAGGGCACGGGCGAGTACCGCCAGGTCGCGCGCCGTCGTCACCTGCCGCCGGTCGGGCAGGCCCGACGCATTGCGGAACGTGGTGTTCGCCATGCCCAGCTTGCGCGCCTTCGCCGTCATCATCTGCGCGAAGCGCTCCTCGCTGCCGCCGAGCGCCTCGGCCGCGACCACGGCCGCATCGTTGGCCGATTTGATGATCAGGCCAAGAATGACGTCGCGGACGGAAATCGTGTCGCCCGCCCGAAGGCCGAGCTTGGTCGGCGCCTGCGCCGCGGCCCGCGCCGAGATCGGCAGGCGCGACTCGAAGGTAAGGCGTTTGGCATCCAGCGCCTCGAACAGCAGGTAGATCGTCATCATCTTGGTGAGCGAGGCGGGATAGCGCTTTTCGTCGGCGTCATCCTCGTAGAGAACCTCGCCCGAATCCGCGTCGATGACGATCGCTGCCGAACGAGCGGCCAGCGCCGGCGCAGTCCAGCCAAGACAAACGGCCAGCGTCACGAGGAGAAATGAAATAGTGAGGACGTGAGAGGCGGCGAGACGGGCCGACGCGTACTTGGACTGCAACCTATCGGACAAACCGACCCCCCGAAAATCGTCGCCTCGATTGCGGCCAATCTACGGTGAAGGTTGTGCCTTGTCGAGGGAAAATCGCGCGATTCCATTGGCTTACGCGATTTCTTCGGGATTATAAGTGCCGTATACTGACGAAGCGTAAATCGACGCGGAAAAGGACGCGGCGCGAGTCGTCGAGGCCCCGACCGTGGATTTTGATCGGGAAGATTCCTTCAACCGGCGGCGAGAGGCGCGTGTATGGTGCCGATGATTTCTTTGCGGGTAGGGCCGAGATGAGTTTCTTTTCTAAGGTAATTCTTGTGGCTGCCACGGTTCTTCTTGGCGCCTGTGCCTACAGACTGGGCGCGATCAGCGACCCGATCCAGCGCAAGTTCCAGTACTTCAGCTATCTCAATGGAGACGACATCCGCCAAGACTGCCGGCGCGGTACCCCGGCCCGCTACCGCCTGGTCTACAATGCAGTGTACGAGGAGCAGGTAAGGGCCTACGACCTTCGCCGTAGTGCGACCGGATCGGGCGCCGTGCTGTTTACCCATGTGTTCGGCGGCGGGGGAAACGTTTCGACGTTCAATCCGCTCGATCCGATGGGACCCTGGCGCGGCGAAGCCTCGGACGTACGGCTGGATGAGGCGCAATATCTCGAGCTGATCAGGGCGGTCGAGGCTAGCGGCTTCGGTACGCCGGCACCGGAGGGGACGATCCTGCCGTCCGGCGCCTTCTACTGGATCGTGAGTGCCTGCGCCGACGGCCAGTTCCACTTCAACATCTGGCTCTATCCGTCGGACCGGTTCGACCAGATCCGGTTTGCGCAACTTCTGTTCGCCCATGACCGGACCGGGGTCCCCGTGAACCCACCCCGGCCGATCAGCCGGGCCGAGCAGCGGCTCAAGCCTTCGACGGACGAGCCGAGGCTGGACTTCGAACTGCGCGTCGGGCGCAACGGCCTGGCCGGGCACAGCACGGCTTTCTGACGCGGTATTTAGGTAAGAAAAAATCAGTCTGCGCGGGGTGGGCAGCTTTTATGCTGCAGTGCACAAAAAGGTGTTGACACCCTGATTGGCACCCCTCATATATACGTCGTGTTTTGCTGCGGCGCAGCATAACTGCTGCGGCGCAAGACGACGAAGCGCCGGGCAGGGCCGTAGCTCTCGTCGGCAGGAGATTGCGCATGGCTCGCCAGACCAAGGCGAAGCGTACGAGCGCGCCGTCCGGTGGACGGCGAAACGAGACGACCAAGGCCCGAGGCGCTGAGCCTCGTCACGTCAATGATATGGAAGGGATTACCATGAAGAAGGATTTCGACCACACGGCGGCCAGTGGCGCTGCGTACACGCAGAAGGGCTACGACCAGCTGATCAGCAACGCCCGCGAGCAGTTCGAGAAGGCCGGGGCCTCGGCCCTCAAGGCTTACGAGGACCTGATCAAGTTCCAGCGCGAAAACTACGAGGCCTTTGTCACGTCCACCACGATCTTCGCCAAGGGCGTGGAGACGGTGGGCAAGGTCTGGTCCGACCTGGCGCACGAGTCCTGGGAGAATTTCGCCCAGACGACGAAGGCGCTGCTCGGCGCCAAGACCCTGCGCGAGGCGGTCGAGGTCCAGAGCGATTTCGCGAAGGTGAGCTTCGACAAGCTCGTCGCCGAAAGCACGAAGCTGTCGGAGATGACCGTCAAGGTCGCGAACGAGGCCTTCCAGCCGATCAACGCGCGGCTCAACGTCGCGGTCGAGCGCCTGCTGAAGCCGATTGCGGCCTGACTCCCGCCGTATCCGGCCAGATAGAGGCATCCGAACGGGCCCGGCAGTCGCGCCGGGTCCGTTTTCGTTTGGGGCATCCAACCGTCGAGTGTCGCCGGGCGGCTTGGGTGTGGGCGCGCTCTCTTTCGACGACGCGCGGAACGCAGCCACGGTCGCCGGCGTCAGGTAATCAGCGGAAGACATCCGATGACGCCGGTGTAGACTTTATATGATCAAGACTCTTTTCGAGGCGTGCCGGAATCCAATATCATTATTACGGCTTGTGTGGATGTAGTTCCGGTTGGCGACTGGCATGAGCGAGATCGACAGATCGAACGATGATGGGCCGTCCACCGGTGTCGTGGTCCAGACGCGGACCAAGACAAAACGGCCGTCCATGTACAAGGTGTTGATGCTGAACGACGACTACACGCCGATGGAGTTCGTCGTTCATGTCCTGGAACGTTTCTTCAACAAGAGTCGGGAAGAGGCGACCCAGATCATGTTGCACGTGCACCGCCGGGGGGTGGGGGTGTGCGGGGTGTTCACCTATGAGGTGGCCGAGACCAAGGTCACCCAAGTCACCGAGTTTGCGCGGCGCAACCAGCACCCACTGCGCTGCACGCTCGAGAAGGAATAGGCCACGATATCGCTCGTTAACCTGTCAGTGGCACAATCGGCATCGAGGTGCGGGCGTGCGGCTTTTGTCGGCGCCGTTGAGCTAGGACCCACGAACGAGGGGAGTATCCCGTTTCATGCTATCTCGTAACCTCGAGCAGAGCCTGCATCGGGCGTTGGCCCAGGCAAATCAGCGCCGGCACGAATATGCCACGCTCGAGCACCTTCTGCTGGCCCTGACCGAGGACCAGGACGCTGCAGCAGTCTTGCGCGCCTGCGGTGTCGATCTCGAACGGCTTCGGCGCGATCTCATCAACTATCTCGACAACGAATTGTCCGGACTGGTTTCCAACCGCGCCGGCGACGCCAAGCCCACGGCCGGCTTCCAGCGCGTCCTCCAGCGCGCCGCGATCCATGTCCAGTCGTCGGGCCGCGAGGAGGTGACCGGCGCCAACGTGTTGGTCGCGATGTTCTCTGAGCGCGAGTCGCACGCCGTTTACTTCCTGCAGGAGCAGGACATGTCGCGACTCGACGCCGTCAACTACATCTCGCACGGCGTGGCGAAGGTACCCGGCCGCAGCGAGACGCGGCGCGTGCGCGGCGCGGAGGAAGAATCGGGTGCAAGCTCGGGCGCGGCCGGTAATGCCGGGGAAAAGGGCAGCAAGCGCGGCCAGGAAGCGCTCGCCGCCTACTGCGTCAATCTGAACAAGAAGGCATCGCAGGGCCGCATCGATCCGCTGATCGGCCGCGAGGCCGAGGTGGAGCGGACGATCCAGATCCTCTGCCGCCGCTACAAGAACAACCCGCTTTATGTCGGTGATCCGGGCGTCGGCAAGACCGCGATCGCCGAGGGCCTTGCCCGCAAGATCGTCAAGGGCGAGGTGCCCGAGGTCCTGCGCAATTGCACCATCTATGCGCTCGACATGGGCACGCTGCTTGCCGGCACGCGCTACCGCGGCGATTTCGAGGAGCGGCTCAAGGCCGTGCTGGCCGAGCTCGAGGCGCACGAGGGGGCGATCCTGTTCATCGACGAGATCCATACGGTGATCGGTGCGGGCGCCACCTCCGGCGGCTCGATGGACGCGTCCAACCTGCTCAAGCCGGCGCTCGCCAACGGCACGCTGCGCTGCATCGGGTCGACGACGTACAAGGAGTACCGGAACTACTTCGAGAAGGACCGTGCGCTCGTCCGCCGGTTCCAGAAGATCGACGTCAACGAGCCGTCGGTCGAGGATTCGATCAAGATCCTCAAGGGTATCAAGCCGTACTACGAGGCGCACCACCGGGTGCGCTACACCAACGAGGCGATCCGCGCCGCCGTCGAGCTTGCCGCGCGCTACATCAACGACCGCAAGCTGCCCGACAAGGCGATCGACGTGATCGACGAGGTGGGGGCGGCGCAGATGCTGCTGCCGCAGGGCAAGCGCAAGCGCGTCATTGCGGTCAAGGACGTGGAGGCGGTGGTTGCAAAGATCGCCCGCATCCCGCCAAAGAGCGTGTCGACCGACGACAAGGAGACGCTCAAGAACCTGGAGCGCGACCTGAAACGCGTCGTCTACGGCCAGGACAAGGCGATCGAGGCGCTGTGCAGTGCCATCAAGCTGTCGCGCGCCGGCCTGCGGGAGCCGGAAAAGCCGATCGGCTGCTATCTGTTCTCGGGGCCGACGGGCGTCGGCAAGACCGAGGTCGCGCGTCAGCTCGCCGCGACGCTGGGCATCGAGCTCAAGCGCTTCGACATGTCGGAGTACATGGAGCGGCACACCGTGTCGCGCCTGATCGGCGCCCCGCCGGGCTATGTCGGGTTCGACCAGGGCGGCCTGCTCACCGATGCCATCGACCAGACGCCGCATTGCGTGCTGCTGCTGGACGAGATCGAGAAGGCGCATCCCGACCTGTTCAACATCCTGTTGCAGGTCATGGACCACGGCAAGCTGACCGACCATAACGGCAAGACGGTCGACTTCCGCAACGTCATCCTGATCATGACCACGAATGCGGGCGCGGCCGACATGGCGAAGCCGGCCATCGGCTTCGGTCAGGAGACGCGCATGGGCGATGACGTGGAGGCGATCAACCGCCTGTTCACGCCGGAGTTCCGCAACCGCCTGGATGCGATAATCGCGTTCTCGCGCCTGTCGCCCGAAGTGATCAGCCGGGTCGTCGACAAGTTCATCCTGCAGCTAGAGCAGCAGCTCTCCGAGCGTGACGTAACGATCACCGTGACCGACGAGGCGCGGACGTGGCTCGCCGAGAAGGGCTACGACGAACTCTATGGCGCCCGCCCGCTGGGGCGCGTCATCCAGGAGAACATCAAGAAGCCGCTGGCGGAGGAACTCCTGTTCGGCCGCCTGTCGAAGGGCGGGCACGTGCGGGTCAAGGTCGAGGGCGGCAAGCTCGGCTTCGACTATCCGACGCCGCCGGCCACGCGGCCCGAACCGAAGGTCCCGGCGCTGGTCGAATAAGGCAGTCACGTCGGAAGGCAGGACATGGGCGGGGCCGGTGGCCCGGCCGCCGTCAGCACATGGCAGCGCGCCGGCATCGACGTGAACGTCGATGAAATGAGCGATCCGCGCCGGCCGTAAGCGGCCGTGGCGGGCTTTTGGCCACCACCGCGGATGTGAAAGGGAGGCAGCCCATGTTCGACCTGGCCCAGCGGATAAGTTCGGCGTTGGCCGAAGCGAGTGATGCCGGCTTCCTCGGCAGAACGTTGATGCCGGCATTGGCCGGCTGCCGGGACTGCGGCATCACGCGGATCATCACGGCACCGGCGCCCGGAACGTGTCCGGATTGCGGGGCCAAGATGCGTGTGCTGGACGAACGCGCAAGCACGCCACGCGCCGCCGCAGATGTGGCCTGACGATCGCCGCCGCACGGCGCCGTCCGAAGGTAAGCCGCACCCGGACGAACGCCCGGCCGGGGCCGCCACCCAGTTCGTAGAACGTGCGCAGCGTAGGGGTTCGGCGGCCGCTCTCCGTTTCCCTGACCTCAAGCGGGTCGTCGGATACCGGCGCGAGGCCGCCCGGATTGGGCGCGCAACACCGGGCCATTGAGCCATTGGCATGGTTTGGTCCTTGACCCGCCCCGTTCCGACGTCGATTGTCGGTCCATGTCGTTTCCGTTCCTTGCCGGCATCCGCGTCCTCGACCTGTCGCAGTACATACCGGGCCCATATGCGGGCCTGATGCTCGCCGACCTCGGCGCCGACGTCGTGAAGGTGGAACCACCGGGCGGCGACCCGATGCGCCGCCTGGGCCCGCGCGACCGCGACGACATTTCGCCGTTCTGGAAGTTGATGAATGGCGGCAAGACGGTCATCGAACTCGATCTGAAGACAGACGATGGACGCGCGGCGTTCACCCGCCTGCTGAGCGCCGCCGACGTGCTGATCGAATCCTATCGGCCGGGCGTGATGGAGCGGCTCGGGTTCGGGCGGTCGCGCCTGAACGAGATCAATCCGCGGCTCGTCCACGCGGCGCTGTCGGGCTATGGCCAAACCGGTCCGTGGCGCCTGCGCACGGGACATGATCTCAACTACATGGCGCTCGCGGGCGGATTGGCGGCGTCCGGCGTTGCGTCGCAGCCGGTCATGGCGGCACCGCCGACGGCCGACTTCGCCAGCGGCGTGCAGACGGCGTTGACGGTCTGCGCGGCGCTGATCGGGCGCGGGCGAACGGGGAAGGGGGCCTATCTCGACCTCAGCCTCGCCGAGACGGTGCTCGCGTGGCAGAGCCTCAATCTCACCGCCGCCTTGCGTCCGGGGTTCGAGCCTGCGCGCGCGGCAAATCTGCTCAATGGCGGTGCCGCCTGCTATCAGATCTATCAGGCAGCGGATGGCCGCTTCGTCACGCTCGCCGCGATCGAGGAGAAATTCTGGCGCAATTTCTGCGAAGCGGTCGGCCGCCCGGACTGGATCGCGCGGCAGTGGGAGCCGATGCCGCAGACGGCGCTTACCGCCGCCGTCGCGGCACTGTTTTCGACGAAGCCTGCGGCCCAATGGGAGGCAATCCTCGGCGCCGTCGACTGCTGCTTCGGCGTCGTCATCGAACCGCGCGAGGTTCCCGATCATGCGCAGGTCGCGGCACGCGGGATGGTCGCGCGCCGCGATGGCCCGGATGCCGCCGTCGAAGCGCTGTTTCCCGCCCATGTCGACGGCGCGCCGCCATCCAGCCGCCGCCCGCCGGTCCGAGTCGATGCCGCAGCCGTGCTCACCCGCTGGTCGAGCGCACGTTGACGCGTTTTCTTTTCGTCTTTTCGCCCGAGCGGACCCACCCTGGCCTAATCGGTGCGCTCAGCACCCGCGCGTGTGATCCTGCTTGAACGGGCTGTGTGCCGCGAGTGCCGCCATCTCCTGCCGGATCAGTTCGGTTTCGTGTGTAAGGAAATTCGCAACGGCGTCGCGGAACGCCGCGTCACGGATCCAGTGCGCGCTGTAGGTCGGCACCGGCAGATAGCCGCGTTGGAGCTTGTGCTCTCCTTGGGCGCCGGCCTCGACGCGCCGCAGGCCACGGCCAATGGCAAACTCGATCGCGCGGTAATAGCAGGCCTCGAAGTGAAGGAAGCGAAATTCGCCGCGCGCGCCCCAGTTCCGCCCATAGAGCGTATCCGTGCCGATCAGGTTGAGCGCGCCGGCGACCCAGCGACCTTGCCGGCGCACCATGACCAGCAGCACGCGATGCGCCATCACGGCGCCGAGACGGTGGAAGAAGTCGCGCGTCAGATAGGGCGCGCCCCATTTGCGGTCGAAGATGGTGACGTACAGATCGTGATACGCATCCCAGTGTTCCGGCCGTATTTCGGGGCCCGTGAGGGCGAGGATCTCGAAACCCTGGGCAGCGACCTCGCGCCGCTCTCTGCGGATCGATTTACGCTTGTCGTGGCTTAGGGCGGCGAGGAAATCATCGAATGTCGCATAGCCCCGATTCTCCCAGTGGTACTGCATGCCGGTCCGGATCAGGAAGCCGGCCGATTCGAAAGCCGATTTTTCCTCGGCCGTGCAGAACGTGACATGGAGGGAGGAAACGCGCCGGCGCTCGGCGATCCGGGCGAGCGCGCCGACGAGGGCATCGCGAATCGCCTCGCGGGCGTGATGGGGACGTACGAGAACGCGCGGCCCGGTCACGGGCGTGAAGGGCACGGCGACCTGGAGCTTCGGGTAATAGCGCCCACCAGCGCGTCGATACGCATCGGCCCAGCCATGGTCGAACACGTATTCGCCGTAGGAGTGGCTCTTGAGATACATCGGCACGACGCCGACGATGTGGCCGTTCGCGTCTTCGGCGACGACGTGCTGCGGCAGCCAGCCGGTCTCGGCCGTTGCCGAGCCGCTCGCCTCGAGCGCGTGCAGAAAGGCATGCGTGACGAACGGATTGTCGGTCCCGGCGCACGCGTCCCATGCGGCCGGGTCGATTTCCGTGATCCGTTCGACCAGTTTCACGCTGATGGCATCGCCGCCGTCGGGCATCGTCACGCTCCGGTCCGTCGCAAACTTCGTGTCGTCATGTGGTGTGCCGGGGGCTGCACGGGGAGGTGCGGCACCCGCGCGCCTAGCGCGGCAGGCGCACGGTCACGGTCGTGCCGTCGTAACCATGCCGCCTGTGGTGCGCCCGCACGACGACCTGCTCGATTCCGGGCGGGACCGCGAGGCCAAGGAGCTCGCGCGTGAACGGCTGCTCGTTTGCATGCGGATGGAGAAGCTCGCGTCGGCCGAGAACGCGGCCGTCCGGCGTCAGGATCTCGAACGCATCGGCAAACGAATCCCGGTCGCGATCGTTGCTGCGTATGGTCACATGGAAGTCGAAGCGGCCGTCCATGCGATGGTCGACCTCCACGGCGACGACGTCGGCCTCGCCCGCCCACGCGGGCGCGACGGCGAGGCCGATCAAAAGCAGGACCAACGCGGCGGATCCGCGCATCGCCGTCAGGCAACCTCGAACACCGCCTCCACTTCGACGGCGACACCGAAGGGCAGGGACCCGACCCCCACGGCCGCGCGCGCGTGCTTGCCGGCTTCGCCGAACACCTCGACGAAGAGGTCCGAGGCGCCGTTGATGACCTTGGGATGGTCGCCGAATTCCGGCACCGCGTTGACGAAGCCCCCGACACGCACGCAACGGCGCACGCGGTCGAGATCGCCGTCGCAGGCGTTCTTCAGGTGCGCAAGTACATTAAGCGCGCACAGGCGCGCGGCCTTTTGGCCGTCCTCGACGCCATACTCGCGGCCAAGCTTGCCGACGTATTCGAGCTTGCCGTCCTTGAGCGTGACCTGTCCCGCCACGAAGACAAGATTGCCCGTGCGCACGGTTGGGACATAGTTGGCCGCCGGCGTGGTGGCGGCGGGCAGGCTGATTCCGAGTTCCTTGAGGCGCGCTTCGATCTTCCCCGACATCGTTTCGATCCCTGATGGTTCTTGCGGGATGGGGAGCATAGCCCGGCAGCCGCATGCCGATCCAGGGCGGGGGCATGGGGACAGGCGACCGCCACAATGTTGCCTTGCCGGCGCGGAAAATTGTCACCGGCCGAAGGAGGAATATTCTCAATGCGCATGTCGCGTTGGCTCTGGGTGATCGCGTTTGTGCTCGCCGGCCTCGCTCCGGCCTGGGCCGTCAACGTCCTCGATCTCAAGACCGAGTATGCGGCGACCAGTGTGATCGGGAGCGGCGCCAACGTCCGCGAGGGCAGACTGTGGCGAACGCCGAATGCCCTGCGGCACGAAATGTTCGAGGGCGGCCGACAGCAGATCGCCATTGCGCGGCTCGACCGCAAGCTTGCGTGGTTGCTTCTTCCCGACCAGCGGCTCGCCATCGAAATGGGGCTCGAGAGCTTCGGCCTTCCCGTCGGACTGCTGACCGGCAGCGGTCTGAAGCAGACGCCCGTTGGCCAGGAAACGATCGACGGACGACGGACGACGAAGGTTCGGGTCGAGCGCGAACCCGGCGCAAGTGGGCCGCAGTTCGAAGGGTTCGTCTGGACGACGGCGGAAGGGATCGTGATGAAAGTCGTCGGCACCGGCGAGCATGAGGGCCGCCGTGGCGCCGTGAACGTGAGCTTCCGGGACGTTCGGCCCGGGCGCCAGGACCCGGCGCTGTTCGAGGTGCCGGCCGGCTATCGCCGGCTGGTCCTCAACGGAGTCGATCTTCAAAGTTTTCTTGCAGGCCTCGAACAACTGCGCGCGCTGGGCCAGGGGCGTGTACCCATACCGGGCCGTTAGAGTACGGCGCGACACGCGGAACACGATGATCCGTGTGCCATTCCGCCCGGCCGGGGGCCTGCGACGGCCGCGGCGTCCAACGTGATCGCCGACGGCACGATCTCGCTTTCGCTCGCCTCTATCCCGCTTCCGCTCAACGGCACGCTAGTGGAACAGGTCGGGCTTCATGCCGCCAACCTCCGGCCAACGACTGCCGATCGTTTCCGTCGCTCGACCGCGGTCACGGTTAATCCCGTATTAACCAAGGGATGACACCCTCGCGCCAATTCGGGAGCGATGTCATGGCGCGCAAGACGTGGTGGGACTGGAGCAACGTGAACTGCTGGGCCGGCGTGATCGGCTGCGTGGCGGCGACGACGGCGCGCCTTCTTCTGGGATCGGACGTCGAAACGCCGGCACTGCTGCCGAGCTGGCTTCCGCCTGACTTCGATGCCGTCTTCGCGTCGGTGCTGGGCGGTGCCTCGGGTTTCCTGGGCGCGCTCCTCGTCGACTGGATCCGGCCACCGCAATAGGTGAAATCAACCCAATGCAGGGTGCCGTCCGCTGGAGAGAGTGAGCGGGTCGACGCATTCATCCCAGCCACGGGTCGAACGCGGCCCATCCTTGCGGCCCAAGCCTTGGGGCATAAAGCCCGATTCATCGCGATACGGCATGACCCCTGCGGCATGCCGACGATTAGCCGACCGACGCGCGATCTCTCCTTCGTGTGCGCGTTACGGAAGATCGCGCCGGAACGTTCGCAGACACGTCGGGTCGTTGGGATCGTATCCCCAGCTTGCACAAAGCTGTTGGGCTTGGCCGAGGGGCCTCGAAGTCGCCTGATCTTGCGCGCATGCAGCGATCGCAAGGAGAGCGACGATCCAGGGCGTGAGGCGCTTCATCGGATCAGGTGTCCCGACCTCACATAAACGGTGAGGTTCGCACGGATCTCCTCCACAACGCTACGGCGGCGCGTCCGGCCAATCAACACGGACCGTCGGAGTCGAGGGGTGCGTACCTCGATTTCGACCAGCCAAGGCGGATGAGAAGGCAAAGGTTCGACCTTGCCTGCGTCCTCAATACCGGCTGCTTACGCGCCGCAAGGCGAACAGCGGTGGCGGTCGGAAGAGATCAATTCGCCTGAAATCGGAACCGATCGCCAGGCCGGCATGGCGTAGCGGCATCGACGGCGTGGTACCGGCCTCAAAAAAAGGGCGAGCGGCCCGTCTTTCGTGCCGTGCGGAACTCGCGCGGTGAGGACGAGGTGCCGCAACGCCGCGGTCAGGGTTGCTCATGCATGTCCGGCACCGTTCACGCCGACGTAAACGGAATAAAGAGAAGTCGTCGCGGTGATGAACAGCCTGTTGCGCTTCGGACCGCCGAAGCAGAGGTTCGACACGGTTTCCGGGATGCGGATCTTGCCGAGCAGCGTGCCGTCCGGCGCGTAGCAATGCACGCCGTCGCCGGCACTGGTCCAGACGTTGCCGGCGGTGTCCAGCCGGAATCCATCCGAGGATCCGGGCGTCACCACGGCGAAGACGCGGCTGTGCGACAGCCGTCCCTTCTCGTCGACATCGAACACCCGTATATGACGATTACCGTTCGGGTCGTGAGAGATGCTCGTATCCGACACGTAGAGGCGCCGCTCGTCGGGCGAGAAGGCGATCCCGTTCGGTCGCACGAAGTCGTCGGCGACGACGGTCAGATCGCCGGTCCGGGCGTCCAGCCGGAACACGTAGCAACCGTCGAGCTCCATGTCCGCCTTGTGCCCCTCATAGTCGCTCATGATCCCGTAGGGCGGGTCCGTGAACCAGATGCTGCCGTCTGATTTGACGACGACATCGTTGGGGGAATTGAGGCGCTTGCCCTTATATCTGTCCGCCAGAACCGTGATCCGGCCGTCGATCTCGGTTCTGGTCACGCGGCGTGTGCCGTGCTCGCAGGTGATGAGCCGACCGTCCCGGTCGCGCGTATTGCCGTTCGCGTAACTGGATGGCTGGCGGAACGTCCGCACACCGAGTCCGTCCACCCACTGCAGCATCCGGTTGTTGGGAACGTCGCTCCAGACGACATAGCCGCCGTCGCCGAACCAGACGGGGCCCTCAGCCCATCGCATGCCGGTGTGGAGCCGCTCGACCCAGCCATTCGGCAGGATGAGGTTGCGAAATTCCGACGTCAGCATCTCGAAGTCGGCCATGGTCGCTCCTTCATCTTTCCCGGCAATCGCACTTTCCGGTACCTGCCGGTCAAATAACAAGGCCTTCGACGGCAATGCGCAGCGCGTTCCGGCCGCAGAGCGTGACCTGGACATCCCAAGTGATCGAAATATGTGCGGCGGCCGCATGCACGTCGCGGAACCGCGCCTGCATCGGGGGCATCAGCAGAATGCCGCCGCCACTGCTGGCGGCCATGAGCAAGCCGACCGCCCGGCCGCAAGGGAAGGCAAGTCCGGTTGCCGCGACCGCATCCGGGTCATGCGCTCACACATCCTCCTGCGCCTGCAACGGCAGGAATGCGTGACCAGGTTGACGATCACCTACACCGTGGAGGAAGAGCCCCGGCAGAGCTCTTCAGCCGCCGATCCACTCCGACTTCTGTGCCTCCGGCATCAGGTCGTTGGTGCTCCAGGAGAAAAACAGGAAGGCGGCCCATTCCGTCCTGTGGGAGAAGCCGTAGACCGGATCGAGCGACTCGATCAACTTGCCAGTCTTGGGATCATAGCCCGTGGCGGCGACCTTGATGACGCCCTGCTGCGTGTCGCGCTTGAAGAAGGCCATCTCCGGGATGCGCAGTTGGCCGGCGAGCGGAATCGGCAGGCCGAAATCGGGGATGCCGAACAAGGTCCTGTTGCGGTCTATCGAAATGGCGCCAACCCGCGGCTCGACGACGAGGTCGGCACCGGCCTTATCGTCGACGAGCGCACCGCCTTGCCGCAGGATGCGATCGCGGATGGCGCTCAGCAGATATTTGCTGTCCGTGCCCTCGACATAGCTCGGATCGACGAAGACCTTCGTACCGGCGGGAATGTTCAGCGCCAGCCGTTCGGCTACGCGGTCCGCGGCGACGGAGAACAGCAGTTGCTCGCTTGCCGTACGTCCGGGCTCGGACTCGCGCATGCTGGAGCATGCGGCGAGCAAGAGGATCAGGGCGGCAGACAGCAGGACACGGCGCATCACGATGTTCCCCCTCGAGAGCGGCAGAACATCGGCAGCAAGGTTGACAGAAATATGGCCAAGTCGGGTTCGATCCCGCGCTTCGTTCGCTGCCGTCGCATCGGGCGCGCGGGGGAAGCCCGTGCGCACGGCGGCAGTACCTCCCGATGCAGGGCCGGAATGAAATTGCGGGGAGCACGTTTCCGTGCTCCCCGCCAAGTTTAGCTTCGCTGACGCGAAGCCGGGCGTCGTCGGAGGAGGGGAGTACTCAGGAGCACCCGCTCGTCGAACCGCAGTCCAGGCACTTGGTGCAGGTGCCGTTGCGGACGACCTTCATCGATCCGCATTCGCCGCAGGCATCGCCCGTGTAGCCCATCATGCGCGCCTGCTGGTATGTGCTGACGGCCGAGCCGCGGACGGGTGCGGCTTCGGCGCGGTCGGCAGCCGACACCGCCTCGATGGCGAAACCGATCGGCTCGCGCTCTTCCTCGGTGTCGTCCATCATCGGTTCGGCAAGTGCGACGTCGCCTTCGGCGATCGCCTTGGCGGCCGACGGGGCGGCGAGGGCGGTCGAACGCTGCTCGATACGACCGCCGGGCACGACATGGAGCCGGCCCCGCACGAAGCCCCTCGAGGCGACCTTCTTCATCGCGTCGAGCGCCGCATTCGCCGCCGCCGTGCCGGCCGCCGGCAGAGTCGAATCGTTCTCGCCCTTGCCCATGCTGTCAGGCTCCAGGTCGTCCTGGTGCACGTGGGCCAGGTCGTCGCGGCCGAGATACGACACGGCCAGCTCACGGAAGATGTAGTCGAGGATCGACGTCGCGTTCTTGATCGTGTCGTTGCCCTGGACCGGCCCGTTCGGCTCGAAGCGGGTGAAGGTGAAGGCCTCGACGAACTCCTCGAGCGGAACGCCGTACTGGAGGCCGATCGACACGGCGATCGCGAAGTTGTTCATCAGCGAGCGGAAGGCAGCCCCTTCCTTGTGCATGTCGATGAACAGCTCGCCGAGGCGGCCGTCCTCGTACTCGCCGGTGCGCAGGTACACCTTGTGGCCGCCGACAATGGCCTTCTGGGTGTAACCCTTGCGGCGGTTGGGAAGCCGCTGACGCTCCGTCACCATCACCCGCTCGATGACCTTCTCCACGATCCGCTCGGCCTTGGCGGCCGTGGGCTGCGACGCGATCTCTTCGGCGAGTTCCGCCGGATCCTCGTCGTCGACCATGGCGGCGAGCGGCTGCGACAGCTTGGAGCCGTCGCGGTACAGCGCGTTCGCCTTCAGGCCAAGGCGCCAGGAGAGCATGTACGCTTCCTTGCACTCAT
Organism: Alphaproteobacteria bacterium; assembly: GCA_036381615.1. Lineage (GTDB taxonomy): Bacteria > Pseudomonadota > Alphaproteobacteria > CACIAM-22H2 > CACIAM-22H2 > CALANV01. Next base: position 35,880 of record DASVCL010000021.1, read on the forward strand.
CGACCGTGGCGCCGTTCGGCATATTGATGGTCTTGGAGATCGCGCCCGAGATGAACGGCTGCGCGGCCGCCATCATGCGGATATGACTCTCCACCGACAGGAAGCGCTTGCCGTTGCGGCCGCATGGATTGGCGCAGTCGAACACCGGCAGATGCTCCGCCTTGAGGTGCGGGGCTCCTTCGAGCGTCATAGCGCCGCAGCAATAGGTATTCGCCGCCTCGATCTCCGCCTTGGAGAAGCCGAGCGCCCCGAGCATGTCGAAGGTGACGTCGTCGAGCTGCTCCTTGCTGAAGCCGAGCACGTGCGAGCAGAACTCCTCGCCAAGCGTCCACTTGTTGAACGCGAACTTGATGTCGAAGGCCGACTTGAGCGCGTTCTCGAGTGCCTGCAGCTGGGCCTCGGTGAAGCCCTTGGCCCGCAGCGAGTCGTGGTTGATGACCGGCGCGCCCTGCAGCGTACCGCGGCCTACGGCATAGGCGACGATGTCGTTGATCTCCGACTCGGTGTAGCCGAGCGTCCTGAGGGCCTGCGGGACGACGCGGTTGATGATCTTGAAATAGCCGCCGCCCGCGAGCTTCTTGAACTTGACCAGCGCGAAGTCGGGTTCGATGCCGGTGGTGTCGCAATCCATGACGAGGCCGATCGTGCCGGTCGGCGCGATCACCGTCGCCTGGGCATTGCGGTAGCCATACCGCTCGCCCAGCTCGAGCGCGCGGTCCCAGGCGCGCCGCGCCCCTTCGATCAGACGCTGATCGGGGCAGTCCATCGCCTCGAGCGCAACCGGCAGGATCGACAGTCCTTCATAGCCGGTCCGCTCACCATAAGCCGCACGGCGGTGGTTGCGGATGACGCGCAGCATGTGATCCCGGTTCTTGGCGAAACCGGGGAAGGGGCCGAGCTCCTGCGCCATCTCCGCCGACGTCGCATAGGCGACGCCGGTCATGATCGCCGAGATGGCGCCGCAGATGGCGCGACCCTGCCTGCTGTCATAAGGCAGGCCCATCGCCATCAGGAGGCCGCCGATGTTGGCGAAGCCGAGGCCGAGCGTACGGAACTCGTAGGAGAGCCGCGCGATCTGCCGCGACGGGAACTGCGCCATCAGCACCGAGATCTCGAGCGTGATGGTCCACAGGCGGCATGCGTGCTCGAACGCCGGCACATCGAAGGTGCCGTCCTCGCGCCGGAAGGCGAGGAGATTGATCGAAGCGAGATTGCACGCCGTGTCGTCGAGGAACATGTACTCTGAGCACGGGTTGGACGCGTTGATGCGTCCGCTCGCCGGGCAGGTGTGCCACTCGTTGACGGTCGTATCGAACTGGATGCCCGGATCGGCGCAGGCCCAGGCCGCGGCGCCGATGCGCTCCCACAGATCGCGCGCCTTTACCGTCTTCTTCACCTTGCCGTCGACCCGACTCGTCAGATGCCAGTCGCCGTCGTTGATGACGGCCTCGAGGAACGCGTTCGTCACGCGCACCGAATTGTTCGAGTTCTGGCCCGAGACGGTGAGATAGGCTTCGGAGTCCCAGTCGGTGTTGTAGACGGGGAACTCGATCGACGTGTAACCCTGCTTGGCGAACTGGATCACCCGCTGAATGTAATTCTCGGGGATCATCGCCTTGCGCGCAGCCGAAATGGCCGCTTTGAGCGCCTTGTTCTGCTTCGGATCGAACCCGGCGTCGCCCGCATCGCGGTCGCAGGCCTGCATGATCGCGTTGAGGTGCTTGTTGGCGAGCTTCGAGCCGGTGACGAGCGCCGCCACCTTCTGTTCCTCGACCACCTTCCAGTCGATGAACTGCTCGATGTCCGGATGATCGATGTCGACGACGACCATCTTCGCCGCGCGGCGGGTGGTGCCCCCCGACTTGATCGCGCCGGCGGCACGGTCGCCGATCTTGAGGAAGCTCATGAGGCCGGACGACTTGCCGCCGCCCGACAGTTTCTCGCCCTCGCCGCGGAGCTTGGAGAAGTTGGACCCCGTGCCCGAGCCGTACTTGAACAGGCGCGCCTCACGGACCCACAGGTCCATGATGCCGCCTTCGTTCACGAGGTCGTCCTCGACCGACTGGATGAAGCAGGCGTGCGGCTGCGGATGCTCGTAGGCCGACGCGGAGGCGCAGAGCTGGCCGGTCTTGAAGTCGACGTACCAGTGACCCTGGCTGGGACCGTCGATGCCGTACGCCCAGTGCAGGCCGGTGTTGAACCACTGCGGCGAGTTCGGCGCGGCGAGCTGCTTCGCCAGCATGTAGCGCATCTCGTCGTAGTAGGCGCGGGCGTCCTCCTCGCTGTCGAAGTAGCCGCCCTTCCAGCCCCAGTAGGCCCATGTGCCGGCAAGGCGATCGAACACCTGTTTCGCCGACGTCTCGCCCGTATAGCGCGCCGTCTCCGGCAGCGCGGCCAGCGCCGCGTCGTCGGCGACCTTGCGCCACAGGAAGGAGGGCACATCGTTCTCCTCGACCGCCTTCAGCCGGGCCGGCACGCCCCGCTTGCGGAAATATTTCTGGGCCAGCACGTCGCAGGCGACCTGCGACCAGTCCTTCGGCACTTCGATGTTCTTGGCCTGAAAGACGACGGATCCGTCCGGATTACGGATCTCGCTGTTCGTGGTTGTGAACTCGATTCCCAGATACGCGTCTTCACCCGCCCGTGTGAAACGCCTTTCGATCCGCATACGACATACTCCCGGCTTCGACGTTGCTTGTCAGCGGTCTCACCCCTTGGGGTGATGATCCGCCCGGCCTCGCTCCGTCGCCTGTCCGGAGGTGTTGTCGCCTAATCGATCAAACTAAATCCGGTGGCGACGTGCGCGGCTCGTTACAACATCTTGAACTCATCGATTCCCAATGAGCAACTGGATTTTGTGGCGTTCGTTCCACTGCCACACAATAGATAGGGAAATCAAAGCGTTGCCGTATGAGGCGAAGGTGCTTTTTCAAGATTTTGTGGCTTACCACTACTGAGCCACTAACCATATTGCGAAATCAATAGGTTGTCCTCGCCATGCCGACTCAGACACTAAATGTTGCGGCGCAATAACCAACGGAAATTTTATTTCAAGCGCGCGGGGCGAGCGGCAGATTAACGAGCAGGTTCTGAGGCTTAAGCCTGAGCCGGCCGGTTCCGTCCTGCGCCATCCCCAAGTAAACCGGGCGTCCGGCGATATCCGGCCGCATGACCAGGGGGTCGGCGAACTCCAACCGGAACAGGGCAAGCACCTGGGCCATCCGCGCCTCGTCGACCTCGACCCCGTTGTACAGGTCGTTCATGATACGCGTGGCCTCGGCGTCCAGACCGACGTGCCAGACCCAGCGATCATCACGGATGCGGGCGACCGGCTGGACCGACACGCTCACGCCGAGGAAGTGCGCAACCCATGCCTCGAGGTTGCGGGCGAGCGCGTCGAGTCCGGGGCGGCCGAAGGTGACGTCGAGCACCATGTCGTGGCGCTCGTCCCGGTGCCAATACGCGTCTTGATTTTCCTCGTTCAGGACATCGAGCTCGACCTTGCGCGTCGGCATGTTCGCCTCGACGAGAAGCCGGCCCAGCGCGCCCATGCCGCCGGTGGCGGCATACATCTCGACGACCTCTTCGTCGGCCAGCATCACGGCCCCGTCGCTGAGCGCCGCCTTCTGCGTGCGGAAGAACAGCTCGCCGGCCCGGGCACGGAACGGGTCCGCAGACGCGCCGAGGATATGGCGCACGATCACGTGGGCGAGCTGGTCGATGAAGAGCGGCGGCACCGGCGTGTCAGGCGGATTCGTGAAGAGGCCCAGATAGCAGTCCTCGATCGTTCCGGCCGCGATCAGCCTGTCGCGGAAGTTCAGCAGCACCTGATAGTTCTCGCGCGCATCGGGGTCGGCCAGCGCGTCGAGTTCGGACGCCGCGACCGTACGGCGCGGGTCGTCGAGCAGCGCAGCATGCAGGCGGCGCTCCGCCGTGCATGACTCGGCCACAGGGCGGATCTCGGGCCGCATCAGATAGGCACGCAGAAACGCGTTCGTGACCGTAAGCCGGCCATCGGCCGAAGGCTCGAGCAGGTGATAACCGGAGACGCGCCAAAAATCGGGCATCGGACCATCTTTTCCAACGGGCGGCACGGCGACGGCCGGCCCGGGCGAAATCTGGACGGACGCGGCGGGGCATGCAATAGTCCCGCGCGCCTCAAAAATCCCTGATACCCGAAATGACGACACCCCTTGGTACCAGACTCTACACGTGGCTGTGCGGCGAGCACGTCGGGACTGATGCGTTCGGCAACCGCTACTATCGCGACAAGCGCGGTGCGCGGCGGTGCGACGGCCGACGCGAGAAGCGCTGGGTGATCTACAGCGGAACACCCGAGGCGTCGAAGGTACCGCCCGAGTGGCACGCCTGGCTGCATCACATCGTCAAGGAGGCGCCGCCACCAGGGGGGCTGCCGAAGCGACCGTGGCAGAAGGAGCACCTGCCGAACCTGACCGGCACGCTCGAGGCGTACCGTCCACCGGGGCACGACTACAAGGGCGGCCGCCGCCCGCGCGCGACCGGCGACTACGAGCCCTGGGTGCCCAATTGAGCGGGTCTGTCGCTGGCGGTCGGGGGACGGTCACGGAGGGGGCATGCGCAGAAACCTGATCGAGACCCTGATGGGGGCGGTCGTGCTGGTCGTGGCCGCCCTGTTCCTGATCTTCGCGTATTCGTCGACGAACGTGCGACCCGTGCGCGGCTATGAGCTTACCGCAAAGTTCGAGCGCGTGGACGGCCTGGCGGTCGGCAGCGACGTGCGGCTTTCAGGCATCAAGGTCGGAACGGTGACCGAGCAGCGGCTTGAACCCGAGACCTATCTGGCGGTCGTACGCATGAGCATCGACGCCAACGTGAAACTGCCGACCGACACGGTTGCCCAGGTGGCGAGCGAGGGGCTTCTCGGTGGCAACTTCATCGCCCTGGTTCCGGGGGCGGACGAGAAGTTCATCCCGGCGGGGGGCGAGATCCGCTTCACGCAGCCGCCGATCAACCTCGTTCAAATGCTGGGAAAATTCATCTTCGGCGGGGCCGAAGGGCCGGGTCAAGGTGGGGGGCAGGGCGGCAGTGGCTCCGGCTCCGGCACGCCGGGTCTGACCCGTTGAATTCCGGGGGCGCCACCCGGTACGTCGACATGGGAGCGCCACAATCCAGGGCTATAGGGACGGCCATGATGCGCTTGCTAGCCGCCGCCGTGGCGCTCGTTCCGGTCGTCGCGCATGCCCAGGTGCCGGCAGCCGCCGGTCCGCCGGCCTACCCGATCGCCGTCCTGCAGACGCTGGACAAGGTGACCGGCCGGGTTCGAACGTTGGAGGCCCCGGTCGAACAGACGGTCCGTTTCGGCACGCTCGACATCATGGTCCGCACCTGTCGCAAGCGCCCGCCGGAAGAGACACCCGAAAGTGCCGCTTTCCTGGAAGTGCGCGAGATCAAGCCCGGTGAAACGCCGCGCACGCTCTTCGTCGGCTGGATGTTCGCGTCCTCGCCGGCCGTGTCGGCCCTCGAGCACGCGGTCTACGACGTGTGGGTGGTCGACTGCAAGGCCGGCCAGGAGGAGCCGGCCGCCGGCGCGGCGGAAAGCCCGAAGCCGAGCCCCGGACCGGCCGACCGGGGCGGCCGACGCGCGCCGCGACGCTGATCTAGGCGGCGTCGGTCGTGCCGATCAGTTCACGGAGAATGTCGCGGCCCCGCTCGTCGAGCTCGCGGTAGAAGCGCGCCTGGATCTCGAGCGCGCGCGCGAGCTGCCGGCGGTAGCTCGCACGTGAGATTTCGATCGCCCCGAAACGCGCGAGATGCGGCGTGACGAACTGGGTGTCCAGCAGCGTAAAGCCGCCGCGCCGCAGTCGAACCACGAGGTGCACCAGGGCGACCTTGCTCGCGTCGGTTCGGCGGCTGAACATGCTTTCGCCGAAAAAGGCGCCCCCGAGCGCCACGCCGTAGAGGCCGCCGACGAGCTGGCCCTCGTGCCAGCATTCGACGCTATGGGCGAAGCCACGACGGTGCAGCTCGGAATAGAGACGGACGATCTCGCTGTTGATCCAGGTCGCGCGGCGCTTGGGGGTGAGCTCGGCACAGCCGTCGAGCACCCCGCGGAAGTCCCTGTCGACATGGACTTCGAACACGCCGCGGCGAATGACCTTGCGGAGGCTTCTCGGCACATGGAATGTGTCGAGGGGCAAGACACCCCGGCGCTCCGGATCCACCCAGAACAGCTCCGGGTCGTCGGCTGTCTCGGCCATCGGGAAAAGGCCGATCGTATAGGCGCGGAGCAGAAGGTCGGGGGTCAGTTCCGTCATCGCGTGGCGCTATATTAACGCAGCGGCGCCGGTCTGGGGGGTAGCGGATCGGGCAGATCCGCCTCACAGCCCCGCGTACCCCGTCGGCGCGCCGGCCACAGCCGAAGGTTGACCCATCCGGTTCGGATACCGGTCAACCCTTCTTGAGACCGACGAATTTCTCGAGCCAGTGAATATCGTAGCTGCCGTCGATGAAGTCCGGCGCCTGGACGATCCGACGGTGAAGCGGCAGCGTGGTCTCGATGCCGCCGATGACATATTCATCGAGCGCCCGACGCAGCCGCATCAGGGCCTCGTTGCGGCTCGTCCCGTGGACGATCAGCTTTGCCACCATGCTGTCGTAATGCGGCGGCACGCGGTAGCCGGAATAGAGCGCCGAATCGACGCGCACGCCGAGGCCGCCGGGCGGATGGTAGTCGGTGATCCGGCCGGGCGAGGGACGGAACGACTCCGGATCCTCGGCGGTGACGCGGCACTCGATCGCATGGCCGAGGAACTTCACGTCCTCCTGCCGGAACGGCAACGGGCCGCCGGCGGCGATACGGATCTGTTCGCGGACGAGGTCCAGACCGGTGATCATTTCCGTCACCGGGTGCTCGACCTGCAGCCGCGTGTTCATTTCGATGAAGTAGAAGCGTCCGTCTTCGTAGAGAAACTCCAGCGTGCCGGCGTTGCGGTAGCCGAGCTTCTGCAGAGCATTGCGCACGATATCGCCGATCTCGCGGCGCTGTTCGTCATTGAGGGCGGGCGACGGGCTTTCCTCGACGAGCTTCTGGTGGAAGCGTTGCAGCGAGCAGTCGCGCTCGCCCAGATGCACGACGTTGCCGTGGGAGTCGGCGAGGACCTGGATTTCGATGTGGCGGGGATGGCTCAGGTACTTCTCGATATAGACCGTCGGGTCGCCGAAATTGGCCTGCGCCTCGCTCCGGGCGAGCCTGAACGCGTCTTTCAGCTCGCTCGCCGTGTGCGCCACTTTCATTCCCTTGCCGCCACCGCCGCCGGCTGCCTTGATCAGCACCGGGTAACCGATGTCCTCGGCGAGCTTCAACGCGGATTCCGCATCCGGCACCGGTCCGTCGGAGCCCGGTACGCAGGGGATGCCGAGCGATTTCATCGCGGCCTTCGCCGCGATCTTGTCGCCCATCATGCGGATGTGGTCGGGGGAGGGCCCGATGAACGTGATGCCGTGCTCCTCGACCATGGCCGCGAAGTCGGCGTTCTCCGACAGGAAGCCGTAGCCGGGATGAATGGCCTCGGCGCCGGTGATCGTGGCGGCTGACAGGATTGCGGGAATGTTCAGGTAGCTCTCGCGCGCCGGTGGCGGCCCGATGCAGACGCTCTCGTCGGCAAGACGTACGTGCATGGCATCGGCATCGGCGGTCGAGTGCACGGCCACGGTGGAGATGCCCAGCTCGCGGCAGGCGCGGTGAATCCGCAGCGCAATCTCGCCTCGATTGGCGATCAGGACCTTCTCGAACATCGCCTCAGTCTGTTTGTGTTCGCGTTGACGGATAGGGCGCGCCGGCTGCCCCGGCTTACTCGACCACCATCAACGGTTCGCCATACTCGACCGGAGCGCCGTCGCGGACGAAGATCTGCGTCACGGTTCCATTCCGTGGACTGCGGATCTGGTTCATCACCTTCATCGCTTCGATGATGAGCAGCGTCTGGCCTTCCTTCACGCGGTCGCCGACCTTGACGAACGGCGCCGCGCCCGGCTCGGGGGCGACGTAGGCCGTGCCGACCATCGGTGCCGTGATCGTGCCCGCCGGCAGTGCCTCGGGGGAGGCGACGGCTTCCGCCGCGGGCGCCGGGCCCTTGGGCGCAGCGGCGACGGCCTGCACCATCGGTGCGGCCGGGCGGGCAACGCGGATGCGGCGTTCGCCTTCGGCGTATTCGATCTCGCCAAGACCGGTCTCGTTAAGAATGTCGGCGAGCTTGCGAATCAGATCCGGGTCGACGGAGAACTTGTTCGGCATCAGTCCCTGGTCTCGGCAATTTGGCGGGCAAGCGCATCGAGCGCATAGAGATAGCCTTGGCCACCGAACCCGCAGATCACGCCGCGCGCGACCGGGCTGATATGCGAATGATGGCGGAAGGAATCGCGGGCATAGATGTTGGAAAGGTGAACCTCGATGACCGGCAGCTCGCAAAGCAGGAGCGCGTCGAGCACCGCGATCGAGGTGTGGGATAGCGCGCCGGCGTTGATGATGATCCCGTCGGCCGTGCCGCGGGCCTCGTGAATCCACTCGACCAGCTGGCCTTCGTAGTTGGTCTGGCGGAAGTCGACGGCGACGTCGAGTTCCGCCGCGCGCTCGCGGCAGGCGGCCTCGATGTCGCCGAGCGTCTCGCGCCCGTAGATCTCGGGCTGGCGGACGCCGAGCATGTTCAGGTTCGGGCCGTTCAGGATCAGGATAATGGGGGATTCCGCCACGGGATTTCCATTTGGCCGGCTGGTGCCGAGTCGGCGTGGCCCTTATAGCATGGTCGTCCCGGGGCGCAACCGTGCCGCGCATCCGCGCCACCGCTGCCGGCGTCCACAAAAAATTGGCCCGCGGGCGCAATTTTCACTTTTCATTCAGGCGAATCGCTATATATACGGACCTTGACGCACCCGCACGTGCCTCTGGCTCCCGGGCTCATCTGTCCGGGGTGGTTTAAGCAACGACGTTAGGCGTCCTTCCCTCGTGCCGACCGAGTGGGCGGTGAGTGCAAGAGGTTGGGAGTCCTGGTTGTTCGGACCATGGTTGCATCCAAGCTGGGGCGCAGCGAGCGCGTCGCCGTCCCCATACCCGACATCCAGTTCTTTCCCGAATGCCTCGCCGCGGCCACGCGGGCGACACGGCGTTTGGTTGTCGGCCTGAGCGCCCGAGGCGCGACCGGCCGGTGATTTTTTTGCCGGAAAGGACTGTTGACTTAGATGACCCCAAAGATCGCCCGCTTCCTTGCCGAGCACAATCCGCCGACCCCGTGCCTTGTCGTCGATCTCGACGTCATCGCGCACAACTACAAGCGCCTCAAAAAGGCGCTGCCGCTCGCGCAGATCTTTTACGCCGTGAAGGCAAACCCGGCGCCTGAGATCCTGCGCGTTCTCGACACGCTCGGCTCCAACTTCGACACGGCCTCCATCTACGAGATCGAGGACTGCCTTGCGCTCGGCATCGGCGCCGATCGCCTGTCGTTCGGCAGCACGATCAAGAAGGAGGACCATATCCGCCGCGCCTTCGAGGCCGGCGTCAACCTCTACGCGTTCGATTCGGCGGCCGAACTGGAGAAGCTGGCCCGTGCCGCACCGGGCGCGCGCGTGTTCTGCCGCATCTTCATGACGGGCCAAGGGGCCGACTGGCCGCTGTCGCGCAAGTTCGGCTGCTCGGTCGAAATGGCCAAGGACCTGCTGATCCGCGCCCGCGACATGGGGCTCGACCCGCACGGCGTGTCGTTCCACGTCGGCTCGCAGCAGCGCGACCTGTCGCAATGGGACATCGCGGTCGGCAAGACCAAGATGCTGTTCACGGCGCTGAACGAAGCAGGCATCGAGCTCAAGCTGATCAATCTGGGCGGCGGTTTTCCGGCCCGCTACCGGCAGCGCATTCCAGCCATCGACGCCTACGCAAGCGCGATCATGGATGCGATGACGAAGCACTTCGGCAACAACCTGCCGCAGATGATCATCGAGCCGGGCCGCGGTATCGCCGGCGACGCGGGCGTGATTCAGTCCGAGGTCGTCCTCATCTCGACCAAGGGCGAGGACGACGACCGGCGCTGGATCTATCTCGATATCGGCAAGTTCGGCGGCCTGCCGGAGACGATGGGCGAAGCGATCCAGTACCGGATCAAGACGCCCCATGACGGCAAGCCGGTCGGCCCGGTCGTGATCGCTGGACCGACCTGTGACGAGATGGACATGCTGTACGAGAAGGCCGGCTACAAGCTGCCGGTCGACCTCGCGGTCGGCGACAAGGTTCAGATCCTGGCCGCCGGCGCCTACACGACGACCTACGCGTCGGTCGGCTTCAACGGCTTCCCGCCGCTCAAGAGCTATTACGTCTGACGGCCTGCTGCCGTCACCCGCGACAGGCCCGGACGGCGACGTCCGGGCCTTTTGCTTTGCGGGCAGTAGTACCATCGATGACCTGGCTTCGTGCGGACGCCGGCGCCGTTTCGCAGAAGGCTTGCGTTTGCAGCAACCCTTTCCGGCGGTCTTAACGATGCTTGCGGGCGTGCGGGCATCGCTAGAGTGTGCGCATGTCAGACCACCCGCAGCTTCTGCCGACGTTTGCCTCCGTCCTCGCGACCGTGCTTGGCGGTTCCGCCATCGTCGCGACACGACTTGCCGTGGGTGATGGCCAGCCCGATCCCTTGGCCTTCTCCGTGCTTCGGTACGTCGGTGCCAGTGCCGTAATGATCGCGATCGCGTTCGCGACATTGGGACGGCGCTTTCGGATCATCGGACCGGGCCTGGTGCCGATCATGGGGTTGGGCGTTCTTCAGTTCGCCCTTTTCGGGTGGCTGTTCACGGCGTCATTGCGGTATGTGCCGTCGGCGCGCGGCGGGCTCATCTTTGCCACGATGCCCATCCTGACGCTGGGGATGGCGGTGCTGCTCGGGCGGGAGCGGTTGACCGCGGCGAAGATCGTGGGGGCGGCTCTCGCCTGCGGCGGGGTTGCGTTCGCGCTCGGCGAGGGCGCGCTCGCGACCGGCCCGGAGGTGTGGAAGGGCGACGCGATGATGTTCGGCGCCGCACTCGCGGGATCGACCTACAACGTTTTGTCCGGGATCTATCTGCGGAACATGGCGGCCCTCGGCATGGTGGCGATACAACTGCCGGTCGGGGCTGTCGTGCTGCTCGCCGTGCTTGTGGCCAGCGGCGATCTTTCCGGACTCGTCGCGCTCAGCGCCACCGAATGGGGGGCGGCAATCTACGTTGCGACGCTCGGCGGTGCCGCGTCGTTCTACTTGTGGATCTGGGCGCTCGAGCGGATCGCACCGTCGCGCGTCGCCGTGACCGTCACGTTCAATCCGGTCTCGGCGGCACTGCTCGGCGCTTTCGTTCTGGGGGAGCCGCTGACTTGGCGTATGCTGGCCGGCCTTGCGGGGATCGTCGCGGGGATCGCGATCGCGAACTGGCCGGTGCGGCAGCCGGCGCCGGCCTCCGGCTAGAATCGTCCGCCTGTGCCGGTCCGCTGCTTTCTTCGCCTTCGTGACAGAGCCTGACCGCCTGATCCATCAGCTTCGTCACGAGGCGGTCGAGCGTCTCGCGCTCGGCCGGGGTAAGCCCTTCCAGAAACGCCGCTTCGAATTCGCGCGCCATCGGTACGATCGCATCGTGCATCCGGCGCCCTGTTCGCGACAGGCGTAGTGCCGAGCGTCGCCGGTCGGTCGCGTCGGTGGCGCGGTCGATGAGATTCGTCTGGAGGAGGCGCGCGACCGCACGGCTGACCCGCACCTTGTCCATTGCCGTTCGTTCGGCGACCTCGTTCGCCGACAGCGGCGCGAAGCGTCCGAGCACGGCCATTACACGCCATTCAGGGATGCTCAGGCCGAACCTCTCGCCATACATCCGCGCGAAGGCGCGGCTCATCGTGTTGGTCAGCACCGACAGCCGATACGGCAGGAACCGCTCGAGTGCGAACGACACGCCTTCTTCCGGCGCGTCACCGGCCGAGGGCGACGGGCGAGGAACCGAAACGGGTTGCATTGGTTTCATTTGAAACTATTATAGACGCGTCCTGAACGACTGCAACGACGGCACGAGCTGGACAACCCCTTTGTGCCGTCAGCAACGGAGGGCACATGGCTGCGAGTCGGTACGACGTCATCGACGCGCCGGAAGGCGTGACGACGCATAACCCCATGGGTACGGACGGCTTCGAGTTCGTCGAATACACCGCACCGGATCCCAAGGCGCTGGGCCGGTTGTTCGAATCGATGGGCTTTACGGCCGTGGCGCGTCACCGCTCGAAGGACGTGACGCTCTATCGCCAGGGCGGCGTCAACTTCATCGTCAACGCGGAGCCCGACAGCTTCGCCCAGGCCTTCGCGCGCGTGCACGGCCCGTCGGCCTGCGCGATGGCGTTCCGGGTTGCCGATGCGGCGTATGCCTACCGGCGCGCGATCGCGCTCGGCGCCAAGCCTGTCGAAGGCCGGATCGGCCCCATGGAGCTCAACATCCCTGCGATCGAAGGTATCGGCGGCAGCCTGATCTACCTCGTCGATCGCTACGGGGCTCATGGCACGATCTACGACGTCGATTTCCGGCCGGTGCCGGGTGTCGATCAGAACCCCACGGGCGTTGGCCTCGTCTATATCGACCATCTGACGCACAACGTCCATCGCGGCCGGATGGAAGAATGGGCGCGCTTCTACGAAAAGATCTTCAACTTTCATGAGATGCGCTACTTCGACATCGAAGGCAAGCTGACCGGCCTCAGGTCGAAGGCGATGACAAGTCCGTGCGGCAAGATCCGCATTCCGATCAACGAGTCGGCCGATGACAAGTCGCAGATCGAGGAGTTTCTCGAAGCCTATCGCGGCGAGGGAATTCAGCACATCGCGCTCGGCACCGACGACATCTATGCGACGGTGGAAGATCTGCGCAGGCGCGGGGTGGAGTTTCTCGATACGCCGGACACGTATTACGAAAAGGTCGACGAGCGTCTGCCGGGCCATGGCGAGGATCTCGCCCGGCTGCAGCGCAACCGCATCCTGATCGACGGTGCGCCGAAGCTCAACCCCGATAAGGACGATCGCGGTCTGCTGCTGCAGATCTTCACCAAGACCGTCATCGGGCCGATCTTCTTCGAGATCATTCAGCGCAAGGGTGACGAAGGGTTCGGCGAGGGCAATTTCCGCGCTCTGTTCGAATCGATCGAACTGGACCAGATCCGCAGAGGAGTCCTGCAGGCATGAAGAATTGGATCAGCTTTCCTCGCCGCGAAGGCAATGCATCGCGCCAGGCCCATACGCAGATTCCCGAGGGCACGTACGAGCGGGAGCTCGGCAAGGAGGGATTTTTCGGTCCGGCGACGCAGATGTATCACGCCCATCCGCCGACGGGCTGGGTCAAGTGGGAAGGCGACCTGCGGCCGCGCGCCTTCGATCTGAACAAGATCAATTCGGCGTCCGCCTCGCCGTGGGACGCGCCGACGATCCTGTCCAACGCCGCCATGAAATTCCGCTGGTGGCGGATGGAAGGGCGTATGGATCACCTGGCCCGCAATGCCGACGGCGACGAGTTGATCTTCATCCATGAGGGCGCCGGCGACCTGTTCTGCGACTACGGTCACCTGAGCTTCCGGGACGGCGACTACATCATGCTGCCGCGATCCACGATGTGGCGGATCGAGGCGACGGAGCCAGTGACGGCGCTTCTCATCGAAGCGACGAATGACAGCTACCGCCTGCCGGAAAAGGGACTCGTCGGAAAGCACGCGATCTTCGATCCGGGCATGCTCGACGTGCCTTCGCTGGACGAGGCGTTCGCGGCACAAAAGGGTGAGACCGAGACCCGCGTGATCATCAAGCGTGGCGGCAAGCTGTCGACCGTGACGTATCCGTTCAATCCGCTCGACGCGGTCGGCTGGCAGGGCGATCTTTGTCCGGTGCGGATCAATTGGCGCGACGTCCGGCCGCTGATGAGTCATCGCTATCACCTGCCGCCGTCGGCACACACGACGTTCGTCGCCGGGCGCTTTGTCGTGTGCACATTCGCGCCGCGGCCGGCCGAAAGCGATCCGGACGCGCTGAAGCTGCCGTTTTTCCACAACAACGACGATTACGACGAGATCATCTTCTATCACCGCGGCAAGTTCTTCTCGCGCGACAACATCCACCCCGGGATGATGACGATCCATCCCTGCGGCTTTACGCATGGGCCGCATCCGAAGGCGTTCGCGCTCGCGCAGCAGTCGAAGGGGGGCCACATCCTGGATGAGGTCGCGGTGATGATCGACACACGCGATGCGATCGAGGTCGCGAGGCTTCCGGAGGGCGTCGAGTGGCACGGCTATGTCGACAGCTGGAAGCCGAAGCAGGCCGCTGCCGAGTAGCCCGTCGTCCTGGCCGCAGGTCGACCGCGACAGTGCTATCTGAGAAAGGAACCGGGGGATGAAACTCGCAACGCTGAAGGAAGGCGGGCGTGACGGCACGCTCGTGGTCGTGTCGCGGGATCTCGCGCACGCCGTCAGGGTGCCCAGCATTGCGCCGACATTGCAGGCGGCACTGGACAACTGGAGCGAGGTTCATGCCGAGCTGGCATCCGTCTACCGGTTGCTCAACGAGAACAACCTCGATTGCTGCGGCGACGAGCGTGCGTTCAAGCTGGATCATCACGCATTGATGGCGCCGCTGCCGCGCGCATTTCAATTCGCCGACGGCAGCGCGTACCTGAACCATGTAGAACTCGTCCGTCGGGCGCGGGGCGCGGAAATGCCGCCGTCTTTCTTTACCGACCCGCTCATGTATCAGGGGGCGTCGGACGGGTTTCTCGGCCCGCTCGACGATGTGGAGGCCGTCGACGAGGCGCATGGAATCGATTTCGAAGCGGAAGTCGCCGTCATCACCGACGACGTGCCGATGGGCGTCACCCCCGAGCAGGCGAGACGGCATATCAAGCTGCTGATGCTCCTGAACGACGTCAGCCTGCGCAATCTGATCCCGGGCGAGCTCGCCAAGGGCTTTGGCTTCTTCCAGTCGAAGCCGGCCTCGAGCTGTTCGCCGGTCGCGGTCACGCCGGACGAACTGGGAGCGGCCTGGGACGGCGGCAAGATCAACCTGCCGCTCGTCACGCATCTCAACGGCGAATGGTTCGGCAATCCCAACGCCGGCGTCGACATGAATTTCGACTTCGGTCAGCTGATTGCGCATGCGGCGCGCACGCGCCGGCTTTGCGCCGGCACCATCATCGGTTCCGGCACCGTCTCAAACCGGGACCGCGCGACCGGATCGTCATGCCTGGCCGAGAAACGCACGATCGAAACCATCGATCACGGAAAGCCGAGCACGCCGTTCATGAAGTTCGGCGACCGAATCCGGATCGAGATGTTCGACGGCCAGGGGCGCTCGATCTTCGGTGCGATCGACCAGAAGATCGTGAAATATGTCCCGCGACAAGTCGGCGCCGCCGCCCGGAGCACGGCTTAGGGAGGAGCGGTCGGCGCGAATCCCGCTGCCGGTACGGTTGCGGGAGCGTTCAATCCTCCAGCACGAACGTGATCTCCATCGTCACGCGGAACTCGTCGATGTTGCCGTTGGCGACCTTTGCTTTCTGCTCGACGACGTGCAAACCGGTTATGCCCCGCAGCGTCTTGCTGGCGCGCTTCAGGCCCTCTCTCACGGCGGCATCGAAGCCGTCCGGCGATGAGGCGGTAATCGTGGTGACCCGTGCGACAGCCATGGAATCCTCCCAGATCGGTTGATCGCGGCCCTGTCGAGACGTCGGTCGCAGGGAAAGTCTAGCCCGGCCGAGGGGACGCGGCCATAACGCGCACGGATAGAGAGGCCGTCACCGTTGCGTTCACGGTGCGCGTTGGCATGCGTCCGGCGTGCTGTTACATTCGCCGCACAAGACGGCGTTCAGGAGAAACGTCCAGATATGAAGCTTCACGGCTATTTCCGTTCATCGGCCGCGTTTCGCGTGCGTATCGCGCTCAACCTCAAGGGCTTGGCATACGACAACGTGTTCCGGCATCTGCGCAAAGGGGAGCAGCGCACGCCGGATTTCCTGAAGCTCAATCCGATGGGGCTCGTGCCGGCTTTGGAGGACGGGCCGCACGTCCTGACACAGTCGCTGGCGATCATCGAATATCTCGAGGAGACGCATCCGGAGCCGCGGCTCCTCCCGGCATCTCCGGCCGCGCGCGCGCGCGTTCGTGCCCTTGCGCTGGCGGTGGCGTGCGAAATTCATCCGCTCAACAACCTGCGGACGCTGCTCTATCTCAAGAACGTGCTGAGGGTGAGCGACCAGCAGCACGACGAGTGGTATCGCCACTGGGTGGCGGAAGGGTTCAACGGCATCGAGGGGATGCTGCAGTCCGGCGGCACCGGACGGTTCTGCCACGGCGACGCGCCTACGCTTGCCGATATCTGCCTCGTACCGCAGGTGTTCAACGCCAAACGCTTCTACAAGGACGACGAGCTCACCGCCTGGCCGACGATCATGCGCGTCTTCGGCGAATGCATGAAGCTGCCGGCCTTCGACAGGGCGCAGCCGTCGAAACAGCCGGACGCGGAACCTTGAGGATTAGCGGCGCCGCGCGTCAGCGACCAGCTTCTTGAGGGTCTCGAGATCGACGGCGCCGGGGACGACCCGGTCGCCGATGACGAAAGCAGGGGTGCCGGAAATCGACAGTTCCCGGGCGAGCTGCCGGTTCCGCTCGAAAACGTCGTCGATCTCAATCCGTCCCATATCGGCCTTGAGCCGCGCCGTATCGAGGCCGATGTCGCCGGCGATCCGCAGTACCGTCGCCTCGTCCAGCGTGCCGCGGGCGCGCATCAGGGCCTCGTGCATATCGACGTATTTGCCCTGTGCCTTCGCGGCGAGTGCGGCGCGGGCGGCGACGACCGAGTCCGGGCCGAGGATCGGCAGCTCCTTGAACACGAAGCGGACGTTGCCGTCTTCCTTGAGCAACCGCACGAGCGGTCCCGCCATCTGCTTGCAGTAGGGACAACGGTAGTCGAAGAACTCGACGACGGTGACGTCGCCCTTGGGATTGCCGGCAACCGGGGAGGTCGGATCGTTGAAGATCGCCTCGCGCCGCGACGAAAGCACGCGACGCTGCG
This sequence comes from Alphaproteobacteria bacterium, assembly GCA_036381615.1. GTDB lineage: Bacteria > Pseudomonadota > Alphaproteobacteria > CACIAM-22H2 > CACIAM-22H2 > CALANV01. The sequence goes on from DASVCL010000021.1 coordinate 52,955, forward strand.
TCGCCTCGGCTTCCGCGCGACGCTTCTCCTCGAGCCCCTCGATGGCTTCGAGAATCACTTCCGGGTTGTTCAGCAGATATTCGCGCACGATCTGTTCGATCTGCTCGCGCGGCACGGGCGAAGGCGCCGTCTGTGCGATCGCGACGGAACCGACGAGCATCGCGGCGAATGCTGCGGAACGAAGTCTCACGAAGCTTCCTCCTGTGCCGTTTGCACCATTGTCGACGAGGATCGCCGCGGGAACAAGTAACGAGCGTGTCATCGCTTGGGCACGACCGCGGCGACGCCGCCGGGATAGGGCGACCTGCCGGCATGAGGCGGTGGAGGCCGATGCCGGAGCCCCCCGACGGCGATGAAGCCGACCGTCGCCGGCACCGCCGCCCCGGAGGGCGGGGTCGCGGGAGGCTGCTGCGGGCGGCACCCGGTCCGGCCGCGAGCGGCGACAGGGCAAATGGCATGGCCCGACCGTTGTGCCGGCACGATCCGCCGTGCTTTCCCCTATGCGTCTCCGGGTGGGTACCTGCGTCCGGCTAGTTTTCCTTGTTGCTGGCGCGCTCCGCCGCCTGACGGATATCCTGGGCGCGCAGCCACCCCGACGACCCGGCCGGTAGCTGTCGCTCGGCGCGTTCGGCAAAGGCGCGGGCCTCGCCGTGGCGGCGCTGCAGCAGGGCGCGTTCGGCCTGGGCGAGCGATGCCATGCCGAGCTGGCCGTCGCGGCCATAGGCAACCGCGAGGAGGCGCCACAGCTCCGGGCTCTCGGTCTCCTGACGCCGGGCGTTCTCGAGATTGGCGATCGCCGCCTTCAGGAGTTGCGGATCGCCGCGTTCGATCTGGACACGGGCGAGCTCGATGCGGAGCAACGGCTCTTCCGGCAGAAGTTCGACGGCGCGCTGATACGGGGGGAGTGCCTCCGCCGCCTTGCCGCTCTCGAACAGGATCTGTCCCTTGAGCTCGTGGAAGTAGCCGTCGTCCGGCCGCTCCGCGATCAGCCCGTCGATCAGCGCGATGGCGCGCGGGTAATCGGGGCGGCGCGAGTAGGCGATCGCGCGCGCGTAGCGGGCCTCGATGGCCGGGTCGCCTTCCTTGTAAATCTGCAGTGCCCGGCCAGGATCGATGAAGCCGATCAGCTTGGCCCGCATACGCCGATGCATTTCGGCAAATTCCGGCGGCAGCGGAGCGTCGACGTACTTGGACCGGGTCAGAAAGTCGCGCACGAACTCGACGCGGTCACGGCTGATCGGGTGGGTTCGGACGTACGGATCCTGGCGGCCGACGGTCAGCAGCTCCTGATCCGCAAGAATGTCCAGGAACTCCATCAGGCCGCGTGCGGACTGTCCCGAGCGTTCGAGCAGGGTGACCGCGGCCTGGTCCGCCTGGCGCTCCATGTCGCGGGTGTAGGCGAGCAGCCCGCGCTCGCTCATATGCTGGCCGCCCATCATGATCGCGGCGCCGGCATCCGGCCGGCCGGTTGCGACGGCTGCGGCCGCGCCAAGCACCATGGCAATGATGTTCTCGGTCGTCACGTTGGCCAGGCCATCGCGCAGACGGGCGAGATGCCCGCCGGAAATGTGACCGGTCTCGTGTGCGATCACGCCGACGACCTGGCCCGCATGCTCGGCGCGCATCAGGAGACCGGTGTTGATGAACATGTTGAGACCGTTCGCGACGAAGGCGTTCAACGACCGGTCGTTAACCAGATGAACGCGAATTGCCTGCGGGTCCAATCCGGCCGCGCTGAAAAGTGGCGTTGCGTAAGCGCGGATGGTACTTTCTATTTCCGCGTCGCGGATGAAGGAGATTCTCTGCTGCGCGTTGACCGGCGCCAACCCCAATAGCCCGATCGCGGCAAGCGCGCCGGTCAAACGGAAAAAAATGCGCCTGATCAAAGGTGAAGGTTCCTAGTTTGAAATCTAAACGTAAGCACGCCGGGCGACTGCGTCAACGCACGCCCGCAGTATTTTCTCTGATAGCTGCAGCGCTTCTCTCCGGTTGCGGGACGCAGCCGCAACCGGACGACGTATTGGCCGCCGACAGTTTCGCGGGTGCGGTGATTGCCGACGAGCCACAGGCGGCGATGATCGGCCGGGATATCCTGGCCGTGGGCGGCACGGCCGCCGACGCGGCAGCGGCAACGTATTTCGCGCTCGCCGTGACCATGCCGTCGAGCGCCGCGCTCGGGGGCGGGGGCATGTGCCTGAGCTATCAGGCTGACAGCGGCCGCGTCGAGGCGCTGGATTTCGTCGCGCGTCCGTCTGCGACGCCGGGCGCGGCCGCCGTGCCGGCCGCCGCGCGCGGCATGTTCAGCCTGCAGGCGCGCTACGGACGTCTGCGCTGGGCCCAGGTCGTTGCACCGGCCGAAGGGCTGGCCCGTTTCGGCGTGGCGGTATCCCGCGCGCTCGCAACGGAACTGGCCGCCGCGCCCGACATCCTCGCACAGGCCCCTGAGGCACGGCGCATCTTCTTCCGTGCCGATGGCACGCCGCTTCGCGAGGGCGACCGGCTTGTGCAGCCGGATCTGGCGACGGTGCTGGGCGCGCTCCGCACCCACGGTCCGGCGGCACTGGAGAACGGTCCGATGGCGCGTCAGTTCGCCAGCGCTGCCGCCGCCGCGGGCGCCACGTTGACGCCCGACGATATCGGCGCGAACACGCCGAGCTGGCGCGACACGGTCGCGGTCCGATACGAGAACATGGTCGTCCATTTCGCACCGCCGCCGGCCGTTGCCGGCGTCGTCGAGGCCCAGACGTTCGCGATGCTGGCGCCCCGCTGGCGTCGCGCATCGCCGGAGGAGCGGGGGCATCTGTTCATCCAGGCGAACCTGCGGGCAATCGCCGACCGGCAGAACTGGCTCGCGCCGGATCTGTCATCGACGCGGGCGACGGCGGATATCGTGGGCGTACAACACATCAACGAGCTGATGGCGACATACCGGGTCGATCAACGCAACGCACCCGCATCGGCGCCGGCAAGCGGACCGTCGGCGAGCCTTACGGCAGAGTCGGCGCCCGCGACGACGTTTGTCGCGGTGGACCGCCGCGGCAACACCGTTGTCTGTGCCGTAAGCCTGCATGCACCGTTCGGTATCGGTCGCATCGCACCCGGTACCGGCGTGTTCCTTGCCGCTGCGCCCGACGGCGGCGCGCGCAGTGTACAGACGTTCGGCCCCATGCTCGCGGTACGCGCGCGCAGCGCCGGCCCGGTGTTTGCGGGCGCAGCCTCGGGCGGCTGGGCGGGGGCGAGTGCCCTGATCCAGGTGGCGCTCCAGACGATCGTCGATCGCCGGCCGCTCGACCAGGCCATGCGTGCGCCGCGCATTCACGCCGTCGGCAACCCCGATCACGTCTTCGCCGAACCGACCACCCAGGGGCCGGTATCCGGGCTTGCATCCCGCGGCTACAACGTGACGACGGGATCGTCGCTCGGCCGCGTCAATGCGCTGTACTGCCCGGAGGCATTTGACGCGCCGGGCCGGTGCGATTTCAGCGCCGACCGACGTGGCGACGGTCTCGCGGTTCATGGGTGACGTCGTGACGCTCAAGGTTGCGCGGCGCAGCGGAATTGCGCCGTTTATGGTCATGGACGTGGTGCGCGAGGCGAATGCCCGCGATCGTTCCGCGCGTTCGGCGACGGAGCGCGTCGTTCACCTCGAGGTCGGACAGCCCGGAACCTCGGCGCCACAGGCGGTCGTCGAGGCCGCCGCCCGTGCGCTTCGGAGCGAAAGGCTGGGTTATACCGAGACGCTGGGCATACCGCCGCTGCGCGAGCGCATCGCGCAGCACTATCGCGAACGCTACGGAATCCACATCGCGCCGGAACGGGTCGTCGTCACCACCGGCTCATCGGGTGGTTTCCTTCTGGCGTTTCTCGCGGCGTTCGATCACGGCGACCGGGTCGCGCTGGCCGATCCGGGCTATCCGGCCTATCGCAATATCCTGACTGCCCTCGGCATCATGCCCGTCGGCCTGCCGACCGAGGCGGCGAGTCGATTTCAGCCGACCCCGGCGATTCTCGATCGCGCCGGGCAGATCGATGGTCTGATCGTCGCAAGCCCGGCGAATCCGACCGGCAGCATGATGTCACCGGACGAGCTCGCCGAGGTTGCCGGCTGGTGCCGCCGGCAGGGCGTTCGCCTCGTGTCGGACGAAATTTATCACGGGATCACCTACGGCGTGCGGGAAGCGACGGCGCTCGCCTACAGCGACGAGGCGATCGTCATCAACAGCTTCTCGAAATACTACGCGATGACGGGATGGCGGCTCGGCTGGATGGTCGTGCCGCCGGATCTGGTACGTGCGGTCGAGGTGCTCGCCCAAAACCTCTTCATCTCGGCGCCGACGCTGCCGCAGCTCGCCGCGCTCGCGGCGTTCGATGCGCGCGACGAACTCGATGCGAATGTCGCACGCTATCGCGCGAACCGCGATCTTCTGCTCGCGGAACTGCCGAAGGCCGGCTTCGATCGCTTCGCGCCGGCCGACGGCGCATTCTATCTGTACGCCGATGTCGCGCACCTGACCAATGACAGCGAGGCGTTCTGCCGGCGCATGCTTGCCGAGGCCGGCGTCGCGGCGACGCCGGGCATTGACTTCGACCCCGCCCGCGGGCGTGCTTATGTGAGATTCTCCTATGCCGGGACCACGGATGACATGATCGAGGCCACGCGCCGCCTTCGCGCCTGGCGGCGCTGAAACGAGAAGGGCGGATCGCTAGACCAGGTCATTCCGATGGGGCGTTGAATAAGGACTCGCTTCGCGCTCGCGGTGCCACTCGTCACGGAAATTGCCGGCGCGCCCCTGGTTCGTTCCGGCACGCGGCAATTGTTGCAGGTCGGACGCCGGCAATTGTCGACCCAAATCCCCCAAGAATCTCGGGCATCCGGGGGCTCGATGCAGGCGCGCCGGGCGCCGGAGCCGGCGAACAACTTTCCGTTACAGGCGGGTCCCCAGCATCCCATTGAGGATGCTGGGGCCTGCCTATCCGTTGTGAGGCGTCGCCCGCAGAGGTTCAGCGCGTGAGACGTCGCCACCAGCCGCGGCGCGGCGGGGACGGTGGCTCATCCGATGGCCGCGTCGTCTCCGGCGCGCTTGTCTCCACCGCCGGCACGCTCTCGGGCGCCGGGCTCTCGGCTGCGCCCGTCTCGACCGCCGGCATGTTCTCCGGCGCCGGGCTCTCGGCCGCGCGCGGCTCGCTTTGCGATTCGGCCGGGACCGGTTCGGCTTGATGCTCGGGCAGCGGTCGCGGTGCTTCCGTCACGACGCTTTCCTCGCGCTGTGCTTGGCGCTCGTGCTCGTCCCGCTGCTCCTCCGGAAAGCGCTCGGCGCGTCGATTCCACGGCCAGTCGTATGCATCCCCCGGACCTTCGACGGGGCGCGGCCAGGGCCGTTCCTCGTTGCTCTCCTTGCTGGGCGCATGATCCTGGGCGATTTCTTCCGGCTGGCGGTGGCGCGGGTCCGCGAACGGGTCGTCATGCCCTTCCGCGGGTTGCCCCTCGAGTCCGCGGCGTCCACGACGACGGCCCCCCCGCCGGCCGCGGCGCCGCCGGCGCTGCGGCCCATCGCCGGTGCCATGCTCACCATGGTTTGTCGCGGCCTGCTCGGGTTCCGCGGCCTCCGCCTCGACCTCGCCGTCCGCTTGGCTCACGTCCTCCGATGTCGCGGCGGGTACCTCATGCGATGGTGTTTCCGCGTCTGCCGACTCGGCGTGCACGGCCTCGGCGCTCCGCTCCTCACCGCCACGGCCGCGGCGCCGACGGCGCCGACGGCGACGGCGGTGACCGTCACCATCGCCGGCGTCACGTGCGGCCTCGGCCGGCGCGTCGCCGGCGCCCGCCGCGCCGACATCGGCGGCGCTCGTTTCGTCGATTTCGTGAACCGGCTCGGTCTCGCCTGCCGCCTCGACATCGGCCGCCGGCGCGGGAAGGGAGGTTTGCCCCGGCAGCGGCTCTCCCGCGGCCCGCGTCCGAACCCGTTCCAGCCGGTAAGCCGGCGGGATGAGCGTGTCGTCCCGACTGAACGTCGCCCGCAGGCCGAAGCGGCTCTCGATGCCGGCAAGCGCTTCCCGCTTCTGGTTGAGAACGTAAAGGGCCACGTTGGTCGGTACGTGCACGACGGCCTCGAGGGTGCGCAGCTTGACGCCTTCCTCCTCGATCGCACGGAGCACATGAAGCGCGGCGGATTCCGTCGAGCGGACGAAGCCGGTGCCGGCGCAATGCGGACAGCGCTCCGACGATACCTCGAGCAGGCTCGGACGGAGACGCTGTCGCGACAGTTCAAGCAGGCCGAACGGCGAGATTCGTCCGATCTGGATTCGCGCGCGATCGCTCTTCATCGCCTCCTTGAGGCGTCGCTCGACCGCGTGCTGGTTGCGCGGATCCTCCATGTCGATGAAGTCGATCACGATGAGTCCGGCAAGATCGCGCAGACGCAGCTGACGGGCGATCTCGTCGGCCGCCTCGAGATTCGTCTTGAACGCCGTTTCCTCGATATGGCGCTCGCGCGTCGCCCGCCCGGAGTTGACGTCGATCGAGACCAGCGCCTCCGTCGGATTGATCACGATGTAACCGCCGGATTTCAGGCGGACGGTCGGCGCATGAATTTCCTCGAGCTGCGACTCGACCTGGAAGCGCTGGAAAAGCGGCACCGACGGATCGTTGTACAGCTGGATTCGGTCGACATGGCTCGGCATCAGCGTCTTCATGAACGCCTTCGCCGCCCTATATCCGGCCTCGCCTTCGACCAGAATCTCGTCGATGTCGCGCGTGTAGAGATCCCGGATCGCGCGCTTGATCAGATTGCCTTCCTCGTAGACGAGCGACGGCGCGGTCGACTTCAGCGTCGTTTCGCGGATCTCGTCCCATTGACGCAGGAGATATTCGTAGTCCCGCTTGATCTCGGCCTTGGTGCGCTCCATGCCCGCGGTGCGGAGAATCACCGCCATACCCTCGGGGACCTGAAGCTCCTCCATGATGGCCTTCAGCCGCTTGCGGTCCTGGGCGTTGGTGATGCGGCGGGAGATGCCGCCGCCGCGCGCCGTGTTCGGCATGAGGACGCAATAGCGTCCGGCAAGGGACAGGTAGGTCGTAAGAGCGGCGCCTTTGTTGCCGCGCTCTTCCTTCACGACCTGAACCAGCAGAACCTGACGCCGCTTGATGACCTCCTGGATCTTGTAGTGCCGAAGGGGACGGAACCGCTTGCGCGTCTCCACGGCCTCCACATCGGCATCGTCGCCGCCCACGGACTCGACGGATTGGGTCTCGGACGCCTCGATGGTTTCGACCGCGTCTGCCGCGGATACCACGTCATCGGCCGCGGATACTGCGTCGCCCTGGGGCGTTTCCGCCGAGGCGGTTTCGTCCTCGGCGGCCCGGATCGGGGAGGGCTCCTGGGCCAGGTCGGATGCGGCCTCGTCCGGCCGGGCAGCAGTCTCGGTAGACTCGGCAGTCGCGGCGGCGGCCGAATGCCCCGCCGGCTCGTGTTCCGCTTCGGCAGGACCGGGCACGCCGATCGACTCATGCATTTCCTGCGGCGCCGCCCCGACCGTGAACCACGGCCTGTGCTCGAGCGGTGCCGCGCGATCATCCGATCCCGAATCCGCCGCCGCTGCCGAATCCGTCGGTTCTTCCGTCGATTCCGATGCGGCTGAAGGAGCCGTTTCAGCCAGTTCGGGGGAGGGGCTTATATCGGCGTCGGTGCCACCGTCGTCCGACGGTGTGGGTGTCGCGCCCTCGTCCATATCCTCGCGGCCTAGCGGGCGCGGTTCGTCAATCGACTCCTCGTCATCTTCCGCTTTTTGCGCGGCCAGCAGCGCCTCCCGGTCGGCGACGGGAATGCGCCAATAGTCCGGATGTATCTCGCTGAAGGCAAGAAAACCGTGCCGGTTCCCGCCGTATTCCACGAAGGCAGCTTGTAGCGACGGTTCAACCCGGGTGACTTTGGCGAGGTAGATGTTTCCTTTGAGCTGTTTTTTGGTTGATGTTTCGAAATCGAATTCTTCAATCCGGTTGCCGTTGAGCACGACCACCCGGGTCTCCTCCGGGTGCGTCGCGTCGATGAGCATACGCTTGACCATTCTTACGATATCTCCAATAGCCGCGGCACGGCGCGCATAAACGGCAGGCGCGAACCCGTCGGCGGGTCCAGCGGTTGCGCATGGGCGCGCGGCGCCAATGATGGAATCCCTGCGGATCGGCAACCCGACCTGGGCGGCCCACGGCCATCCTCAGTCCTTCCTGTAGGTCCAGTAGCAAACCGTTGGTCAGGTCAGTCACGGTCGGCGGTCGATCCCGGCGTATCCGTTTCGTTTCTCTCTTGTCCGCGGAAGCGCCCCTTACAGGCGCGCCGGGCGCCACCGTTCCGGTCCGGAATGGGGCTGCCATATGCGAACGGAAATAAAATAGTCAGCGGATCAATCAACCACAATGACATAATGCCCCGTCGCCGAAGCGTGGCCGGAATAGGGTTGAAATCCGTTTGAAATCAGTGGTATGCGTATCGATCCGCAACTAAAACTGAAGCCAATGTTGCGCTTCTTCGGACGGCTGGCATGGGGGATTTTCGTCGCTGCCGCCGTCTTCGGGATTGTTTTCAAGGCCGACGCACGCCCTGCGGTCACCTCGGTGACGTTTGCTGACAAGGGCGGCTTTACCCGGCTCGTGGTCGAGCTCACCGACAGAGCAGACTACCGCGTTTTTGTCCTGAGCGAACCGATGCGGCTGGTCATTGATCTGCCGCCGCTCGAATGGCGGCTCGGCGGCGGGCAGGCGGCGGCGCACGGGCTCGTTGCCGGCTACCGGTATGGGCAGTTCGATGCCGCGACCAGTCGTTTGGTGCTGGATCTTGCCGAACCGACCCGGGTCCGGCGTTCCGGCTACGAATTGTCGGCCGGGCGTCAGCGCCTCGTGTTCGAACTCGAGCGCGTCAGCATGGAAGCCTTCCTGGCGGATGTGCAACCCTGGACGGCATCGGGCGTGACGTTCGAGGCATCGACGGTTTCGTCGCCGCGCGCTGCGGCGCCGGCACCTCTCGCGTCCGCCGACCAGGCTGTAGCATCGGCCTCAGCCGCACTGCCCTGGCCGCCACCACCGGCACCGCGTGCGACGATTGCGCCGGCGGCGGCCCCGGCCACCGGTGCGGCAAGATCAGGGGGGCAGCGTGCCGCCGGCAAACGGGTGGTCGCCGTCGACGCTGGCCACGGCGGTGTCGACCCGGGGGCGGTCGGGACACGCGGGACCTACGAAAAGGACATCACGCTCGCCGTCGCCCGCGAGCTGCGACGACAGCTCGAAAGGACGGGCCGTTATCGCGTCGTGATGACGCGTGACGACGACATATTCGTGCGGCTGCGTGACCGCGTCGCCCGGGCGAGAGCGGCGAACGCGGAGCTCTTCGTGTCGATCCACGCGGATTCGAGCGCCACGTCGAGCACGCGCGGCGCGAGCGTCTATACCCTCTCGGAGACCGCGTCGGACGCCGAGGCGGCGGCCCTGGCCGCGCGCGAGAACTACGCCGACATCATTGCGGGGGTGGACCTGTCCGCCGAGAACAAGGAGGTCGTCAGCATTCTCATCGACCTTGCGCAGCGTGAAACCATGAACCTTTCGGCGGCGTTTGCTTCGGTATTGGTCGATGAGCTCGGGCGCGACATCCAGCTCCTGCCCAACCGGCCGCACCGGTTTGCCGGATTTGCCGTCCTGCGTGCGCCCGACGTGCCGTCGGTGCTGATCGAACTTGGATACGTGTCGAACCAGCATGACGAGAAGCTCCTTACCCGCCCGCATTACCGCTCCAAGGTGGCGGCGGCCATCGTCCGTGCCATCGATCAGTACTTCGCACGCAAGAGCCGGTCATAACCTGGCCACAGTTATAGGGCTACGTTAACTGTCGACCGGCTACAACGAAGGCGGGGTTGCCCGATATCCGGCCGCCTGATGGCCGGCGGACCAATGGAAGATGCGCAAGCTATTGATAAGGTTGATAATTCTTCTTGTGCTCGCGGCCATACTCGGAGCCGGCGCTGGGCTTGCCGTGCTGTGGTATTTCGGACGCGGGCTGCCCGACTATCAGCAGCTCGCCGACTATGAGCCTCCGGTGCTCACGCGCGTCCATGCGGGCGATGGTCGCATCCTGGCCGAATTCGCAATCGAACGCCGGCTGTTCGTCCCTGTCAGTGCGATGCCGCGCCGCGTTATCCAGGCCTTCATCTCGGCCGAGGACAAGAACTTCTGGACACATCCGGGGATCAGCATTCCCGATATCGCGCGCGCGGCCGTCTACAACCTCCTGAACCGCGATCGGCGGCCGATCGGTGCCTCCACGATCACGCAGCAGGTTGCCAAGAATTTCCTGCTGACGAACGAGGTGTCGCTGGAGCGCAAGGTGAAGGAGGCGATCCTCGCTTTCCGCATTGAGCAGGCGCTGAGCAAGGAGCGCATCCTCGAGCTGTATCTGAACGAGATCTATCTGGGCTTCGGGGCCTACGGCGTCGCTGCGGCAGCTCTGAACTATTTCAACAAGTCGCTGGATGAGCTGACGATCGCGGAAGCGGCGTTTCTGGCCGCGTTGCCGAAGGCGCCCAGCAACTATAATCCGATCCGCTATCCCGAGACGGCAAAGGCGAGGCGCGACTGGGTCATCGGGCGCATGCTCGAGGACGGAGCCATTACCGAAGCCGAAGCCGAGATGGCGCGGCGAACGCCGCTGCAGGTCCACCCGCGCGGCGAGATCGAAGCCGTTCGCGCCGATTACTTCACCGAAGAGGTGCGCCGCGAGCTTTTGCAGCGCTATGGTGAGCGGGGTCTTTACGGCGGCGGACTGTCGGTCCGCACCACTCTTGACCCGAAGCTTCAGGAAATCGCCGTCGGTGCCCTGCGCCACGGCCTGATCGCCTATGACCGGCGCCATGGCTGGCGCGGGCCGATTGCACGCATCGATCCGGGCGCGGGCTGGGAACGTCGCCTGCAAGCGACGGAGCGGCCGGCAGGTCTGCTGCCGCAATGGCAACTCGCGGTCGTCCTCGGTCTGGGCAATGCGGGCGCCGAGATCGGACTCGCCGATGGCGCGCGCGGATTCATCCCGTTCTCGGAGATCCAATGGGCCCGCCAGCCGCTCGAGGAGCAGCGCCTCGGGCCGCCGCTGCGGCATCCTTCGGACGCGCTCGCGGCGGGCGACATCGTGGCTGTCGAGCGGCTAGCGCAAGACGGGCCGGACGACCGTGCGCTGTTCGCGCTCAGGCAGGTCCCGAACGTCGGTGGTGCGGTCGTCGCGCTCGATCCACATACCGGTCGTGTGCTGGCGATGGTCGGTGGCTGGCGCTTCGAGGCGAGCCAGTTCAACCGTGCGACCCAGGCACAGCGCCAGCCCGGCTCCTCGTTCAAACCTTTCGTCTACCTGGCGGCGCTCGACAACGGTTTTACGCCATCGAGCCTTGTCCTCGACGCGCCGATCGTCATCGATCAGGGACCGGGACTTGGCCGCTGGAAACCGGCCAACTACACGCGGAACTTTTTCGGGCCAAGTCCATTGCGGGTCGGCATCGAACAGTCGCGCAACCTGATGACGATTCGCCTTGCGCAGTATATCGGCATGGACAAGGTCGCCGATTATGCGGAGCGTTTCGGAATCTATGACGATCTCCCCGAGCATCTGTCGATGGCGCTGGGCGCGGGCGAGACCACGTTGCTGCGCATGGCGACGGCCTATGCAATGATCGTCAACGGCGGCAAGCGGATCCGACCGACGCTGATCGACCGCGTTCAGGACCGCAACGGCCGCACGATCTTCAAGCACGACGCGCGGTCATGCGAAGAGTGCCGGGCGCAGTACTGGGCCGATCAGCCGGTGCCGACACTGCCGGACCTGCGGGAGAAGGTCATCGACGCCGCGACGGCATATCAGATGGTCAGCATGCTGCAAGGCGTGGTGGAACGCGGTACGGGACGACGGATCAGGGAGATCGGCAAGCCGCTCGCCGGCAAGACCGGAACGACGAACGACAGCTTCGATGCCTGGTTCATCGGGTTCTCGCCGGACCTGGTCGCCGGCGTGTTCGTCGGCTTCGACACGCCGCGCACGCTGGGGCCGAACGAAACGGGCTCGAGCGTCGCCGCGCCGATTTTCAAGGAGCTGATGGCCGAGGCACTCAAGGATCGGCCGGGCATACCGTTCCGCATTCCGCCCGGCATTCGCCTCGTGCGTGTGAACCCCGCCACCGGACTTGTCGCGCATGCCGGTGACCGCGGCGCGATCTGGGAGGCGTTCAAGCCGGGAACCGAGCCGACGGTGGCAGGCCCCGTGCTCGACGGCGGCGCCGATGCGGCGCAGTCCAGCCATCCCATTCCCGCGAGCGACACGGGCGGGCTCTACTAGCCGCGCGTGGGCGTCCGGGTGATGCCCGGATCAGATGGGCAGCATGCGTTTGATGCGCTGGATGTCGGGCAATGACATTGCGCCGACGCTGGCCGAAACGGCCTCGGCATAGCTGCGGGCCTCAAGCGCTGCCCGGCGCGCGGCCGCGATGCGCGCAATCGAGCGGTGGCGTCTTTCCTCGAGCGCAAACGTCGCGACGACACGCGCCATCGCCGCCCGCACCGAGGCCGGCAATCCGAGAAGCGCGATCGATGGCACCTTTACTCTTACTCTGGCGGGGATGCGCGGACGCGATGCGGCAGGGAAGGGCACGATGATCGCCATGGCTCACCTCGGGTGTCGCCGCAGTGTCGCCCAGGTGGCCCGTTTCTCGCCACTGTCGGTTGCGCCAAGGGCGATTACCCGTAATGGTTGCGCGAACGTGCATGGCCTACCTCGCCCGCGTAATGGCAGCCGCGCGCAGTATGCGCCCCCTTGCGCGGGAGGGGCGGGAAAGGGGTAAATTGCGCGGGCCTCCACACTATATATTCCGGGTGTGGGGCTTTTCGCTTGAACGCAACACGCAATAGGGACAAATGCGCGCTGAAATCGCTGAGATTGCCGCCGAGATCAAGCAGTCGCTGGGACTGCTGAGGAGGCATCTTTGACTACGACAACGCTGTAAAACGACTCGCCGAACTGAACGCGCGGGCGGAAGATCCCGCGTTGTGGAATGATCCGGCCAAGGCGCAAGCCGTTCTGCGCGAGCGCGCGCATTTGGACAAGGCGCTGAACAGCTTCCACACCCTCGAGGCGGAGCTCAACGACGCCGTGGGCCTGATCGAGCTTGCCGAGGCGGAAGGTGACCAGGCCGTGCTTGCCGATGCCGAGGACGCGCTGCGCCGGCTCAAGGACAGCGCCGCCAAGCGCAGCCTCGAGGCATTGCTGTCGGGCGAGGCCGACGCGAACGATGCCTATCTGGAGGTTCATGCGGGCGCCGGCGGGACGGAGAGCCAGGACTGGGCGCAGATGCTGCTGCGGCTCTACATGCGCTGGGCGGAGGCGCACGGCTACAAGGTCGAGTTCGAGGAAGAGAGTCCGGGCGAAGAGGCCGGGATCAAATCCGCGACGATCAAGATCATGGGACCGAACGCCTACGGCTGGCTGAAGACCGAGTCGGGCGTTCACCGTCTCGTGCGCATCTCGCCGTTCGATTCGAATGCGCGCCGGCACACGAGCTTCGCGTCGGTCTGGGTCTACCCGGTGGTGGACGACACCATTGATATCCAGATCAACGAGTCCGACGTCCGTACCGACGTGTACCGCGCATCGGGCGCGGGGGGCCAGCACGTCAACAAGACCGAGAGTGCCGTACGCCTGACGCACATGCCGACCGGCATCGTCGTCGCCTGCCAGAGCGAGCGTTCGCAGCACAAGAATCGGGAGCGCGCCTGGAAGATGCTCAAGGCGCGGCTCTACGAGCTCGAGCTGCAGAAGCGCGAGGCCGCGGCCCAGGCCGCGCACGAATCCAAGACCGATATCGGCTGGGGGCACCAGATCCGTTCGTACGTGCTGCAGCCCTATCAGATGGTCAAGGACCTTCGCACCGGCGTTGAAACCAGCGACACGAGCGGCGTGCTGGACGGCGACATCGACCAGTTCCTCGAAGCGTCTCTTGCGGCGCGTCTCAAAGGCGGTACCGGACGCACCGAGGCGGCCGCGGAGTAACACCGAAGCAAGGAGTGGCGAACTCGGAAGACGGGAGGAGATAACGCGATGAAGTACGTCCTGCTCGGTACGCTCAATGCGGCGATGATGACGAAACAGGAAAAGCGCACGACGACGGCGCGTGCCAAGCTGAAGGAACTCGGGATCAAACTGGACAGCGTGTACTACACGCAGGGACCCTACGATTTCGTCGATGTCGTCGACGCGCCCACGCCAGAGGCGGTTCTCGCGTTCTCCGTCTGGTACGGCCAGCAGGGTTATGGTCGCATCCAGTCGCTGCCCGCCTTCGACGAACGGACGATGGTAAAGTCGCTGGCCAACGCGGGCGTACGCGGCCGCCGCGCAGCCCGATAGCGTGCGGCCGCCCCCTCGGGCGTGATCCGGCCGCAATCCGACGCCCGGGCCGTGTTCCGCGGCCCGGGCGTTCCGCACTACAGGGCTTTCGCCGCTTCGAGGACCTTTTCGACGTGACCTGGCACCTTCACGCGTCGCCACACGCCCCGGATCACGCCATTGCGGTCGATCAGGAACGTGGCGCGGTCCATGCCCATGTAGGTCCGGCCGTAATTGCTCTTCTCGATCCAGGTTCCGTAGGCCTGCGCGACCTTCGTCTCGCTGTCGGAGGCCAGCCGGAACTTGAGGCCATATTTCTGTTTGAACCGGTCGTGGCTCGCCGGATTGTCGCGTGAGATCCCGATCACTTCGGCGTCCAGTCGGGCGAAATCCGGCAGCATGTCGTTGAAGCCGCAGGCCTCCTTGGTACAGCCCGGCGTGTCGTCCTTGGGATAGAAATAGAGCACGACGTTCCTGCCCCTGAGTTCCGACAGGCGAACGGTGGCGCCGCCGTCGGCCGGAAGGGTGAAGTCCGGCGCTGGATCGCCGACGCCCGGACCCGCTGCCCGGCTCGTGACGGGCTTGGGCGCCGCAGCAGCCTTGGCGCCAGGCCGACGGGCGGTCTTGGGCGCAGCCTTCTTCTTTGCAGCTTTCGTCGTCTTTGCGGTTTTCTTCGTTGCAGCCTGTTTGACGGTCTTGCGCCGTGCGGGCGCCGTCCGTGCGGCCGTCTTTCGCGCGGGGGGGTTCTTTCCTCTCGCGGCCATCTTGCCTGCTCCTGTGGTCAGATCATTGCGATGCAGCGCGTGCCTGAGCCGAATCGCGCGGCACCGGCAGCATCCTGTCGAACAGTGCCTGTACGGCCGCGGCACGCGCCAAAATTGTGGATTGGAGCGCGTCGAAGTCAACCGCCCCGATGGCGCGCGCGAGCAGCGGGCCGATCTCGGTCGGTGCCGCGCGGGGGTCGAACTCCCCCTCGTGAACGAGGCGCAGCACGGCCTGCAATGTCTGCCACAGGTGAAGCGCGTCGATAAGCATCGCAGCGTCGTCGTCCGGTAGCAGGGCCGCCTGCCGCACTTTTTCCAACGCCTCCCGCGTATTGGTCGCGAGGATTTCCGGGTTCTTGCGCGCATGGCGAAGCTGCAGGTACTGCGCAATGAACTCCACGTCGATCAGCCCACCGCGCCAGTGCTTGATGTTCCATGGCGTGGATGCCGCATGCTCGTGGCTCATGCGCGCGCGCATGTTCGCGATGTCCGCAACGAGCGACGCCGGGTCGCGCTCGCGCATCAGGACGTCCCGTATCACCTGCCCGACACGGCGTTGCAGGTCGGGCGGCCCGCAGACCGTCCGGGCGCGCGTCAATGCCATGTGCTCCCAGGTCCACGCCGACTCGCGATGATACGTGGTAAATGCCTCGAGGCTCGTCGCGATCGGTCCTTTGGTGCCGGATGGCCTCAGGCGCATATCGACGTCGTAAAGCCGCCCTTCGCCGGTAAGCGCCGTAATGGCGTTGATGAATCGGTTGCTGAGCCGCGTGTAGTAGTGGCTGACGTGAAGCGGACGATCGCCGTCCGATACCTCGACCGACGGCGGTGCGTCATAGAGCAGGATCAGGTCCAGATCGGATGTGACCGTCATCTCGCGGCTGCCTTGCTTGCCGAGGGCGATGACGACCATCTCGCCGCCCGGGACGCGACCGTGCGACCGCGCGAATTCGGTCTCGACCGCTTGCTGGAGCGCGCCGAGGACGACGTCGGCGATGTCGGCGAGCGCCGCCCCCGCCACCTCGGCGCTCGCACGACCGCGGAGCAGGTGAACGCCGACCTGGAACTGACGCTCGTTCTTCCAGCGCCGGCAGATGTCGAGCACGTCCTGGAAATCGCGGGCGAGGGCCAGTGCCGACGAAAGGTCGTCCGCAAGAGCATCCCGTCCCGGCAGCGTCTCGAAGAATCCGGGTGTAAGGACGCCGTCGAGGATCTGCGGGTGCCGGCTGAGGGCTTCGGCAAGGCGTGGCGCCGAGCCCATCAGCTCCGCCACGAAATCGAGGAGCGCGGGGTTGGCATGGAACAGCGAGAAAAGCTGGACGCCGGCCGGCAGCCGTCCGAGAAACTGGTCGAAGCGCAGGAAGGCCGCGTCCGGTTGGTACGCGCCGGCAAACGCGCGCAGCAACCTCGGCATCAATTCGGTCAGCAGTTCGCGCGCGCGTACGCTGCGCATGGCCCGATAACGGCCGTGATGCCAGCCGCGCACGGTCGCGGCGACCTTCTTGGCATCGCGATATCCCATGCTCGCCAATGTCTCCAGCGTCGCCGGATCGTCATCGGTGCCCGTGAAGACCAGATTGCCCGGCCCGGATAGCGTCGGCGCTTCCTCGAACAGCTCTGCATAGTGTCGCTCGACGCGGCGCAACGTCGCGAGCATCGCATCACCGAACGTCGCTGCGTCGGCGTAACCGAGAAAGACCGCGAGCGCTTCCATGGCGGGCCCGTCCGCGGGCAGGGTGTGCGTCTGCTCGTCGTTGATCATCTGCAGCCGGTGCTCGACGCGGCGCAGAAATTCATAGGCGTCGACGAGTTCGCTCGCGATCTGTTGCTCGACGCGGCCTGCGGCGGCGAGTGCCGCGAGTGCGGCGCAGGTACCTGGCGAGCGCAACGAGGGATCGCGACCACCCCAGATAAGTTGCTGCGTCTGTGCAAAGAATTCGATCTCGCGAATGCCGCCGCGACCGATCTTGATGTTGTGTCCGGCGAGCGCGACCGTACCGCCCCCGCGATGCGCGTTTATCTGGCGTTTGATCGAGTGAATGTCCTGGATTGCGGCAAAGTCGAGGTGCTTGCGCCACACATAGGGCGTCAGACGGCGCAGAAACTCGGCGCCGGCCGCAAGATCGCCCGCAACCGGCCGCGCCTTGATCATCGCGGCGCGTTCCCAATTCTGGCCCAGGCTCTCGTAGTAGAGTTCGGCAGCCTCTATCGAAATGGCGAGCGGCGTCGAGGCAGGATCGGGGCGCAGGCGCAGATCGGTGCGCAGGACATAGCCTTCGGAGTTCCGTTCGTCGAGAATCTTGACGAGATTGCGTGCGAGCCGGACGAACGTTTTCTGGAGCGCATCGGGATCGTCGGTCGCGATCCGCTCGGCGTCGTAGAGAATGATCAGATCGATGTCACTCGAATAATTCAGCTCGCGCCCGCCGAGCTTGCCCATGCCGAGAACGACCAGACCCGAGTCGCGGCAGGGATCATCCGGGTGCGCGAGCCGTATGCCGCCGCTGGCGGCGACCTCGCGAAGCAGATGGGCCGCAGCCGCATCCACGGCCGCATCGGCGAAGTCGCTGAGGGCGCCGGTAACCTGGTGGAGAGGCCACTGACCGCCGATATCGGCGAGCCCGACCGCGAGTGCCACGCGCCTTTTCGCCTGCCGCAGGGCGGTCATCAGGCCGCGCGTATCGGTGTCCGGGCGGTTGAACGCGCGGATGTCGCGCAAGACGGCGCGAATGACCGGATCGGGACCTTCGCGCAGCAGTCGGACGGCGAACGCCGGATCCTGAATCAGGCAGTGCGAAAGGTACGGGCTGTTGCCGAATACCGCGTCGAGGACCCGTTCGCCCGCGGGACTCGCCATGACGTCGGCGGCAAATCGCCGGCTCTCCGGATCTGCGATGTCGCTCGCCGCCGCGAGCCAGCGCTCGCGTTCGCGCTCGGCGCGTCGGCGGTCGGCCGCCGCCGGCCATGCCGAACGGCCAAATCCATCATAGAGGTCGTGCATCGGCTCGGCGTCTTTCGTGTCGCTGCCCTCGTCGCGTCCGCAGCAGCTTCACGGGCGGTGATGCATGGCGTCAAGAGGGATGACGCGGGCCTCCTCGCCACGTCGGCGGCGCAGGACGGCGTTCAACTCGGCGCCGAAGATGAAGACGAGGGAGCTGACGTAAAGAAACATGAGCGTGATGACGATGCCGCCGAGGCTGCCATAGGTGGCGCTGTAGTTGCCGAGCGTGCCGATATAAATCGAGAACGCGCTGGCAACGATGAGCCAGAGAACGGTAGTGGCGAGCGCGCCCGGAACGATGTCACGCCAACGCTGCCGTGGGCGCGGCAGCCAGCGATGAAGAAGCAGGACGATCCCGGTCACGATCGTGGCGCCGACCGTGTAACGTACGATGGCCCAGATCACGCGATAGGCGCTCGGCACGGGTACGAACAGCTCCAGCATGTCCCATAGGACCGGTCCGAGGATGACCGTGACGGACAGGCCCATGATCGCGAACACGGCGAGAAAGACGATGGCGATGCTCTGAAGACGCAGCCGCCAGATCGGCCGCGGCTCGATGACCTCATAAGCCTGGTTCAGGGCGGTTCGCAGCGCTTCGATCCCGCTCGACGCGGCCCAGAGCGAGCCGACCAGGCCGAACGTCAAGAGGCCGCCCTGGCGGTTGGTCAGTACCTCGCGTACGGCGGGGGCAAGCACCATCGTGACGTCCTGTGGCAGGAAGTCGAACATGAGATCGACGAAATCATCCGCCGATGTCGCGTCACCAAGAAAGCCGGCGAGCGCGGCAAGGAAGATCAGGAACGGGAACAGCGAGAGCAGCGCCGTGAAAGCCATGTGGCCGGCGAGCTCGAGGCCGCCCCGATTGCTCAGAGAGACGAGGGCCGGCCAAACATCGGCCACGATGAACCGGTGAAGCCAGAACAGGGCGCGACCTACCCGCGACGCAGCCATGGGCAATGCGCCAGATTAACGGTGCGGCGTGGCCGTTGTTCCGGTAATCAGACGTTTGGGCGCGGTCTTCGCCACGCGGCGGCTCGCGTTCATGCTAGACTTCGTCATCCCCTCCTACAGGCGAGCGTCCGCGGTTGATTGGTCGGTCCGTCAAATTGTTCCTCGAAGTCCTGGGGGCGCTCATCGTCATTGCGACCGCCTTGGTCGCCATCGGCGCATGGCGTCTGTCGTCGGGCCCGATCTCGATCGGCTTCCTCACGCCGCTGATCGAGGAAACGGTCAACGCGAACAGCCGTTCGGCATTGGTCGACATCGAGGATACGGTACTGGCTTGGCAGGGGTGGGGGCATACCCTCGACATCCGTGCGCAGGGGGTGCATGTCCGGCGGCCGGACGGGACACGCGTCGCGGACCTGCCGGCGGTCGAGATCAGCCTGTCGGGCCGGGCACTGCTCCGCGGCATGGTGGCGCCAACCAGCCTCGAGGTCATCGGCGCGAGGCTGACGTTGACCCGCACGGCGGATGGCGCCTGGGCACTGCCCAGCGCCGAGGCGACCGGGGATTCGACGTCGGCGCTCGCCATCCTGCTCGAAGAGCTCCTCACGCCGCCGGACGAGGACCGGGCAATGGGCTACCTGACGCAGGTTCGTGTCGCGGATGCCGAGGTCACATACGCAGACCTCGTCAGCGGCCGCGTCTGGCGGGCGCCGTCGGCCGAGTTCGTCCTGTCCCGTGACCGGGCCGGCGTGCGCGCCGAGGCAAGCTTGCTGGTCGACATCGCGGGAGAGCTGATGCGCCTGGCGGCAACCGGCTTCTATACGCCGGCGACGGATCGCGTCGAGGTGACGGCGAGGACCACGGCGTTTCAACCCGAGCTGCTCGGCGCCATCGATCCGACGCTTGCGCGACTCCAGGCATTGAGACTGCCGATCAGCGGCGTTCTCCATGCGCAGTTCGACGGCAAGGGACGCTTTCTCGGCCTGGATTTCGACTTCGCCGGGGTCGAGGGAACGCTCAGCGACCAAGAATATTTTCCCGAAGAGGTGCCGATCCGACGGCTGCGTCTACGCGGTCAGGTGGCGGAAGGACTCCAGCACGTGGCGATCGCCGAGGCGACCCTCGATCTCGGCGGTCCGGTTATCGAGATATCGGGGCAGGTGACCGGCATCGGGACGCAGCCGCGCATCGAGGTCGAAGGTGTCGTTCACAAGCTGCCGACCGACGAGTTGCGGCGCATGTGGCCGCGCGGCGTCGGCGAGAATGCGCGTCGCTGGATTACCGAGAACTTGAGCGGCGGGACGATCGAAGAGACGCGTTTCGAGATCGCCGTGGCGAGTGCCGATCCGTCGTTCTCGTCGGTCGCACCGGAACGCGTCGATGCGACGATCCAGTTTACCGATATCGATGTGAACTATCTGTCGCCGATGCCGAAGGTCCGCAAGGTGAGCGGCACCGGACGCCTCGGGCACACGCGCATCGACCTGGACATCAGCAGCGGCAGCGTCGGCGATCTGCGCGTCGGCGAGGGGACCATCGCCATCACTGGTCTGGACAAATCGGACGAATGGATCGACATCGAGCTCGTCGTGCGCGGCCCGGTGCGCAGCGCGCTTCAACTCGTCGACTCGCCACCGCTCGGCTTCGTCAAGAAAATCGGATTGTCGTCGGCGGATTTCGGCGGCCAATCCGCAACCCGGCTCCGATTCCGCTTCCCGCTGATTCAGCAGCTGAAAATCGACGAGATTCAAATTGCGGCCGCCGCCAGCATTGCGCGTTTCAGCCAGCGGCGTGCCGTTCTGGGGCAGGATGCGACGGATGGGAGGTTGACGCTGCGCCTGAACCAGCGGGGCATGGACATCGCCGGGCAAATCGTGGTGGCTGGCGTCCCGGCCGAGGTGCAGCTTGCCCGCAGCTTTCTTGCGCGGACGCCTGTCGTCGGTCGGACGCGTGTCAAAGCGACGCTCGACGCCGCGGCCCGACGCGCCTTCGGGCTCGATTTCGCCCCATATATCGACGGCCCGTTGGACGTCAGCGTGACTTACGTGGAGCAGCGCAATCGCCGCAATGAACTCGTCCTGGACCTTGCGCTCGCCCGGACGACGCTCGCGGTGCCTGAACTCGATTGGCGCAAGGAAGCGGGAACGCCGGGAACCGGGCAGGTGCGCCTCATCCTGGTCGACGAGCGGCCCACGGAGCTGAGCGCCTTCCGGGTCACCGCGGGCGATCTTGCCGTTCGGGGGCGCGGGAGCTTCGAGCGCGACGGCAAGACGCTCCGCCAGCTCGAAGTGACCGAACTCAAGGCGGGGCTTACGGATGCGAGCGGATCCTATTCGCGCGGGGCGGACGGCATTGCCATCAGGGTCACCGGAAACAGCCTGAACGTCGGCGCCATGCTCCGCACGCGGTCATCGGATCCGTCGTCCCAGCCGCGGCTCACGATCACGGCTGCCCTCGATCGCGTCTATTTCGCCAAGGACCGGTACATGGATCGTGTCCAACTCCAAGCGACCCGCGACGCGGAGCGGTGGGAGACCTTCATGCTCCAGGCGCGCGCCGGCGGCGGCGAAGCCGAAACCGCGCGCAATGTCGGTGTCTCGCTTCGCATGGAAGGCGGTCAGCAGCGCCTCGACGTCAGCGCCGACGATGCAGGGGCGCTGCTGAAGGCGCTCGACGTCACGCCCAACGTGGTCGGCGGCAAGCTTGAGATCAACGGCGCTTCCGACCCGAATCAACCAGGCAATCCGCTGATCGGAAAAGGACAAATAACGAATTTTCGCGTCGTCAACGCGCCGGTTCTGGCCCGGGTTCTGAGTGTCGCGTTGCTCACCGGCATCCTCGACGCGCTGCGTGGGGAGGGCATCCACTTCAAGCGCCTGGATACGGATTTCTCGTTCAGGGATCCCGTGATCGAGGTCAAGAACGCGCGTGCGAGCGGGGCCGCCATCGGAATCACCGCGAACGGGACGATCGATACGGCGGCGGAGACCATTGACCTCAACGGCACGATCGTCCCGGCCTACGCGATCAACTCGCTTCTCGGCAATATTCCCGTCGTGGGCGACATTCTTGTCGGCGGCAAAGGCGGCGGGCTTTTTGCCGCGAACTATCGCGTATCCGGCCCGATCGCAGATGCGAACGTGTCGATCAACCCGCTGTCGACATTGGCGCCGGGATTCCTGCGCAACCTCTTCGGCATTTTTGACGGGACCGCAACGCCAGGCAGTTCCAACCCGCATCCGGAGCTGGGGTCGCCGGACAGGTCACCATCGAACCCGCCGTGAGCGGGCACAGGAGGCTTCAGGTCACGCGCACCAGCGCGTGACGTTTCTTGCCTGCCGACAGCTTGATGACGCCTTCGCCCGTAAGCGATTCCTCGCCCAGCGTCGCCGCCGCATCCGATACGACCTTATCGTTGACGCGGGCGCCGCCCTGCTGAATGAGGCGCCGCGCCTCGCTGTTGCTTGCCGCCAGGCCGGCGCGCTGCAGCAGTGCATAGAGCGGCACGCGCGCCGCAAGTTCGGCGCGCTTGATGGCGAGGGTGGGGAGATCCGCGCCGAGCGCACCTTCCTCGAAGGTTCGGTGCGCGGTGTCCGCTGCCGCCTGTGCGGCGGCGTCCCCGTGACAGAGCCGCGTGGCTTCGAACGCAAGGATCTTCTTGGCTTCGTTGATTTCGGCGCCCTCGAGGCGCTCGAGGCGCGCGATCTCGTCGAGCGGCAGTTCGGTGAACAATCGCAGGAAACGGCCGACGTCGGGATCCTCGGTATTGCGCCAGAACTGATAGTAGCCGTAGGGCGGCAGGCGTTCGGCGTTCAACCAGACGGCGCCCTGGGCGGTCTTGCCCATCTTGGCGCCCGACGATGTGGTGATGAGCGGCGTGGTCAGGCCGAAGAGTTCGACATCGGCGACGCGCCGTCCGAGCTCGATCCCCATCACGATGTTGCCCCATTGGTCCGAACCGCCCATCTGCAGCTGGCAGCCGTACCGCCGCGCCAGTTCGACGAAGTCATAGGCCTGCAGGACCATGTAGTTGAATTCCAGGAACGACAACGGCTGTTCGCGTTCGAGCCGCAGCCGCACCGAATCCATGGTCAGCATGCGATTCACCGAGAAATGCCGTCCGACGTCGCGCAAGAGCGGAATGTACCTCAGCTCGTCGAGCCACTCGGCATTGTTCGCCATGATGGCGTCGTTCGGGCCGCTGCCGAACCGCAAGAACCGGTCGAACACGCGGCGGATGCCGGCGATGTTGCGTTCGATGGCCGCCTCGGTGAGGAGCTGGCGTGCCTCGTCCCTGCCGGACGGATCGCCGATTTTCGTCGTGCCGCCTCCCATGAGGACGATCGGCTTGTGACCGGTCTTCTGCAGCCAGCGCAGGATCATGATCTGCATCAGGCTGCCGACGTGAAGCGAGTCCGCGGTCGCGTCGAAACCGATATAGGCCGTAACGCGATCTGTGGCCGCCAGCGCGTCCAGCCCCTCGAGGTCGGTGCACTGGTGCAGAAAGCCGCGTTCGACCATGACGCGCAGAAAATCGGAACGTACCTGATGCATGCGAGATCCGGTTCGAGCGGGAATGCTTGCCGAAAGGCGCGGTGTTTAGCACAATCGCGGCCATTGCGACAATTCCAGGGCAGCCTGCCGGGCGCAACTCGCGTCCCTTGACCCATGGCAAAACAGACGTGGCGCGCGCTCGGCCTCATGAGCGGAACGTCGCTCGACGGCATCGATGCGGCGATTATCGAGACGGATGGCGAGGGCATCATCGTGCCGGGGCCGGCGATGACGGTGCCCTACGAGGCGTCGTTGCGCGAACGCCTGCGCCGCTCGCTCGGCGGGCGCGTTCCCGTGAGGGCCGTGGAGCGGGACATGACGCTGGCCCACGCACGCGCCGTACGTGCGCTGGTCGAGAGGGCCGGCCTGACGCCGCGGGAAATCGACGTCGTCGGCTTTCACGGCCAGACCATCGTCCACCGGCCGCATGAGGGTATCACCTGGCAGATCGGGGACGGGGCGCTCCTCGCCGAGCGCACCGGTATCGATGTCGTCTGCGATTTCCGAAGCGCGGATGTCGCGGCGGGGGGCGAGGGCGCCCCGTTGGTGCCGCTCTTCCATGCGGCATTGGCAGGCCGGCTGAACCGCCCGGTCGCCGTCCTGAACATCGGCGGCGTCGCGAACGTGACGTGGTTGGGGCCGGGACCTGACGATGTCCTCGCGTTCGACACGGGGCCGGGTAACGCCCTGATCGACGACTGGATGCTGGCCAGGACCGGACAGGCCTGCGACATCGATGGCGCGCTCGCGGCGTCAGGCCAGGTCTCCCATGCCGCGCTGGCCAAGCTGCTCGATCATCCGTATTTCGATCGGCCGCCGCCCAAGTCTCTCGACCGCAATGAATTCGATCCGGCGCCCGTCGCTGGCCTCTCGCCCGCGGACGGCGCCGCGACGCTTACCGCGTTCACGGCCGAAGCGGCGGCGCTTGCCCAGCGCCATTTTCCCGAACCGGTCTCCCGCTGGATCGTCACCGGCGGCGGTCGCCGCAATCCGACGCTCCTTGCCATGATCGCGCATGCGACGGACGGCGTCGTCGCCACCGCCGAGCAGGTCGGTTGGGACGGCGACGCCCTAGAGGCGCAGGCCTTCGCCTATCTGGCGGTTCGCTCGCTGAAGGGATTGGCGCTGAGCCTGCCGACCACGACGGGCGTCAGGCAGCCGATGACGGGCGGCCGGCTGTTCAAGCGGCCGGTGACGGGCTGAGCGGCGCTCAGCGCGCGGCCGGCTTGTCCTTTTCCTTCTCTTTCTCTTTTGCCGGACGCTGCGGCTTCAATGCCGCCGCGATGTACTCGTCGACGTGCTGCGCAAGCTTTTCCAGCCGGTCCGTGAAGAAGTGATTGGCGCCCTTGACGACGCGGTAGTCGATCTGGATGTCGCGCTGCTTGCTCAGCTTTTCGGCCAGCTTGCGCACCGAGTCCTCGGGAACGACATCGTCCTTGTCGCCGTGCAGGATGAGACCCGATGAGGGGCAGGGGGCAAGGAAGCCGAAATCGTAGATATTGGCCGGAGGCGCCACCGCGATGAATCGGTCGATTTCCGGCCGGCGCATCAGCAGCTGCATCGCAATCCACGCGCCGAACGAGAAGCCGGCAACCCAGCAGGCGCTCGCGTCGGCATTGTAGGTCTGCAGCCAGTCGAGCGCTGAGGCCGCGTCCGTCAGCTCGCCTTCGCCCCGTGCGAAGCTGCCCTGCGATCGCCCGACACCCCGAAAGTTGAACCGGAGCGTCGCAAAGCCGCGCTGAACGAAGCACTGGTTCAGCGTATAGACGACCTTGTTGTGCATCGTACCGCCGTGTTGCGGATGCGGGTGCAGAATGACCGCGATCGGGGCACGTTCGTTCTTGCTCGGCAGATAGCGCCCTTCCAAGCGGCCTTCGGCACCATTAATGATCACTTCAGGCATGTCTGCTCCGGGTTTTCGCCGATCAGGCGGCGGAATATCCCACCAATAAAGTAGGACTTTTTGCCTTCGAAACCGAAGACCTCAAGGCCCAAAACTTGACCTCTCTAGTCGGGTATACTATATCACAAAGCGCACCCGTGTTCGTGCGACCGTAAGACCAAACCCTGTGCTGGGGTAGTGCAGACCCTCGAGGACCGTCTTCCCCGCGGCGATGTGGGCGCATAATAGGAAGCTACGCTTATGATTTTCAAGCGTTTCCGCGAGGATATCGAGGCCGTGATGGCGCGCGATCCGGCAGCGCGATCACGTCTTGAGGTTGCGCTCTGCTATCCGGGGCTGCACGCTCTGCTGATTTATCGCCTGGCCCATCGCGCTTGGGAGCGGGGCTGGTATGTACTGGGCCGGTTCCTCTCGCATCTAGGCCGTTTCCTGACCGGCATCGAAATTCATCCGGGCGCACGGATCGGCCGGCGTGTCTTCATCGACCACGGCATGGGTCTGGTGATTGGAGAGACGGCCGAGATCGGCGATGATGTCACGCTTTACCACAACGTGACGCTCGGCGGCATTTCCCTCAACAAGGGGAAGCGGCATCCCACGCTCGGCAACGGCGTCATCGTCGGCTCCGGCGCGAGCATCCTCGGCCCGATCACGGTCGGGGACGGGGCGCGTGTCGGCTCGAACGCGGTCGTTCTCAAGGACGTGCCGGCAGGTGCGACGGTCGTCGGCATTCCGGCGCGCGAGGTCGGTACCGCCCGCGCCAAGTCGAGCGAGTTCTGCGCCTATGGCTCGTCGGGCGATCTGCCCGATCCGATTGCGCGCGCACTCGACAGCGTGTGCACCGATGTCGTCGCGCTGCGCAAGCGCATCGACGAACTGGAAGCCGCGCTTGCGGCGCGCGACGACAAGGCTGCCGGCGTGCCGACGGTTTCCGCCGCCGTGGTCGGCGAGCGAGGCCGGTTGTTTGCGATCAAGGGAGACGAACGGTGAAGCTCAGCACCAAGGGCCGCTACGCCGTCATGGCGATGGTTGACCTGGCTAGCCACAGCGGCGGCAACCCTGTGGCGCTGGCCGATATTGCCGAGCGTCAGGAGATTTCGCTCTCGTATCTGGAGCAGCTCTTTGCCAAGCTGCGCAGGGGCGGTCTCGTCAAGAGCGTGCGCGGCCCGGGCGGCGGTTATCTGCTCGCGCACCGTATGGAAGACACCCGAATCTCCGATATCATCCTTGCGGTCGATGAACCGATCCGCGCCACGCGCTGCGTGCCTGGCTCGCCGAACGGCTGCCGCAGCAACAAGAGCCGGTGCCTCACCCATGATCTGTGGGAGGAGCTCGGCAACCAGATCCACCTGTATCTGAGCTCCGTCTCGCTTGCCGACGTCTGCAATCGGCGCGTGCTCGGCACCAGCCATCTGATGCCGCACGGCACGCAACCGTCCGACTTGAGGACCGGGTCGGCCGTGGCTGCGCAGTAGGCGGCGATCGGGAACGAGACCATGGCTGCGCCGGTCTATCTCGACTGCAACGCGACGGCCCCGCTGAAGCCGGCGGTGATCGATGCCGTCGTGGCGGTGCTTGCCGAGGTGGGGAATCCGTCCTCGGTGCACCGTTTCGGTCGGCTCGCCCGGCGAACGATCGAGACGGCGCGCGCCGAAATCGCGGCGCTGGTCGGCGCGGTACCGGGGCAGGTCGTCCTCACGTCCGGCGGTACCGAAGCGAACAATCTCGCGCTCAACGTGCCGGGACGGACCATTCTGGTTTCCGCCGTGGAACATGACTCGGTGCTGCGGCCGGCGTGCGGCGCCACGCGGATCCCGGTGGATCGCAACGGGATCGTCGATCTGGCGGCACTCGACCGGATGCTCGCCGGCATCGACGGGCCTGCCGTCGTTGCGGTCATGCTCGCGAACAACGAGACGGGCGTGATCCAGCCGGTCGAGGAGGTCGTACGGATCGCGCGTGCGTACAAGGCCCGCGTGCACTGCGACGCGGTTCAGGCTGCGGGCAAGATCCGGGTGGATTTTGCCGCCCTCGGCGTCGACACGCTTGCGCTGTCGGCGCACAAGCTGGGCGGACCGCAGGGCGTGGGCGCCCTGATCGTTGCCGACGAGACGGCGCTTACGCCGTTGCTGCTCGGTGGCGGGCAGGAGCGCGGCCGGCGCGCGGGTACGGAGAATGTGGCCGCCATCGCCGGCTTCGGCGTCGCGGCGTCGCTTGCGGCGAAGGATCTCGACCGGATGGCGGAAATCGCGGCGCTGCGCGACGACATGGAGGCAAGGCTGGAACGCATCCTGCCGGGCTTGCCCGTGTTCGGGCGGGACGTGCCGCGTCTGCCGAACACGAGCTGTCTGGCGATGCCCGGCGTCCCGGCTGAGACGCAGGTCATGGCGTTCGATCTCGCAGGCATAGCCGTCAGCGCCGGTGCGGCGTGCTCGTCGGGCAAGGTCGCGGCGTCACACGTGCTGGCTGCCATGGGGGTATCGCCGCACATCGCCGGCAGTGCCATCCGTGTCAGCGCAGGATGGCGCTCGACGCGGGCGGATTTCGATCGATTCGTCGAGACGTGGATATCGCTGTGGACGCGCCTCGGTCGGGCCGAGCGTGTGGCCCCGGCCGCATAATGACGAAGGAGTGACGGAGTGACTATGAGCAGTCCAGCCCTCAACGTCGGTAACGGCAGTTCCGCGGCCCCGGCGGGGCGGGCCGGCGCTAACGAGCCGAAGAAGCCGGTCTATCTCGATTACCAGGCGACCACGCCGATGGACCCGCGTGTGCTGGATGCGATGCTGCCGTACTTCGTCGAGAAGTTCGGCAATCCGCACTCCCGCAATCACGCCTACGGCTGGGAGGCCGAGGAGGCGGTCGAGAAGGCGCGCAAGCAGGTGGCCGACCTCATCGGCGCCGACGAGCGCGAGATCGTCTTCACCTCGGGCGCGACGGAGTCGAACAATCTGGCATTGGCCGGCGTCGCCCGTTTCTACAAGGACCGGAAGAACCACATCGTGACCGTGGCGACCGAGCACAAATGCGTGCTCGATACCTGCCGGCATCTGGAGATGGAGGGCTTCGAGGTCACGTATCTGCCGGTCCGGCGGAACGGGCTCATCGATCTCGATGCGCTGAAACAGGCGATCACGCCGAAGACCGTGATGGTGTCGGTCATGGCGGTGAACAACGAGATCGGCGTGATCCAGCCGCTGGAGGAGATCGGCCGCATCTGCCGCGAGCGCGGAGTCTTCTTCCACACCGATGCGGCGCAGGCCTTCGGCAAGATTCCGCTCGACGTGAACCGGATGAACATCGATCTGATGAGCATCTCGGGCCACAAGATCTACGGACCGAAAGGTATCGGGGCGCTCTTCGTGCGACGCAAGCCGCGCGTGCGGCTGGTCCCGCTCATTCACGGCGGTGGCCAGGAGCGCGGATTCCGTTCCGGCACGTTGCCGACGCCGCTCTGCGTCGGCCTGGGCGAGGCGGCGGCGATCGCCAAGCGGGAAATGGCGGCGGAAGCCGAACGTCTGTCGAAGCTGCGCGACCGGTTCTACGAGCGGATCATGAGCCGGCTGCCCGAGGTTTATCTGAACGGCGATCTCGAGAACCGCATTCCGGGCAATCTCAATCTCAGTTTCGCGTATGTCGAGGGCGAAGGACTGATGATGGGGATCAAGGACCTGTCGGTATCGTCAGGCTCGGCATGCACGTCGGCCTCGCTCGAACCGTCCTACGTGCTGCGTGCGCTGGGCGTCGACGAGGAACTGGCTCACACCAGCCTGCGCATCGGCTTCGGCCGCTTCACGACGGAGGCGGAGATCGATTATGCCGCCGACCGGATCATCGAGGCGGTGCAGAAGCTGCGGGCGATGAGCCCGCTGTGGGAACTGGCGCAGGAAGGTGTCGACCTGAAGTCGATCCAGTGGGCAGCCCACTGAGCGGTTCAATTGGCGGCAGCCGGGAACTATATCGGTACGTGATGTACGGGAGACGATGATGTACAGCGACAAGGTGATCGACCATTACGAGAACCCGCGCAATGTCGGGTCGCTCGACAAGAACGACCCGAATGTCGGGACCGGACTGGTCGGTGCGCCGGCCTGTGGCGACGTCATGAAGCTGCAGATCAAAGTCGGGGCCAACGGCGTGATCGAGGACGCCAAGTTCAAGACCTTCGGCTGCGGTTCGGCGATCGCGTCGAGCTCGCTCGTGACCGAGTGGGTCAAGGGCAAGACGCTCGACGAGGCCGCCGCGATCAAGAACACCGAGATCGCGCAGCATCTTGCGCTGCCGCCGGTGAAGATCCATTGCTCGGTTCTGGCCGAGGACGCGATCAAGGCGGCGATCGAAGACTATCGTCGGAAGCATGGCGGGCAGCAGGCCGCGGCGAAGGCGCAGGCCTGATCGGGCCGTGACGCATTTATCGAGATGGAGCACGACGTGAACGAAACAACGGGATCGACTGCGACGACGTCACCGCCGAAGCGGCCGCTGCGTCCGCGGCCGCCGCCGATCACGGTTACCGCCAACGCGGTGCAGCGGGTGCGCCAGCTGCTCGAGAAGCGCGGCAAACCCTCGGTCGGCGTGCGTGTCGGCGTGCGGACGCGCGGCTGCTCGGGCCTGAGCTACACGCTGGAATACGCGGACGCGATCGGTCCGGGCGACGAGGTCGTCAAGGTCGAGGACGTGACGATTCTGATCGATCCGAAGGCGTCGATGTTCATTTTCGGCACCGAGATGGACTTCGTCGAGGAAACGCTGCAGTCCGGGTTCGTGTTCAGGAACCCGAACGAGAAGGGCCGTTGCGGCTGCGGCGAGTCCTTCCACGTCTGATCGTTGAGCGTGCCGGCGTTCGCACGGCCGGCGCTACGCCGGCCGTGTTGTTTTGAAGGGTCGATGAAACGGGGCCGGCGCGTCAGCACCGGATGGAAGTGCCAGGGATGAACGAAGCAGGTCGGGACATGAGCGCTGCGAAAGCCGGCGGTGCGACCGCACCCGCACCCGTCGCATGCTGGCTGTGTCGCGGTCCGGTCGATACCGGCGCGCTGTTCTGCCCGACCTGCCGGGCCGTGCAGCCGCCGGCCCCGATCGATCACTTCGCGCGCCTCGGACTGCCGGTTGCCTTTGATCTCGATGAGAGCGACCTCGACCGGCGCTATTTCGCGGTTCAGCGCCAGCTTCATCCCGACCGCTTCGCGACGCGCACGGCGCGCGAGAGGGCGGTATCCCAAAGCCAGGCCGTCGCGGTGAACGAGGCGTACGAGACGCTGAAGGATCCCTTGGCACGGGCCGAATATCTGCTTCAGCTCCACGGCATCGCCGCCGAGGCGTGCCAGACCATCAGCGATCCGGAACTCCTCATGGAGCAGATGGAGCGGCGCGAGGCGCTCAGCGAGGTCGGCACGCGCGAAGCGGCCGAGGCATTTCTCGATGCGGCCGGTCGCGACGTCGAGGCGAGCCTCGCCACGATCGCCGCCGCCTTCGGCCGTGGCGACCTGACGGCGGCGAAACGCGAAACGACGCGGCTCAAATACCTTACCAAGCTGGTCGAGGAGGCGCGCGCCCGCCGGGCGCGGCTCGGCGGACGACCGGAGGCGCCAATCCTGAAGACGATGCCAAGATGAAGTTGCTGCAGATCCACGAGCCCGGCGAGACGCCGCTTCCCCACGAGGACGAGCGCGGACTCGCCGTCGGCATCGACCTCGGTACGACGAACACGGTCGTCGCCATCGCGACGAATCAGAAGGGCGAGGTCGTCCGCGACGCCGCCGGCCGCGCGCTGCTGCCCTCTGTCGTCGCCTATCGCGACGATGGCGCGCTCGTGGGTGAGCCGGCGCGGCGCGAGCTCCTGGAGAATCCCGGGATCGTCGTCAGCTCGGTCAAGCGGTTGATGGGGCGCGGCGCCGAGGACGTTAAGGCGCTGGCGGGCGTGCTTCCCTACGAACTCGCTCCTGCGGCCGACGGCGGCATGGTTCGTCTCAAGCTGGGCGATCGCGTGCTGACGCCCGTCGAGGTATCGGCGGACATTTTGCGCGCGGCGAAGTCCCGTGCCGAGGCGGCGCTCGGGCGCAGCGTCGATCGTGCGGTCATCACGGTGCCGGCCTATTTCGACGACGCGGCACGCACGGCTACCCGCGACGCCGCGCGGCTTGCCGGACTCGAGGTGCTGCGCCTCGTTAACGAGCCGACGGCTGCGGCGCTCGCCTACGGCCTCGACAAGGCGGCCGAAGGCGTCTACGCGGTCTATGACCTGGGTGGGGGAACCTTCGACTTCTCGCTGCTGCGCCTCGAGAAGGGCGTCTTCCAGGTGCTGGCGACCGGCGGCGACGCGGCGCTGGGCGGCGACGATTTCGACCATGCGGTCGCCGCGCATTTCCTCGCCGAACGCGGCGGGTCCGTGGACGGGGGCGAGGTGAAGCTTGCACTCGCGACGGCCCGTCTCGCCAAGGAGTGCCTCACGACCCAGGACGAGTGGCAAGGGGCGCTCGATCTCGGCGGACGCGCCTCCCGCCATCGTCTGGATCGCGCCACCTTCGAAAAGCTGATCGAATCGTTTGTCGACCGCACGATCGCGATTTCGCGCGGCGTGCTCGAGGACGCGGGGGTCGATCCGGGATCGCTCGGCGGGCTTGTGCTCGTCGGCGGGTCCACGCGCGTGCCGCTCGTGCGCCGTAAGGTGGCCGCGCTGATCGGCCGCGAGCCGCTTGCCGATATCGATCCGGACGAGGTCGTCGCGGTCGGTGCGGCGCTGCAGGCCGAGGCCCTCACGGCCGGCTCGGATACACTGCTGCTCGATGTCACGCCGCTCTCGCTCGGCATCGAGACGATGGGCGGCCTCGTCGAGAAGATCATCGATCGCAATACGCCGATTCCGGTCGCCAAGGCGCAGGAGTTCACGACCTACCAGGACGGCCAGTCCGCGATGATGATCCATGTCGTGCAGGGCGAGCGCGAGATGGTCGATCAGTGTCGATCGCTGGCACGCTTCGAGCTGCGCGGCATTCCGCCGATGGTCGCCGGTGCGCCGCGCATCCGCGTCACGTTCGCGGTCGATGCTGATGGCCTGCTGACGGTCAGCGCCAGGGAAAAGACGACCGGCGTCGAGGCTCATGTCGAGGTCAAGCCCAGTTACGGCCTGAGCGAGGACGAAATGGCCCGCATGCTGCGCGAGAGCATCGAGCATGCGAGGGACGACATGGAGCGGCGGCTTCTCGTCGAAGCGAAGGTCGAAGCGCGCCGGGGCATCGGTGCGGTCCGCTCGGCGCTCGCCGCCGACGCCGACCTGTTGTCCGCGTCGGAGCGGGCCGAAATCGAGGCGGCGATCGCGCGGGTCGAAACGGCGCTCTCGGGGCGCGACCGGGACGCCGTCAATGCGGCGGCCGAGGAGCTCGAGAAGATAACCCGCCCGTTCGCCGAACGTCGCATGGACCGCGGCATCCGGTCGGCTCTCGCCGGGCACCGGATCGACGAGCTCGGCTTGTAGGGAGGGGAATGCCATGCCATACGTCACACGATTTGGAACGGAGTCAGAGTCAGAATGCCGAAGATGATCTTCATCGAGCCGAACGGTAAGCGCCACGAAGTGGAGGCGCCGGTCGGCCTGTCGGTGCTGGAGATCGCGCACCGCAACAACATCGACCTTGAGGGGGCCTGCGAGGGGTCGCTCGCCTGCTCGACCTGCCACGTGATCGTGGATCCGGAGGATTACGAGCGGCTGAACGAGCCGACCGAGGACGAGGAAGACATGCTCGATCTCGCCTTCGGCCTGACCCATACCTCGCGTCTGGGCTGCCAGATCATCATGACCGAGGAACTCGACGGCCTGACGGTCACGTTGCCGGCGGCCACCCGCAACATGATGGTCGACAAGGGCTGAGGGGCTGGCCGGCGGGCGACGGGGGAGGCAAACATGAAGAAGCTGCGTTGGATCGATGTGCGCGATATTGCGATTGCGCTCGAAGAGGCCCACCCCGACGCGGACGTGGTGAACCTTCGGTTTACCGACCTTTGGAAATGGGTTCAGCAGTTGCCCGAATTCGACGACGATCCCAACAAGTCGAACGAGAAGATCCTGGAAGCCATCCAGATGGCATGGCTCGAGGAACGCGATTGACGCGACCGGCGACGCGACGCTGCCCGCCACTTCGTTGGCGGCGACCGTCGAAATCATAGCCCGGCGATCCGTCGGACATGGATACGGGCCTCGGGCAGGGCATGCGTTCCGCCGTCGCCCGGCTGCTGTTCCGGTCGTGGTTCGACCGCGCCGCGCTTGCCGCGCTGGGGGACTGGATCTTTCCGGCATCGCGGCTGTGGGCCGCGGCCGAGACGGCGGACTACGATCTGTCGCGGTTCTGTGCGCACCAGCCCGACATGTGCCGCGGCATCACGCATCTCGTCTGGCTGCCGCATGTCTTGGGCAGTCTGCGGACGTTGAAGCTGCGGGCCATCGAGGCCGAGCGTCGATGGGACGAGCTCTTCTTCGGCGGCAAGGCTTGCCCGGATGTGGATCTCGTCGCGGCCGAAGCGCAGCGGCTCCGTTCCGGGCGCACGTTCCTGGGATCTCGGCTGATGTTCGCACCGGCCGCGCGGGCAGCGCGGGTGGATGCGGTCGCGTGGGATATTCCGCACGCGGCCGCTTCGGCCGGCGCGATTGCCCGTGCCGATGAGATGTTCCGCCCTCCCGATCCATGGCCGCCCGTCGAGGTTTCCGCGCGTGCCCGGACGCGGGCGTCGATCGAATATGCCCTGCGTTTCGCGTTGCCGGGCGCCGTCGACGGCGCGGCGGCGTTTGCGCGCGTGTCGGAGCCGCCCGGCATCGCCGATCCGCCCACCGTCATCCATTGCCACGGGTTCGGCGTGGAGGCCGAGCATCTCGACCGCATGTTCGACGAGATGCGGCCGCTGGTCTCGGCTGGCGTGCGGGTCGTACGCATGATCCTGCCGTGGCACGGCCGCCGTCGGCGCCCCGGCACCTGGAGCGGCGAGCCGTTCCTGGCCCAGGCGCCACTCAGTTGCGGGGCACTGTTCGAGACGGCCGTGCGCGAGCTGGGCGTGCTCGTCGGCTGGGCCCGTTCGACCAGCCGCGGTCGCGTGGCGTTGAGCGGCGTGAGCCTCGGCGCGCTGACGGCCCAGCTCGCGGCTGTCCGTCTTGGGGCCTGGCCGAAGACCTGTTGGCCCGATGCGCTGCTGCTGATCGGCACCAGCGACCGGCTCGATCGCATCGCGTTCGACGGCGCGCTCGCCCGGGTGCTCGGGCTCGATCGTGCCTTGCGCGCGCGCGGCTGGACCCGCGAGGCACTGACCGCTCTTGGCGCGCTCGCCAACCCGGTTGGGACGCCGGTCGTCGATCCGGCGCGAATCCTCATGGTGCTCGGAACCGTCGACGACGTGACGCCCTTCGACGGCGGTGTGGAGCTTGCCCGCCATTGGCACGTTCCGGCGGCCAACCAGTTCCACCGTCCGCAGGGGCATTTCAGCGTATCGCTGGGCCTGATCGGGGAGGATGCGCCGCTGCGGCGGCTTGCGGCCCTCCTCCGCGGGCGCGGTTGATCGGCCTTCGCCAGGCCCTATATTGGCGCCCATGAATTCGCTCGGAATTGACAAGCGTCCGGCCGACACCCGCATCGTCGTGGCGATGTCAGGCGGCGTCGACTCGTCGGTGACCGCGGCCTTGCTCGTCGAGCAGGGTTATGACGTCGTCGGCATCACGCTCCAGCTCTACGACCACGGTGCTGCCGTGGGGCGGAAGGGCGCGTGCTGTGCCGGACAGGACATTCACGACGCGCGCGACGTCGCCGACCGGCTGGGGATTCCGCATTACGTGCTCGACTACGAAAGCCGCTTCCGTCAGGAGGTCATCGACGCATTCGCGGACTCCTATGCGCGGGGCGAGACGCCGATCCCGTGCGTCGAGTGCAACCGCACGGTCAAGTTCCGGGACTTGGTGGCGACGGCACGCGACCTCGGGGCGGATGCGCTCGCGACCGGCCACTATGTCCGGCGCGTCGACGGCAGCGAGGGACCGGAACTCCACCGCGCCGCCGATCCGGCGCGCGACCAGAGCTATTTCCTGTTTGCCACCACGCGCGAGCAATTGGCCTTTCTGCGCTTCCCCCTCGGCGGCATACCCAAGGACGAGACGCGTGCACTGGCGCGACGCTATGGGCTGGCCGTGGCCGCCAAGCCCGACAGCCAGGACATCTGCTTCGTGCCGCAGGGCCGGTACGCACAGCTCGTCGAAAAGCTGCGACCCGAAGCGGCCGAGCCCGGCGAGATCGTTCATGTCGACGGCA
This sequence comes from Alphaproteobacteria bacterium, assembly GCA_036381615.1. Lineage (GTDB taxonomy): Bacteria > Pseudomonadota > Alphaproteobacteria > CACIAM-22H2 > CACIAM-22H2 > CALANV01. The sequence goes on from DASVCL010000021.1 coordinate 88,810, forward strand.
CCACGCTGGGCCGGCATGACGGCATCATCAATTTTACGATCGGGCAGCGGCGCGGTCTCGGCGTGACCGATGGCACGGGCGCGCCGCTCTATGTCGTGCGGCTCGAGCCCGAAAGCCGTCGCGTCGTGGTCGGGCCGAAGGAGGCGTTGGCCACGCAGCGGGTGCCGCTGACCGGTGTCAATTGGCTGGGGACGGGGACGATTCCGGCCGACGGCATCGAGGTGGAGGTCAAGCTGCGCTCGATGGCCGCAACCGTCCCGGCCACCCTCGTCGCCGGCGCCGACGGACGTGCCGAGGTGCGGCTGCACCGGCCCGAGTATGGCGTGGCCCCGGGACAGGCCTGCGTCTTCTATCAGGGCGACCGCGTCCTGGGCGGCGGCTGGATCGTGCGTGACGCACGCCGCGCGGCTTGAAGAATCAAGCACTAAGCAGGGGTCGGGTCGGCGCAGGCCACCCTTGACACCGGGTGTCCGCGAAGCATATACGCAGGGCCTTCCTTTGGACCCTGTGGCGGCGTAGCTCAGTGGTAGAGCAGGGGAATCATAATCCCTTGGTCGGGGGTTCAAATCCCTCCGCCGCTACCACCATTTAGCCCCCGAAAAATCGGCCTTGGAACGCGTTCTCACGGTGCGTTCTGGTCATTTTCGGGGGTGCCGTGGTGGCGCAGAAGTACCGCCGTTTTCCGCGGTTTCCCGTCGGTTCCCGACGCCCTTTACCCGCATGGCCCCCACAAAGAGGCGGACGCCTGTTCGCCGTGCGTTCGGCATCGACAGGCGGCGTAATGTCCCGCGCAAGAGCCGCCGGGTTTCGGCCGAAGGCCTCTTCGTGTAGGGCACCTGCCGTCGTTCCGTCGGCGTCTACGGCTACGACTGTGACCCGGATCGCGCTCGGAACCCAGGTGCTCTTGCGGCTCGGCGAAGGGAAGTTGAAGCCGCATTGTTTCATAACCGCGGCGCCCGACCCGGACCGATCCCGCCGAGAGTCCTCGGCCAACGCGGGGCCGAGGTGTTCAGCGCCGGGCTCATCGGCCGATACGGAAGTCGCCGAGAACCTGCCGCTGTTCGCGCGCGCTTCGGTTCTGAACCGGGAGGGTGGTCCGTTGCTTGGCGGGATTCCTCCGGACGATGACGGCCGTGCCACGTTCGGGCGGATCGTGCAAGCGGACGCCGACATGTCGAACGAGCCACCGCGGGCGATCGAGAGGTCGTCGATCAACAAGGGAGGTTGCGATGTCTAACGGAACGCCGCAATTCGTCGGTGACCTGTCGGGTTCGCCGGACAACGACACGCTCGTCGGCGGGTTTGGCACCTTCGCGATCTGGGGCGGGGACGGAAACGATGTCATCACGGGCACGCCAGACTCGAATCTTCTGACCGGCGATCTGGGCGCCGACGACATGGACGGCGAGGCCGGCAACGATTTTCTGTTCGGCGGGCCGGACGACGACTTGCTGCTTGGGGGAGACGACTCCGATATGCTGATCGGGTCGTTCGGCAACGATGTGATCGACGGCGAGGCCGGCGATGACCTGCTTTTCGGCGGCGACGGCAGTGACGGATTCTTCGTTCTCGGCGCAACGGGACGAGACGTCATCGCCGACTTTGAGCCGGGCGTGGACACGATCGCTGTGAGATCCGCGTCGGTCGATATCATTCTGGACACGCCGGAGGCCGTCTTGCGCAGCCTCGCCACCAGTGCCGACGGAAGCGCCGTGCTGAGCCTGGGCGGCGGGAATTTCGTGACGATCCTCGGTCTCGCGCCGGCGCAGCTGACGGCGGCCGATTTCATCATCGCCGACCAGGTCTGAGCATCCGCTGCGCTTCTTCGCATCCGGGCCGGCCCCGTCGTGCGGCTGGCCGTGCCAGGCTTTTCGTCTTGGTACGATCGCCGGGTACGCATATGCTCGATGCAGTCTTGCGGATGAGTCCAATTCGGGAGACGGGCGATGACCAAGCGCGTGGTGGTCGCCGACGCGGATGCGGCGGAAGCGACTCTGCTGGGACGTTGGATCGCGGAAGGGGGCGATGAGCCGGTTCTGCTCGACGCGGCCGACAATCTGCTCGGCCTGATCGCGGAGCTTCGTCCGGATCTGATGGTCCTGGACATCGATTTCGGCGGACCGTTCGTCGGCCTGCTCCTTGGGGCCGTCGTCAAGACGCTCTACGGTCTCAGCGTCACCTATGTGCTGCCCCGGCGCCGGATCACGCGGGAAGACATGGCGCGGATTCCCGGCTCCTCGATTCTTTTCCGTCCGGTCGGTCGCATACCGCTGCGATTCTGGATCGCGCTTGCCCGCAAGCGCGATGCGACGCGTTAACTTCCCTGGTCGAGGGGCAAGCACCCCGGTCAGGCGCCGGCCGACAGGATGCGGGACACGGCCGCTTCGAGGTCGGCCGGCCGGAACGGCTTCTGCAGTGTCGGTGCGCCCGCATAGGAGGCATCCAGGTCCTTCGTTCCGTAACCGGTCGCAAAGATGATCGGAATGTTCCGCTGCCGCAGGATGTCCGCGATGGGGTAGGAGAGGCTTCCGTTCAAATTCACGTCGAGGATGGCAAAGTCGAAAGACCCGCTCTTCGCCGCGGTTAGCGCGTCTTCGACTCGCGTCGCCGTCGCGGTCACCTCGCAACCGAGGTCGGCAAGTATGTCCTCCATGAGCATCGCGACCACCACCTCGTCCTTGACGAGGAGAACGCGATACCTTCGGCCGTCGCGGTCATTCATGACGTGGTACTGCATATACGGCGGTTATGCGGTCGGTGTTCGTGGCGGCGGTGCATCGATCTCACAAATCAAGCCGCCCGGGGCATGGCCGGGACGAACCTTCGCATTGCGTTTGCGCGCAAGCCCCGGCTCGAGAAGGCGTGGTCCGAATCCCTTTTGCCGCGGCGGCCCGGGCGGCGGGCAGCCATATTCCAGCCAGTGCAGCCGAAGACATGAATTGACGACGTCACGATTCCTTCAGCGACGACTGCCGAACGTGCCGATGCCCGACCGGTGGCCAAATGCCGGGCCGTGATGCCGGAAGGCTGGTTTCGTGCCGAACAGCGGCGCGCTGAAGCCGCGGGGTCGCGAGTTGTCGATGATCGTCGCGCGGCGATGCCGACGGCCGAAGGCGTCGATCCCCTTGAACGGGTCACGTACGATCACGGTACCGCCGGGGCGCACCACGACGGCCGAATGGGGCGGCACGATGATGACATGGCGTCGGTGACCGAAACCGCGCGCAAAGCCGTCGTGGTCGCCGAGCCTGAGCGTGAACTGGGTGACGCCGCCGGTTCCATGACGGTTGATGAGGACATCATGGGCCGCCGCTGGTCCGGACAGGGACGGAATAAAAAACGCGAAAATGGCGAAGGCGACGGAGCGACCGCGCATCGAACCATGAACGCAGCCACGGCGGCGGACGTTCCCTGCGGATGGAAGCGGATGCCAATCCTCGGAAGCGTGGCCGGAACCTCTGTCCGAACTGCGGGCAGCAGCATCGTCGCGAGCAGCGTCACGGCGACGGGCATCAACACAGGCTGGTCGGTTGCGTGCGAAAGACGGTGATGTCGCCGTATCTGTCGGCGACAGTATGCGCAGCATTCTCCGAACCGGGGCAGGATGGGTCGTGGGGCTTGTCCCCGCCGAACCACCGGCCAGACGTCGAATCGCAACCCCAGGGGTAGACAGCGGCGCCTCAAGGCCTCATCTTTTGTGGATGGAGGAAAGCGTTGTCTGATGCCCGGTCAGGGAATCCCCGTGACCGGTTTCGAGGACGAGCGATGGAAGATCTTGCCCCGGGGACATATGTCGACAGCGATGATCCGGACGTTCGCGCCTTTGCCGCGGAGCATGCGGCCGGCGCATTGGACGCGGCGGAGAAGGCGCGTCGTCTTTATACGGCCGTTCGTGACGAGATCATCTACGATCCCTACGTGAACTACGCGTCGCCGGACGTCTATCGTGCGAGCGCGTGCCTGCGTGCCGGGCGCGGCTTCTGCATCGGAAAGGCGGCCTTGCTTGCCGCGGCAGCGCGGGCATTGGGGATTCCGAGCCGCGTCGGCTTTGCCGACGTCAGGAATCATCTGGCGACGCCACGGCTGCTCGACCTCGTCGGCGGTGACGTCTTCACGTGGCACGGTTATACGGCGCTTTATTTGGACGGCAGGTGGGTGAAAGCGACCCCGACCTTCAACCTGTCGCTATGCCGGCGTTTCGGCGTGCGGACGCTGGACTTCGACGGGAAGAACGATGCGCTCTTTCATCCGTTCGACCGCAACGGGCGCCGGCACATGGAATATCTGCGCTACCACGGCGAGTTCGCGGACGTGCCCGTGGACAGCATCATGGCGGCGTTCCGCGTCAATCATCCGCGCATGTTCGAAATCACGCTACGGGACGCACGATCTGGCGCGGCTTCGGCGGAATAGGCCTGGCGTCGTGGGCCGCCGTGCCGGCACGAGATAGCGGCCCGCAGATACCCTCGATCTTTTCCCTGAGCATGGCGGCGCTGAACGGCTTGGCAATATAACCATCAACGCCGGCTGCGCGCGCCGTCGTGACGCTGCTGGGCTCGGTGGCCGATGTCACCATGAGGAACGGGATTTCCTTGTAGCGTGATTCGGCGCGCATCCGGCGCAGCAGCTCGATGCCGTCCATCGGCGCCATCTTCCAGTCGGCGATGACCAGCGTGAACTTCTTCTCGGCGAGCTTCGCGAGAGCGGCGGTTCCGTCTTCCGCCTCTTCGACGTTCCGCAAGCCGAACATGCCGAGAAAGCGTCGGATGATCTGGCGCATCGCCTCGAAGTCGTCGACGACGAGAATATTGTGGTGGGACATTGTTCCATCTCCCGGAAATTCCCCATCCAGGCGCCCATTCCGGCGCAAATAGATCACCAGGACGTTAAAGACGCGCCGGTCGCGATGTCGGACATCCCGTGCATTTGCGCAAAATGCGCATCAAATCGCGTCGACCCTGAGCGCGGGTGAAATCCATGTCCGTGGGGCGGCGCCTCTTATGCGCCGCCGCTCAGGGCAAATGCCGCGAGAACATCCGATTGATATCGGCGAAGGGCACCGCCTCGCGCGCGAACGAGAACGAGCCGTGATCCTTGATCTCGCGGACGGCACGCAGGAACGCCCCGATCGCCGCGCGACTGAGGGCGGAACCAAGGCTCACACGTTTGACGCCGATCTCGGCAAGCTCCGAGAGGGTCAATGTCGCACCTTGCAGGCCCATGACCACATTGACCGGCTTGTCGACCGACTTGACCACGGCTTCGATGTCCTGGCGCGATTTCAGACCGGGCGCATAGAGCACGTCCGCCCCCGCCGCCTGGAACGCCTGCAGGCGACGGATCGTGTCGTCGAGATCGGGTCGGCCATGAAGGAAGTTTTCGGCGCGCGCGGTCAGGACGAAGGGGAAGGGAAGGGCCCGGGCCGCCTCGACCGCCGCGCGGACCCGCTCGGTCGCGAGCGAAAGCTCGAAGATCGGGTCGTCCTTGCGGCCCGTCGCATCTTCGATCGAGCCGCCGACGAGACCCGCCTCTGCCGCGAGCCGTATGGTCTCCGCCACCGTCTCCGGCCGATCGCCGTAGCCGCCTTCAAGGTCGCCGCTGACGGGAAGGTCGCAGGCGCCGACGATCTCCCGCGCGTTGGCGAGCACGTCGTCGCGGCTCACCGCGCCGTCCGGCCGGCCGCGCGAGAAGGCGAGGCCGGCACTCGTCGTCGCCAATGCCTCGAACCCGAGGCCTGCGAGCAGACGCGCGGTGCCGGCGTCCCAGGGGTTTGGAATGACGAAGCAGCCCTCGCGCTCGTGCAGGGCCAGGAATGCTCTTGCCTTTTCTGCCTGCGAAATCGACATCGGCACCTCCTCATGCAGCCCCGATTCATGGGGGCTCCACGCCGATCCTGCAAGGATGCCGAGGTGGTGGAGGCCGGTGCCGAGATACCCGTCAGTTCAAGGGGCCACAGATGCTCTCGATCTTCGCCTTCAACGTCGTCGCGCTGAACGGCTTGGCGACGTAGCCGCTGACGCCGGCTTCGCGCGCCGCCAGAACGCTGTCCGGTTCCGCGTCCGATGTCACCATCAGGAAGGGGATCGAACGGTAGCGCTCGTCGGCCCGCACGCGGCGCAGCAATTCGATGCCCGTCATCGGCTGCATCTTCCAGTCCGCGATGATCAGCGTGTACGGCTTCTCCTGGAGCTTAGCGAGCGCCGACGTTCCGTCTTCCGCTTCGTCGACCCTGCGCAATCCGTACATGCCCAGAAAGCGGCGGATGACCTGGCGCATGGCGCCGAAATCATCGACGACCAGAATCCTGTGATGCGACATTGACCGGCCTCCCCGAATTGGCGACGGTGGCACGCGATTCCGGCGGAAGGAAATGACCAAGTCGTTAAAAATAAAAATTTCGGGATCTCGTCTTCGCTCTACGTGGATAGATAAAATAATTCTCGATTTTTCCAGATAAAGGCGCCGATGTACTGCATCGTGCCCTTCACCCTGGTCGGGACGGGGACGCGTAAACGGATGGCGATAGGGCGCTCGATTTCTGCTGTGGGACTCGGGCGCCTGTGATCTATCCGGGGGTCAACTGCAGTCTCGTGTCGATACGGGACTTGCGCTCATGCATGACGAAGCGCCCGGGACGGCGCGAGGCCGTATCGGCTTGATTTATTTTACCTGTTCGTTCAGGAAGGGTCATTCCGGCACCGGCAACGTCGATGCCGGCGAAAGGAGCGTCGGCCGTGAGCATCGAATTCCTGGTCACCTCGTTCATCGTCATCATTTCGCCCGGCACCGGCGTTCTCTACACGCTGGCGGCAGGCCTCTCGCGTGGATCCCGGGCGAGCATCGTGGCGGCGTTCGGGTGCACGATCGGCATCGTCCCCCACATGGCAGCCGCGATCATGGGGCTGGCCGCACTCTTGCACGCCAGCGCGCTCGCCTTTCAGGCATTCAAGTATTTGGGCGTCGCCTATCTTCTGTATATGGCCTGGGAAACGCTGCGTGCGCACGGCGCCTTGAGGGTGGACACGGCGCTCGGCGCCCGTTCGGCCGCTCGCGTGACCGTGACGGCCATATTGATCAACATCCTCAATCCGAAACTGTCGATTTTCTTTCTGGCGTTCTTACCGCAGTTCGTTGGTGCGGACGAGTTGAATCCGGTTGCCCGCATGCTCGAGTTGAGCGCCGTCTTCATGCTGATGACGTTCGTGGTCTTCGTCGGCTACGGCCTGTTCGCCGCGTCGATTCGTGACCACGTGATCTCGCGTCCGCGCGTGCTGACATGGATGCGCCGTACCTTCGCCGGCGCGTTCGTCGCGCTCGGCGCCAAGCTGGCGTTTGCCGACCGCTGAGGGACCGCCTTCTCTGTCGCCCGGTACCGCGGCGTCCTGCGGCGCGTCCCGTCCAGCATACCGGACGGTCAGCGTACCTGACGGTATATCGTAAGGGCGGTGAGATCGGCCTTGTCTTTTTCCGGCGGTCTGCCGCCGACTACCGATCTCTGATAGAGCTGGGTCAGTCGGCTGTCGGCAAGGACGTCAGCGGGCGAAGGCGGGGCTCGGAACGGCGCGCTTCGAATTCAGGGTCTGCGCGCCCGGGAGCTCGATGTCGATCTCGAGGGTCGACATTTCGGCGCCGCGCTGCAGCTTGACCTCGACCTTCTCGCCCGGCACTTGGATGTATTTCTTGATGACCTCCAGGATCTCCTTCTGCAGCAGCGGCAGGTAGTCCGGCCCCGAGCGGTCCTGTCGCTCGTGCGCCAGCAGGATCTGGAGGCGCTCCTTGGCGGTCTGCGCCGAACTCACGCTCTGCGTGCGGCGGAAGAAGCTGAACAGCGTCATGCTGTCCTCCACAGGAGCCGCTGGAGAATACCGCGGCGCTCAGGCCCAAGCACACGCATTTCGATCTGTTCGCCCATCAGCCGCGACACGGCGTCGGCGTAGGCCGCGCCGGCGTTCGAGGTTTTGTCGAACACGACGGGCGTGCCGATATTGGACGCTTTCAGGACGGTCGGGCTCTCCGGAACGATGCCGAGGAGGGGAATGGACAGGATCTCGAGCACGTCCTCGACCTTCATCATGTCGCCTTTCGCGACCCGGGCCGGGTCGTAACGCGTCAGCAGAAGGTGCGGCTTGACCGGTTCCTCGCCCTTCTCCGCGCGTCTGGTCTTGCTGCTCAGCAGTCCGAGGACCCGGTCGCTGTCGCGCACCGACGACACTTCCGGATTGGTGACGACCACCGCTTCGTCGGCGAAGTACATGGCCAGGTGCGCGCCGCGCTCGATGCCGGCCGGGCTGTCGCAGATGATGTAGTCGAAATCGTTCCGCAGCTCGTCGAGCACTTTCTCCACGCCCTCGCGCGTGAGCGCATCCTTGTCGCGGGTCTGCGAGGTCGGCAGGATCGAGAGGTTCTCGAGGCGCCGATCCTTGATCAGGGCCTGATGGAGCTTCGCCTCGCCCTGGATGACGTTGATGAAATCGAAAACGACGCGCCGCTCGCACCCCATGATCATGTCGAGGTTGCGCAAGCCGACGTCGAAATCGATGACCACGGTCTTCTTGCCGCGCATCGCGAGCCCAGCGCCGATGGCGGCCGTCGAGGTCGTCTTGCCGACGCCTCCCTTGCCTGACGTAACGACAATGATCTTTGCCAATGCCGATCTCCCCTTGATGGTTGACACTACTTCAGGGGCTCGATGCAGAGCGCATCGTCCTTGAGATACACCTGAACCCGTTGCTTTCGGGCCGACGGTTCGATCTCATCGCTGGTCCGGTAGAGACCGGCGATCGCGAGCAGCTCCGCCTCGAGGCTCTGGCAGAAAATGCGGGCCTTCGGATCGCCGTTGGCGCCGGCGAGTGCCCGGCCGCGCATCCTGCCGTAGACGTGGATGTTGCCGCGGGCGATGAGCTCGGCGCCCGAACTCACCGAAGCCACGACCACGAGGTCGCCGGCGTCGGCGAAGATCCGCTGTCCCGAGCGCACCGGATCGGTGACGAGCAGCGTGCGGCGCAAGGGTTCCGCAGCCCTTATCGTGGCGCCGGTTCGCTTCACGTCATCCGGCGGCAGGTCGCGGCCGCCCTGCAGCGTGATCAGGCCGGCGACGAGCGCTGCCTTGCTCTGCTCGCTCGTGCCGTTCTGGATGCCGATCAGGGTAAGCTTGCGTGCCCGCAACTCCTGTACCAGCTTGACGAAATCGTCCGGTTGCCGGATGCCCGCCGCCTTGTCGAGATCGAGCACGATGGGCGCGTTGGTGAAAAAATGCGGCGCCTGCGCCAGCTTGGTGTCGAGCACATCGTAAAATGCCGCGTCGGCGTTACCGGTCAGCTGCAGGACGATGGCGGTGAAGAAGCGGCCGCGAATCTGGAACGGCGCTATCGTCGGCGTCACTCGCCCGCTTCCGCTGTTCACGCGCGCTTGCTGCAAGAAAGTCATCT
>DASVCL010000022.1:0-11838 GCA_036381615.1 Alphaproteobacteria bacterium
GGGTCGCGAAATCGACGGTATAGTCGCGACCGGTCATGCCTTTGATGAACTTGTCGCGGAACAGGTGGATCTCGCCGTTGCGCTTGAACGTCGCCATCGCGCGGCGGAGGCCGTCGGCCTCGTCGTCGGTGAATCCCGCCGCGACGATCGCGATCTGCATCGCCTGCTCCTGGAACAGCGGCACGCCGAGCGTCTTGCCGAGCACAGCTTCGAGCGCCTTCGACGGATAGGAGACCTGTTCGAGCTTCTGCCGCCGGCGCAGATACGGATGCACCATGTCGCCCTGGATCGGTCCCGGCCGCACGATCGCGACCTCGATGACAAGGTCATAGAAATTTTTCGGCTTGAGCCGCGGCAGCATGCTCATCTGCGCGCGGCTCTCGACCTGAAACACGCCGATCGAATCGGCCTTGCCGAGCATCTCGTAGACGGCGGGATCGTCGGTCGGCATGCTCAGATCGCAGCGCCGGCCGTAATGGCGTTCGAGCAGATCGAAGCTCTTGCGGATGCAGGTCAGCATGCCGAGCGACAGCACGTCGACCTTCAGCATGCCGAGATCGTCGAGGTCGTCCTTGTCCCACTCGATGACGGTGCGGTTTTCCATCGCCGCGTTCTCGATCGGGACCAGCTCGTCGAGCGGCGTGCGGCTGATGACGAACCCGCCGACGTGCTGCGACAGATGGCGCGGGAAACCGATCAGCGTGCGGGTCAGCTCGAGCGTGAGGTTCAGCGTCCGATCCCTGGGATCGAGGCCGATTTCGCGCACGCGCGCCTCGTCGGGTTCTTCGTCGCTCCGGCCCCAGAGGGTCCGGGACAGCGCCGCGATGGTGTCGGGAGACAGGCCCATCGCCTTGCCGACGTCGCGGATCGCGGCGCGCGCGCGGTAATGCACGACCGTCGCGGCGAGGGCGGCGTGGTCGCGGCCGTATTTCCCGTAGATGTACTGCACGACCTCCTCGCGCCGCTCGTGCTCGAAATCGACGTCGATGTCCGGCGGCTCGTTGCGCGCGGCGCTGATGAAGCGCGCGAACAGCAGCTCGTTCTTTGCCGGGTCCACCTCGGTGATGTGGAGGCAGTAGCAGACCGCCGAGTTGGCGGCCGAGCCGCGCCCCTGGCAGAGGATGCCGCGGCCGCGCGCATATTCGACGATGTGGTGGACGGTGAGGAAATACGGTGCGTAGTTCTTCTCGGCGATCAGCGCGAGTTCCTGTTCGAGGGTGCGGCGCACTTTTTCGGGAATGCCGTCGGGATAGCGCCTGGCAGCACCTTCCCAGGTCAGCCGGACGAGCTCGTCCTGCGGCGTGCGGCCGTCCGCGGGCATCTCGGCGGGATATTCGTAGCGAAGCTCGTCGAGGCTGAAGCGGCAGCGCGCGGCGATCTCGATGGTGCGGGCGATCGCCTCCGGATAGTGGCGGAACAGCCGCGCCATCTCTTCGGGCGGCTTCAGGTGCCGCTCCGCGTTGGCGAAGAGGCGGTATCCCGCCTCGTGGATCGTGCATTTTTCCCGGATGCAGGTCAGCACGTCCTGCAACGCACGCCGTTCGGGGATATGGAAGTGGACGTCGTTGGTCGCGACGAGCGGCGTTCCGCATCGGGTCGCGAGCTGCGCCAGACGGCGCAGGCGGCGCGCGTCGTCGCCGCGGTAAAGGTAATGCGCCGCAAGGTAGCAGCGACCCGCGAAGTGCTGGCCGAGGCGCGCCAGCGCCGTCCCGAAGCCGTCGTCCGGCCGCTCCGGCGGCACCACGATCACGATCTGTCCCTCGCCATGGGCGAGGACGTCGGCCGTGTCGAGCCGGCATTCGCCCTTGGCGGCGCGGCGCTTGCCGATCGTGAGGAGTTTCGCGAGCCGTCCGTAGGCGGCCCGGTCGGTCGGCAGGCACAGCAGGCTCGGCCCGTCGCCGAGGTCGAGCCGCGCGCCGGCGATCAGGCGAACCTTGTAGTTCTGCCTTTTGATTTCCGCGTGCGCGCGCACGATGCCGGCAAGCGTGTTGCGGTCGGTGAGCGCGATCGCGCGATAGCCGAGCCGCTCGGCCTGTCCGACCAGCTCGAAGGGATGCGACGCGCCGCGCAGGAAGCTGAAATTGCTGGTGACCTGGAGTTCGGCATAACCGCTCATGGCGCGCGGACGGCGTCAGGCGAACAGGCCGTGCAGGTACCAGCGCGCGGCCCGGTCGGGGCGGTACAGGTCCTCGCGGTAGACCCAGAAGCGGCACCCGGCATTGTCCTCGACGTGGTAGTAGTCCCGCAGCTTCGCGTCGTCGCGCCACCATTCGCCGCAAATGCGTTCGGGTCCCATGGCGCGCGCGACGCGGTGCGTGCGTCGCCGCCACACGAACTGCAGCGGCGGGCCGTCGGGCACGGGGGCCGTCACGTCGATCGGCTCGGGATGCGGCAGCAGGCGCAGCGGACGCTCGCCGACCGGCCATTCCGGCGCGGCTGGCGCCGTTCCGGCGGAAACCCGCGCCACGGCCCGCTCGGGGATGTGGCTCGCGCGGGCGGCGAGGCGCCTCACCTGCGCGTGGCCGAGCCGCGTGCCCAGCACGTCGACCAGATGGGTAAGCTCGTGCGCGGTCGCGTCGGATGCGGGGCCGAGCGACGCCTGGCTCGGCGCGAGCGGGGCGACCTCGGTCGCGGCGAGCGCCATGACGTCGATGCCGAAGCCTGGATCGATCTCGCCGAGATGTTCGCGGAACAGGCGGAAGAGATGCGCGGGATCGCGCGTCGGCGCGCTCGTGCCGATCGTGCGCGACGCGATACGGCCGTCGCTGCGGTAGCACGACAGCACCAGCCGGCGTGCGCCGAGCGCTTGCTGCGCGAGCGTGTCGCAGAGGTTCTCGACGAGGCGCTGGACGGCGGCGGCGATGCCGGCCGCCGTGATGATCGGTTCCGGAAAGGCCAGGACGGCCTGCTGTGCGGGCGGCTCGGCCAGCGGCGAGATCGGCTCGGGCATCGTCCCCAAGGCCTGATCGAGACGGTGCAGCACAAATCGTCCGAAGCGCGCGGCGAGGGCGGCACGGGGAATGGGATAAAGATCGCCGATCCGGCGCAGGCCGAGGCTGTGCAGGGTTTCGACGAGGTCGGGCGCCAGGCGCAGGCCGGCGACCGGCAGTTCGGCGATCCGTGCGCGGTGCATGCCGGGCGGCACGATGCCGTCATCCGCTGTGCGCAGGACCGCGAAACGGGCCCAGGCCCAGGCGGCGCCGGGCGTGTCGGCGACGGCGGCCCGGGCGGCGAAGCCGAACGCGGCAAGGCGGGCCTCGAGATCGCGCAGGAGCCGGCCTTCGCCGCCGAACAGATGGGCGCAGCCGGTGACGTCGAGCCACAGCGCGCCGCCGTCCAGGTTCGTCGCGTCGACCGCGACCCACGGCGTATAGCGCATGCACCATTCCGCCAGGCGGGTGAGGGCGTGGCCGTCCTCCGTCGGCGTGGCGGTGACGGCGACGAGATCGGGGACGAGCGCCCGCGCATCCGCAAGCGTCATGCCCGGCGCGATGCCGCAGTCCTGGCCCGCACGATTGACGGCGGCGATGCGGCAGGCGCCGGCCGCGGCCGTGATCGTGGCAAGGGGTTTAGCGCGCCATTCGGGTCGGCGCCGGACGATCCGGTCGGTCGCGAAGGTCGGCAACCACACCGAAATCACCCGTCGCGGCGCGCCATTCGATGAGCCAGCGCGCGACATATCCTTCCTCTCCATGGATGCGACCGCGACAGCGGACGAGATCGACGCGCCAGCGCGCATTGCTGTCGTCCTCGGCCGCGTCGTCCCGGCGGGCGGAGACGACGTGCCAGCGCGTGACCGCGTTGGCGAAGGCGTCGTCCTCGTCATGCCGCAGCAGAACGGCCGTGACGCCGGAACCTCGGGCGACGAGCTGGAGACGGCGGGCGACCGTGCGCGTCAGACCGCGGACCTCGCCCAGCACCGCGGCAAGGCTCCTGCAGCGCAGCGCCTCCTCGATCGTCCAGAACGTCTCGGCGGTGCGCCGCGCGCGCACGACGATCAGCCGTTCGGGCGAAAGGCCGAAGGCGGCAAGCCCGGGCGCGTAGAGATCGTCATTCGCGGTGACCCACAGGACCGGCCGCGTGCCGGCGGACAGGCGTGCGAGCAGGGTGGTGCAGAAGCCGGTGGCGGCGCCGTCGCTTTCGGGGCCCGTCACCTCGTGGATCGCGCCGCCGGGAAGGCCGCCCCAGGGCAAGGCGGCGTCGATGGCCGCGATCCCGAGGCGCGTCACCCGCGGCGCGGGGGCGAGGGCGTCCCCCATCGTGAGTTGCCGGCGGAGTGCGGCAATGGCCGTGGACTTCGGACTCGCCATGGTTGCCCGGCACCGGACCTGACTCGTTACGGTCGTAAATGTTCGTGTTTTGTTCCATGCTACCACCCGGCCAAGCCCTGTCAAATTCCTCCGAACGGGGCAGTGGATTTTTCCACAGAGATATCAACAGGTTTCAAGATATGGTTGGACCTTCGCATCAGGACGCGAAGGCTTGGGGACAGCCGTGCGACCCCATGCGGTGGCACTCGGGCCGGCCGCGGCCACCCGTCGCGCGAATCGGGCGCTGCCTTGCGTCTCAGGGGTTGGTGCGTCCGCGCTCGGGCGTGCGGCGGCCGGCCGCCGGGCCGTCAGGCCGGCGACATTGCGATCGTTTGGGTGTGGCCGAGATCGGCGGCAAGATGATGGCGAGGGGTATCACGGCCCCTCGGCTGATGGCGAAGCCGAATTGGGCTGGGGAACTGGCAGCCCGCGTGTTTCAGGCGATGGCATAATGGTGTTCGTCTGGCCGGAAGGGTAATTTGCCCACCATGGCGACGAAGTCCCCTGAGAAAGACCTGACCTGCGGCGACGACGCGAAGCGCGATCAGGTGCTGAAGAAGCTGTTCGGCACGCCGCCGCAGCCGAAGAGCGAACCGAAGGCCGCGCCAAAGCCTGGGTGCAAATAGCGGCTATCGATAATCCCTTGGATCAACGCACTCGTTATACGTGGCAAGATCAATCCGAATCCACTCGGTGTTGTTGATGCCGCGGCGGTGTTGCTCGAAGTTGCTGAATCAGGAAACGCTGACACCATTTTAATCCAGCGATTCTCTCTTCTTGAAATCTGCTTTAGTTCGTCAGCGACCTCAGACATGTCTTGATCTTGGCTAAACACAACCGCGACATCGAGATCGTTATTCAGCGCCAGTCTAAGGATGTCCAGTGCGATCCGAACGTCTATACCCTTTTCCTCCGCAACGCGGATTTCGTGTTCAGTACCATCTTTCAGGCGGATTTTTCGGTTCCGGTATCGCAGTCGGCGCGAGAATACGTGAACCCCTTGCCTCTTGAGGGTTAAAAGCTTCTTCGACCAAAAGTTGTGCCAAAAGGGATCCTCATTAGGGGCAGGGACACCCGTGTAAAATCGCACCTGCTTGAGCGACCAGCCGCCTAGCTCGCACACCTTCCGTGACAACGCCAAAACGTCGTAGTTGGGGTGTGTGACACCAAAGGCCGGAATGGCATGCCGGTAAAGGTTCTGCCCGTCAACAAAGGCAATGGCCCGCTTGTCTGCAGGCTCGATAACGCTTCTTTGCGCTGGCGATGGGGCTGTATCAGGCGCCATGCCTAGCCCCAAAAGCAAAACCCCGCCGGGGCCTTTCGGCATGTCCAGCGGGGAATAAGTGCGATAATAGATTTGGCATTCTCGGGGGCGAATGTCAATGGTCGAATTTACTACCTCGAAATTAAACCAATCTTAGCAGTTTTCTACGCAGCTTGGCGAGTCGCTTTCATCCGTTGGTTGTAGCCAAGACGCGGCGCAGCAACGCCCAAAAACTGCTTACGGGTCAGATGCGGCTTAGAGGTTCGCTCAGAGGCGAGGCCGCCGATAGGTTAAGACGCTTACCGGTTGATACCCATCATTGCGGCGTCCACGCGTTCCTTGTCGGTGACACTCAGCGCAGCCCGATGATTGTAGCGGAAGCCAAATTCGGTCAGATAGCGCTGTAGGTGCTGCTCGCCGCGATGCTGGCAGACGCCGCGCATCCCGCTTTGAAGATCGGGAAGAAGCCTTCGAGCGTGTTGGTGTAGACCTCTTGCCACGGGCGTGCTCGCCCTTGATGTGATTGACCGCGCGGTGACGGGCGAACTCTTCGCCGATGGGGCAATACCGCTTCGCCTCGTTGGTCATGAGTGTGGACCGCAGTAATGCCTCTCGCGACCGGCGTCATCCGCCTAATTGCGGCCGAATTCACCGCCCGCGCGCGGCGCGGCGCTTCGACGACATGTCCTCGTCGAATTTCAGGCCCCAGACGCTGATCGGCATCTTGCGTCCGCGCAGGCGGTGCTTGCCGCGCCAGACGAAATCGTCCGTGCGCGCGCCCTCGCGGCCCGCCTGCGATACGACCGACTCGCTCGCGGCGACGACGACGTCGAGCTCGCGCGTCAGCCGCTCCAGCCGGCTCGCCACGTTCACCGTGTCGCCGACCACCGAGAACTTCAGGCGTGCCTCGTCGCCGATATTGCCGACGAGTGCCGCCCCCCAATGCACGCCCACGCGCGCCTCGACCGCCGGCTCGCCGCGCTGCCTGCGCTCCTTCCACAATTCCCTGACCTCGTGCGCGATCCGCCGCGCGCATTCGAGCGCGTTCGCCGCGTCGCGTCCCGTGCCGTAAGGCGTACCGAAGGTCGCCATCAGGCCGTCGCCCGTGAACTCGTCGAGCGTGCCGTTGCAGGCGAGCACGACTTTGGCCAGCCGGCTCTGGAACTCGCGCAGAAGCGCGAACACCGTCTCGGGCGGATACGTCGCGGCGATCCGCGTGAACCCGATCATGTCGACGAACAGGATGCCGATGTTCTGCAGGCGCGGCGGCCCGAACGGTTCGTCCTCGGACGCCAGGACCTCGATCAGGTTGGGCGGCAGATAGCGCGCGAGATTGCTCCGCGCGCGCTGCGTCGCCTTGAGATCCGTCATGTCGAGCGCGACCGTCAGCACGTTCTCCGTTTCGCCGGCCTCGTTCTTGAGCGGCACCTTGGTGCTGAGCCAGATATAGGGCCGCCCGTCCTTGCCGGCGAACTCGCGCTCGCACCACGGCAGCGGCTTGCCGGTGCGGATCACGATCTGGTCCATGGCGTTGGAATAGCCGCCATAATGCGACCCGACGAAGTCGTCGCTGGTCCGTCCGATCGCCTCATCGGGATCGACGCCGTAGACCTTGCCCTGGAACTTGTTCATCAGGACGTAGCGCGACTGCCGGTCCTTCACGTTGATCACCGCCGGAACCGCATCGATCACGTCGCGCAGGAGCTGCCGGTTGCGCTTTGCCTCCTGTTCGCGTTGCACCAGGTCGGTGATGTCGGTGTGGATGACGACCACGTGACCGCTTTCGGTCAGGCACTCCTCGATCGACACCCAGCGCCCCCAGCGATTGGTGATCAGATTGCGCTTGCCCGCGCGGTGCAGCGCAACCCGCTCCTCGATCCACGCCTCGCGCCGCTCGGGCGGAATGTCGACCAGGCCCCGCCGAACGATTTCGCGCAGCAGCTCTTCGTAGCGCACGCCCGGCCGGATGAAATCCGGGGCGAGGGAGTACTTGTTCTTGTAGCGCTGGTTGAACAGGACGAGGCGGTCCTCGGGATCGAAGATGGCGAAGCCCTGGGGAATGGCCTCGATCGCCTCGACCAGCCGCCGGCGCGCTTCCTGTGCCGCCTGCTCGCGGATGCGCAGCTGCGTGACGTCGGTGCGGATACCGACGATGCCGCCGTCGCTCGTCCGGTATTCGGTGATCAGGACCGAGCGGCCGTCGGGCCGCTCGACGACGTAGGGCGCCTGAGGATTGCGGTGCTGCCGCAGGCGCTCCTGCAGCCACTGCTCGGGATCATATCCGACCGGCACGACGCCGCGCGCGACTCCCGCCCGCAGCAGCTCCTCGAACGAAATGCCCGGCCTCAGCTGTTCGGGGGCGAATGAATATTCGTCGCGATAGCGGCTGTTGAATGTGACCAGGCGGTCGTCCGCATCCCAAAGGACGAATCCTTCGGAGATCGACTCGATGGCCGTGACGAGCTGCGCCCGCGCCCGCATCGCATCGTCGCGGGATTCGCGCAGGTCCGCCTCGGCCTTCTTGAGGGCCGTGATGTCGGTCAGGACCGTGACGAACCCGCCATCCGGCAGCCTGTTCCAGTCGCCCCGCAGCCAGACGTCGTTGGCCTTCAGGCACTCGAACCGGGCATGCGACCCCTTGCGGATCTCGGCCAGGATTGCGTCGGTGATCGCCTGCGGGTCGCCGGGCCCGTAGTCGCCGCGCCGTGCCATGTACAACAGCATTTCCGGCAGGGTGGTGCGGCCGACCGCCAGAAGCTCGGGCGGCAGGACCAGCCGCTCGACGAGCCGCCGGTTGCAGAAGCGTAAGACCAGGTCCCTGTCGAAGACGGCAATGCCATGGTCGACATGCTCCAGCACCTGGGGGATTGCTATGGTCCCGGAGTTTTGGGGCTGCGCGGCGGCCGCGGCCGGGTGCGGCGGGGCGAAATCGGCGGCCGCCGGCTCGGCGGAACGGGCGACGTTGAATTCGGGCCGGATCGGCGATGCCGGCCCGGCCTTGACGTATGCGCCCCGGCGGCTTGCGTCCGACCGCTGGCACGCCGGCTCGCGGGCGGTGCGCTTGGCAAGAACTGAACCCATTGCGGCCTTCGTCCCCATGTTTGGGCCGTGCGCAGGGCGGGGCCGACCGGGCCCATCGCCCCTGCGTTCCGGCTGTCGCGCTTGACGTGATGCGCCTTTGGGGTGCCGCGCGGCCGATGCCGCCCGCGCCGGTCACCCGTCCATGCCGCCGGCGGATGAGGGGCCGGCGGCATTCATTAGTATTCAAATGAAATGCCGCAGTGCAAAACCGCGCGCAAGAGAGATTGCATCATATTATGGATGAGCCGCGCTCATCCATCAGGAGACGACGAGCCGGCGCGTTCCTGGCGGCCGTGCTCGAAGCGGCCGTTACCGGCGCGTGCGGGTCCGTTTGCCGGGGGCGCCCCGGCGGCCGGCGCTCTTGCCGCGCGGCCGTCGCGAGGACGTATGGCCCGCGCGCTCGCCGCGGGCGTGACCGCCGGCGAGCAGTTCGAAGACGAGGCCGCCGGTGACGGGGCTCGCCTCTCTCAGGCGCACCGTGACCGGATCGCCCAGGGTGAACGTATGGGCGCTGTGACGGCCCTCGAGCAGATGGCGGTCGGGATCGTGCTGCCAGAAATCGGGCGGCAGCGTGTTGACGGGGATCAGGCCGTCGGCGCCGATCCCGTCCAGGGTGACGAAGAGGCCGAATTTCTGCACGCCGGAGATCCGGCCGATGAACCGGGCGCCGATGCGGCCGGAGAGATACGCCGCGATGTAGCGTTCGCGCGCGTCGCGCTCGGCGGCGGCGGCGCGCCGTTCGGTCGCGGAGATATGCTCGGCGATGCCGTGGAAGTCGACCGGGCCGGCCTCGAAGATGCCGCCCTCGCCGAGGCCGAAGCCGGCGATCAGCGCGCGATGCACCAGAAGGTCGCTGTAGCGCCGGATGGGCGAGGTGAAATGGGCATAGCGCGTCAGCGCGAGGCCGAAATGGCCGACATTGTCGGGGCTGTAGACGGCGAGCGATTGCGTGCGCAGGACGAGTTCGTTGATCAGGTGCCGGAACGGCTTGTCGGCGGCCCAGTCGAGAATCTTCATGAAGTGCCGGGGCAGCATGACCTGGCCGCGGGCCAGGCGATAGCCGAGACCGGCGAGCACGTCGCGCAGCGCGTCGACCTTCTCCGGCGCCGGCTCGGCATGGATGCGGTACATGCAGGGCAGGCGCCGCTCCTCGAGGCTTTCCGCCGCGCAGACGTTGGCGGCAATCATGAATTCCTCGATCAGGCGATGGCTGTCATAGCGGGCCCGCGGCTCGATGCGCTCCACCTTGCCGTCGCTGCCGAGCACGATCTTGAGTTCCTCCAGGTCGAGGTCGAGCGTCCCGCGCTCGCGCCGCGCCCGGGCGAGGGCGCGATAGGCGGCGAACAGCGGATCGATGACGTCCGTCTTGAGGGCCGACGGAACGCGGCCCTTGATGCCGTCCGCGGCCGCCTGCGCCTCGTCGTAGGTGAGGCGCGCGGCGGAGTGCATCATGCCGCGGACGAAGCGGTGGCGGCGCTTGCGGCCCTGCGCGTCGATCCAGATGTGGACGGCAAGGACCGGCCGATCCTCGTTCGGCCGCAGCGAGCACAGATCGTTCGACAGCCGCTCGGGCAGCATCGGGACGACACGGTCCGGAAAATAGACCGAATTGCCGCGGAGCTGCGCGGCGCGGTCGAGCGCGTCGTTGGGGCGCACGTACCAGGCGACGTCGGCGATCGCGACGATCAGGTGAAAACCGCCGGGATTGCCGGGATCGTCGTCCGGCTCGGCGAACACCGCATCGTCGAAGTCGCGCGCATCCTCGCCGTCGATGGTGACGAGCGGAATGTGGCGAAGGTCCTCGCGTCCGGCGATCGGCGCCGGTCGGGCGCGTTCGGCCTGGCGGAGCGCCGCTTCGGGAAACTCGACGGGAATGTCGTGGGTATGCACCGCGATCAGGCTCGCGGCCTTTGGGCTCGCCATGCTGCCCAGCCGCTCGACGATGCGGGCCTGCGGCAGGCCCAGCCGGCGCCCCGGCAGGACTTCGGCCAGCACCAGCTCCCCCGGTCGGGCGTCGCCGGCATTGCCGGGTGCGACGACGAACTCGGTCCGCACCCGCTTTTCCGTCGGTTGCAGGCGGCCGCCCGCCGGTCCGTGGTTGTACACGCCCAGCACCTTCTCCGGCGCGCCTTCGATCCGGCGCAGGACGCGGCCCACGAAAGCGCCGTCGCGGCGTTCGAGGCGGACCAGCGCACGGTCGCCGCGCTCGAGGTCGCCGCCGCGCCGGTCGGTGCGAAGCCGGATTACCGGCGGCGCGCTCGCCTCGGCCCAGTCGAGCGGCCGGGCCAGCGCCTCGGCCTCCTCGCGGTCGAAGCCGGTCACCTCGACCATCAGGACCTCGGGCAGCGCACCGCGCGTCCCGTAGCGCCGCCCGGCCGATCGCTCGATCGCGCCCTCGCGGGCCAGGTCCTTCAGCATCGATTTCAGCGCGATCTTCGCCGGGCCCTTGATGTTGAAGGCGCGGGCGATCTCGCGCTTGCCGACCTTGCCGGGGCTCTCGCGGATGAACTCGAGCACCTCGTCCTTGGACGGCAGGGCGGGGGCGGTCTTGGCGTGTTTTGGAATGGGTCGACTCCGATGCTGGTCAAGACGCTGCCGGCCGGGATGATGCCTGTAACGTCCGAATCGGGAAGGGGGCGGCTCTGGTCACGCCTTTACCACGGACGGGCGGCAACGGCCTAGTTCGCGCCCGGATGAGCCCCCGGTCTGGAATCGCGCAAGAAAGTGCCTTGACCGGGGCGGCGGTCCGGGGGTGAAATCGGCGCCGGCTAGATGCGCCCGCGCGGTCCCTCGACCCGCGGGCGTCTTGTTTTGGCGTCATATTGAGACATGAGGCGCGGGCCGCGGACGATGCGGTGCCGTGCCTCTTTTTTTGCCCCGGTCCGTGGGCAAGGGGAGGCCCTTTCATGCCCTTCGACTCGATCCTCGCGTCCGCGCCCACCGGCGCGGCCCTCGTGCCGCTCGACTGGCGGGACGTCCTCGCCGGCGACCAACCCGGCCGCGTGCCGCTGCTCGACCCCATCCTCGCGCCGGGCGAACTCGCGCTGCTGCGCGGACCCGCCGGCATCGGCAAGAGCTGGCTGGCCTTGCGGCTCGCCTTCGCCGTCGCCCAAGGCCAAACCGACGTGCTCGGCTGGCGCACCGGCCGGGCGGGCCGCCGCGTCCTCCTTATCGACGCCCAGC
>DASVCL010000023.1:0-11958 GCA_036381615.1 Alphaproteobacteria bacterium
GAGATGGTGATGCCGGGCGACAACGTGACGATGGAGGTGCACCTGATCGCCCCCATCGCCATGGACGAGGGCCTGCGCTTCGCCATCCGCGAGGGCGGCCGCACCGTCGGCGCCGGCGTCGTCGCCAAAATCATCGAGTAGGGCCGCAGGTCAGACTCGAGATCGGCGCATAGGCGTTGCCGGATGACTGCAGGAGTGTAGCTCAATTGGTAGAGCACCGGTCTCCAAAACCGGGGGTTGGGGGTTCGAGCCCCTCCACTCCTGCCAGTCCAGCGACCCGAGGCGTGGCGCGGCGATACGAAACGAGCCCCACCGGGGCAGGGCGAAGCTGAAGCAATGAACGGTACGACCAGCACCAACAGGACGAGCCCTGGCGAATTCATCCGCCAGGTGCGTCAGGAAGTCGCCAAGGTCACTTGGCCGACGCGCAAGGAGACCATGATCACCACCGCGATGGTTCTCGCGATGTCGGTGCTGGCCGCCATCTTCTTCTTCGTCGTCGACTGGTTTCTGGCACTCGGCGTGCGGGCGATTTTCGGGCTGGGGGGCTGAGCGGCCATGACGGCGCACTGGTACGTCATTCACGTCTATTCCGGCTTCGAGAAGAAGGTTGCCTCCTCGATCAAGGAGCAGGCCCAGCAGAAGGGCATGGCGCACCTGATCCAGGAGGTCATGGTGCCGACCGACAGCGTGGTCGAGCTGCGCAAGGGCAACAAGAAGGTCAATGCCGAGCGCAAGTTCTTCCCCGGCTACGTTCTCGTGAAGATGGAGATGACCGACGAGAGCTGGCACCTGGTGAAGAACACGCCGAAGGTGACCGGTTTTCTCGGCGGCCGCGGGCGGCCCGTGCCGATCAGCGATCGCGAGGCCGACCGCCTGCTGCGCCAGATCAAGGAAGGGATCGAGCGGCCGAAGCCGTCCGTCACCTATGAGGTCGGCGAGCAGGTGCGCGTGGTCGACGGCCCCTTCACGTCGTTCAACGGCCTCGTGGAAGAGGTCGACGAGGACAAGGCGCGCCTCAAGGTTTCGGTCTCGATCTTCGGCCGGCCGACGCCGGTCGAGCTCGAGTACTCGCAGGTGGAGAAGGTCTGACGCGCGAGAGCGCATTCGTTTCCGGCGCGGCGCGGGCGTGGCCGCGCGTCATCGCGCCGGGGCATTGAGAGAGGCGATTACCGGTCACGGTCGCCACGCCATTGGCCGCCCGGGAGCCGAAAGGAAGTGGAGAGATGGCGAAGAAAGTCGTCGGTTACATCAAATTGCAGGTTCCGGCGGGGCAGGCGAACCCGTCGCCGCCGATCGGGCCCGCGCTCGGCCAGCGCGGTCTCAACATCATGGAGTTCTGCAAGCAGTTCAACGCCCGGACCCAGAAGATGGAGCCCGGTACGCCGATTCCGGTGACGATCACGGCGTACGGCGACCGCACCTTCACTTTCGAGCTCAAGACTCCGCCCGCCACGTACTTCCTGAAGAAGGCGGCGAAGATCGAGAGCGGCGCGAAGGCGACTGGCCGCGATCCGGCCGTGGGCAAGGTCACGATGGCCCAGATCCGCGAGATCGCCGAGAAGAAGATGCAGGACCTCAACGCCAACGACCTCGACGCTGCGTGCCGCATGATCATCGGTTCGGCGCGGTCGATGGGCCTCGAAGTGGTGGAGTAAGCCATGGCCAAGCAGGGCAAGCGCATCATCAAGGCCTATGATGGCATCGACCGCAACCGGGCCTATCCGGTGAGGGAGGCCGTACACCTCGTCAAGTCGCGCGCCGGCGCGAAGTTCGACGAGACGATCGAGATCGCGATGACGCTGGGCGTCGATCCGCGCCACGCCGACCAGATCGTGCGCGGCGTCGTCAGCCTGCCGAGCGGCACCGGCAAGACGATCCGCGTCGCCGTCTTCGCGAAGGGCGATCGCGCCAAGGAGGCCGAAGCGGCGGGCGCGGACATCGTCGGGGCCGAGGACCTTGCGGAGAAGGTGCTCGCGGGCCAAATAGACTTTGATCGCGTCATTGCGACGCCGGACATGATGGGCGTGGTCGGCCGTCTCGGTAAGGTGCTGGGGCCGCGCGGCCTCATGCCGAACCCGAAGCTCGGCACGGTGACGCCGAACGTGGCGCAGGCGGTGCGCGACGCGAAGGGCGGTCAGGTCCAGTTCCGCGCCGACAAGACCGGCAACGTCAACGCCGGCATCGGCAAGGCAAGCTTCAGCGAGGATCAGATCCTCGCCAACGTGACCGCATTCATCGATGCGATCAATCGTGCACGGCCGAGCGGCGTCAAGGGCACGTACATCAAGAAGATCACGCTGAGCACGACGATGGGGCCCGGCGTGAAACTTGACATGTCGAGCCTGGGCGTCACGGCGGCTGCTGCCGAGTAACATGGAATTCCGCCATTCGCGGCCCTGCCGGATCAGGGTCGTGAATGGCGGCATAGGGAGCCGGCACTTCGTATCGGGGTGACGGTTCCTCCTGTCCGAGACTGCAGGTGCCACCGCCCCGGCGACGGGACGGCGGCTTAAACGACACGCCTGCATAGACAGAGGTCGAAGCCGCACGGGACGCGAGATTCCCCTGGGGATGTCGTGTCGCGCGCGGCGTGAACTTCTGGGACAGGTCGAGAAGTGGTCTCGTCCGTCCCGTGAACGGTCGGCGAGGCCGTGGTCAAACCCGGTCCGCAACGGCCGGCCCGCAAGGGCCGGGTGGTGCGGGCCACGAGTGGAGACGATCCGTGGACCGAGCACAGAAGGAGAAACTGGTCGCCTCGCTGAACCAAGACCTGAAGAACGCCGCGCTGGTCGTCGTGACGCAGCAGGCGGGCCTGACGGTCGAGGAAATGACCGATCTGCGTCGGCAGATGCGGGCAGCGGGAGCCAGTTTCAAAGTCTCGAAGAATCGGCTCACGCGACGTGCGCTGGACGGCACCCCGTTCGTCCAGCTCTCGGACCTGTTCAAGGGTCCGACCGCCATTGCCTACAGCCGCGATCCGGTGGCTGCGGCGAAAGTGGCGGTCGAGTACGCGAACCGGAACGAGAAGCTCACCATCGTCGGCGGCAGCCTCGGCGAGCGCAAGCTCGACGTAGAGGGTGTGAAGGCCCTGGCGACCCTGCCCTCCCTTCCGGAGATGCGGGCGAAGCTCCTGGGCACGATCGCCGCGCCGGCGACCCGACTGGCGACGGTTATCCGCGCGCCGGCGGCGCAGCTTGCACGTGTCTTGCACGCCCATGCCGAAAAGCAGGGCGGCGCGGGTTCGTGAGTCGAAACCCCTTAACCCAGAAGTTCAGACAAGGAGCGAATTCAAATGGCTGATCTTGCCAAGCTGGTCGATGACCTCTCGAGCCTGACCGTCCTTGAGGCGGCCGAGCTCACCAAGATGCTTGAGGAGAAGTGGGGCGTGTCCGCCGCGGCGCCGGTTGCCGTCGCGGCCGTGGCACCGGGCGCAGCTGCGCCGGGTGCTGCCGCGCCTGCGGCGGAGAAGACCGAGTTCACGGTGATCCTCGCCAATGCTGGCGACAAGAAGATCAACGTGATCAAGGAGATCCGCGCGATCACCGGTCTCGGCCTCAAGGAGGCGAAGGATCTCGTCGAGGGGGCGCCCAAGACCGTCAAGGAGGGCGTCAACAAGGACGAGGCCCAGAAGATCAAGAAGCAGCTCGAGGATGCGGGCGCGACCGTCGAGATCAAGTAACGGTCGGCTCGCCCAGCCGGACGTCGGGGCGGAAGCCAGGCTTCCGCCCCGACGAGATCCCCGCCGGCCGGGCGTCGTGGTCAGGGGACGTTGCGCGGTTTGCTCTGGGCGCCGCGATGGCGCGTTGACGAGGCGATGAGGAGTTCCATGGTGCAGTCCTTCACGGGGCGGAAGCGTATTCGCAAGAGCTTCGGGCGTATTCCCGAGGTCGCGCCCATGCCGAATCTGATCGAGGTGCAGATGAGCTCGTACAAGAGCTTTCTGCAGATGGACGTGCCGCCCGAGCAGCGCAAGAACATCGGGTTGCAGGAAGTCTTCCGCTCGGTCTTCCCGATCAAGGATTTCTCTGAGCGCGCGATGCTCGAATTCGTCCGCTACGAGCTCGAGCCGCCGAAATACGATGTCGACGAATGTCAGCAGCGCGGCATGACCTATGCGGCGCCGCTCAAGGTGACGCTGCGCCTCGTCGTCTGGGATGTCGACGAGGCGACCGAGGCGCGCTCCATCCGCGACATCAAGGAGCAGGACGTCTACATGGGCGACATGCCCCTGATGACGGACAAGGGTACGTTCATCATCAACGGAACCGAGCGCGTCATCGTCTCGCAGATGCACCGGTCGCCCGGCGTGTTCTTCGACCACGACAAGGGCAAGACGCACTCCTCGGGCAAGTATCTCTTCGCCGCGCGCGTCATCCCGTACCGCGGTTCGTGGCTCGACTTCGAGTTCGACGCCAAGGACCTCGTCTATGTGCGTATCGACCGCCGCCGCAAGCTGCCGGCGACGACGCTGCTGATGGCCCTCGACAGCGAGCAGACGGCGAAGCTGCGTGCGGAACGTGCGGCGCAGGGCAAGACGCTCGAGCCCGGCGAGGCGCAGGGCATGACCGCCGAGGAGATCCTCGGCTACTTCTACAACCAGGTCGTCTTCACGAAGTCGAAGAAGGGCTGGAAGACTGAATTCAATGCCGAGCGCATGCGCGGCGTGAAGCTGACGAGCGATCTCATCGACGCCAAGTCCGGCAAGGTGCTGGTCGAGGCGGGCACCAAGATCACGCCGCGTCTGGCCAAGAAGCTGGCCGACGAGGGTGTCACTGAGGTCCTGGCCAGCCTTGACGACATCAAGGGCCGCTACGTCGCCGTCGACATCATCAACGAGCAGACCGGTGAGATCTATGTCGAAGCGGGCGACGAGCTGACCAGCCAGAACCTGAAACTGCTCGAAGACGCCGGGGTGACGACCATCCCGACGCTGCACATCGACCACATCTCGGTCGGCCCCTACATGCGCAATACGCTGAAGGCGGACAAGAACACGTCGCGCGAGGAGGCGCTGATCGAGATCTACCGCGTGATGCGGCCGGGCGAGCCGCCCACGCTCGAGACCGCGGAGGCGCTGTTCCATGGCCTGTTCTTCGACGCCGAGCGCTATGACCTGTCGGCGGTCGGCCGCGTCAAGATGAATTCGCGGCTGGGCATCGACTGCCCGGATACGGTCCGCACGCTCCGCAAGGAAGACATCCTGGCGATCCTCAAGGTGCTGGTCGAGCTCAAGGACGGCCGCGGCGAGATCGACGACATCGACCACCTCGGCAACCGCCGCGTGCGGTCGGTCGGCGAGCTGATGGAGAATCAGTATCGCGTCGGCCTGCTGCGCATGGAGCGCGCGATCCGCGAGCGCATGTCGACGGTCGAGATCGACTCGGTCATGCCGCACGATCTGATCAACGCCAAGCCGGCGGCGGCGGCGGTGCGCGAGTTCTTCGGCTCGAGCCAGCTGTCCCAGTTCATGGACCAGACGAACCCGCTTTCGGAGATCACGCACAAGCGGCGCCTGTCGGCCCTGGGACCGGGCGGTCTGACGCGCGAGCGCGCGGGCTTCGAGGTGCGCGACGTGCATCCCACCCACTATGGTCGGATCTGCCCGATCGAAACGCCGGAAGGTCCGAACATCGGCCTGATCAACAGCCTGGCGACGTATGCGCGCGTCAACCAGTACGGCTTCATCGAAAGCCCGTACCGGCGCGTCGTCGACGGCAAGGTGACCGACGAGGTCGTCTATCTCTCGGCGATGGAGGAGAGCAAGTACAACATCGCCCAGGCCAACACCGAGGTCGACGCGAAGGGCCGCATCGTCGCGGACATGGTGAACTGCCGCCGCGGCGGCGACTTCGTCATGGTGCCGCCGGACCGCATCGACTTCATGGACGTGTCGCCGAAGCAGCTCGTGTCGGTGGCGGCCGCGCTGATCCCGTTCCTCGAGAACGACGACGCGAACCGCGCGCTGATGGGGTCCAACATGCAGCGCCAGGCCGTTCCGCTGATCCGTGCCGAGGCGCCGATCGTCGGCACCGGCATGGAGGCGGTCGTCGCACGCGACTCGGGCGCCGCGATCGCGGCGAAGCGCTCGGGCGTCGTCGACCAGGTCGACGCGACACGCATCGTCATTCGGGCGTCCGAGGACGCCAACTCGGCGTCCCCGGGTGTGGACATCTACAACCTGCTGAAGTTCCAGCGCTCGAACCAGAACACCTGCATCACGCAGCGGCCGCTGGTGAAGAAAGGTGACGTGGTGAAGGCCGGCGACATCATCGCCGATGGTCCTTCGACGCAGCTGGGCGAGCTGGCGCTCGGCCGGAACGTGCTCGTCGCGTTCATGCCGTGGAACGGCTACAACTTCGAGGACTCCATCCTGATCTCCGAGCGTATCGTTTCGGAGGACGTCTTCACCTCGATCCACATCGAGGAGTTCGAGGTGATGGCGCGGGACACGAAGCTCGGCCAGGAGGAGATCACCCGCGACATCCCCAACGTCGGCGAGGAGGCCCTCAAGAATCTCGACGAAGCCGGCATCGTCTACATCGGCGCCGAGGTCAAGCCGGGCGACATCCTCGTCGGCAAGGTGACGCCGAAGGGCGAATCGCCGATGACGCCCGAGGAGAAGCTGCTCCGCGCGATCTTCGGCGAGAAGGCATCGGACGTGCGCGACACGTCGCTGCGCCTGCCGCCGGGTGTGTCGGGGACGGTCGTCGAGGTGCGGGTCTTCTCGCGCCGTGGCGTCGACAAGGACGAGCGCGCGATGGCGATCGAACGCGCCGAGATCGAGCGTCTGGCGAAGGACCGCGACGACGAGAAGGCGATTCTCGAGCGGAGCTTCGCGGCGCGCCTGCGCGAGCGTCTGCTGAACCAGACGGTCGCAGGCGGCCTGCGCGGCCTCAAGGCGGGCATCAAGCTCACGCCCGAAGTGCTCGACGAGTACACGCCGGGCCAGTGGCGCCAGATCGTCGTCAAGAACGACAAGATCATGGCGGATATCGAGGCGCTGAAGAAGCAGTTCGACGACAGCGTGAAGGCGCTCGAGGCGCGCTTCGAAAGCAAGGTCGAAAAGCTGCAGCGCGGCGACGAGCTGCCGCCGGGCGTGATGAAGATGGTCAAGGTGTTCGTCGCGGTGAAGCGCAAGCTGCAGCCCGGCGACAAGATGGCCGGCCGTCACGGCAACAAGGGCGTCATCAGCAAGATCGTGCCGATCGAGGACATGCCGTACCTCGAGGACGGTACGCCGGTCGACATCGTGCTCAATCCGCTCGGCGTGCCGAGCCGCATGAACGTCGGCCAGATCCTCGAGACGCACCTGGGCTGGGCCTCGGCACAGCTCGGTCGCCAGATCGGCGAGCTGCTCGACAAGGTGCAGAAGAACGGCAAGAGCACGGCCGATCTCAAGAAGCAGCTCCAGAAGATCTACGGCAAGGACGTGCTGAAGGTCGACGGTGCGGAGATGCCCGACGAGCAGGTGATCGAGCTTGCCTCCAACCTGCGCGACGGCGTGCCGGTGGCCACGCCCGTGTTCGACGGCGCGCGCGAGGACGACATCGTCGAGATGCTCAAGATGGCCGGACTCGATCCGTCGGGGCAGGTCTGGCTGTGGGATGGCCGTACGGGCGATCGCTTCGACCGCAAGGTGACGGTGGGCTACATCTACATGCTGAAGCTCCACCACCTGGTCGACGACAAGATCCACGCGCGTTCGATCGGTCCGTACAGCCTCGTCACGCAGCAGCCGCTGGGCGGCAAGGCCCAGTTCGGCGGGCAGCGTTTCGGCGAAATGGAAGTGTGGGCGCTCGAAGCCTACGGTGCCGCGTACACGCTGCAGGAAATGCTGACGGTCAAGTCGGACGACGTGTCCGGCCGCACCAAGGTGTACGAGGCGATCGTGCGCGGCGACGACAACTTCGAGGCGGGCATTCCGGAGTCCTTCAACGTTCTGGTGAAGGAGCTCCGCTCGCTCGGCCTCAACGTGGAGCTGAACCAGCGGAGCTATTGAGGCTAATTGCAGGACGGCGGGATCGGGCCGGGCGCGGCCGGTCCCGCCGGACACCGTGGGGCGGAACGAGTTGAATTTCCGGCGGGACTGCCAAAGGGGGCAGCGCCGCCGAGCGGGAGAACAGCATGAACGAAGTCGCGAACATTTTCGGCCAGCCGACGGGTCCGCAGCAGTTCGACCAGATCCGGATCTCGATCGCCAGCCCGGAGCGCATCCGGTCGTGGTCGTTCGGCGAGATCAAGAAGCCCGAGACGATCAACTACCGCACCTTCAAGCCGGAGCGGGACGGGCTCTTCTGCGCGCGGATCTTCGGACCGATCAAGGACTACGAGTGCTTGTGCGGCAAGTACAAGCGTATGAAGTATCGCGGCATCATCTGCGAGAAGTGCGGCGTCGAGGTGACGCTCTCGAAGGTTCGCCGCGAGCGCATGGGCCACATCGAGCTTGCCTCGCCGGTCGCGCATATCTGGTTCCTGAAGTCGTTGCCGAGCCGTATCGGCCTTCTGCTCGACATGACGCTGCGCGATCTCGAGCGCGTGCTCTATTTCGAGAACTACGTCGTCATCGAGCCGGGCCTGACGCCGCTGAAGCTGCATCAGCTCCTCACCGAGGAGCAGTACATCAAGGCGCAGGACGATTACGGCGAGGACGCGTTCACCGCCAAGATCGGCGCCGAGGCGCTCAAGGACATGCTTGCCGCGATCGATCTCGAGCGCGAGCGCGAGACGATGCGCGAAGAGCTCAAGGAGACAACCTCCGAGGCGAAGCGCAAGAAGCTCGTCAAGCGCCTGAAGCTCGTCGAGTTCTTCATCGAATCCGGCAACCGCCCCGAGTGGATGATCCTGGACGTGATCCCGGTGATTCCGCCCGAGCTGCGTCCGCTCGTGCCGCTCGACGGCGGCCGCTTCGCGACCTCGGATCTCAACGACCTGTATCGGCGCGTCATCAACCGCAATAACCGCCTCAAGCGGCTGATCGAGCTGAAGGCGCCCGACATCATCGTGCGCAACGAGAAGCGCATGCTGCAGGAGGCCGTGGACGCCCTGTTCGACAACGGCCGCCGCGGCCGCGTGATCACGGGTGCCAACAAGCGGCCGCTCAAGTCGCTGTCCGACATGCTCAAGGGCAAGCAGGGCCGGTTCCGCCAGAACCTGCTCGGCAAGCGCGTCGACTATTCGGGCCGCTCCGTCATTGTCGTCGGTCCGGAGCTGAAGCTGCATCAGTGCGGCCTGCCGAAGAAGATGGCGCTCGAGCTGTTCAAGCCGTTCATCTACTCCAAGCTCGAACTCTACGGCATGGCGACCACCATCAAGGCCGCCAAGCGCATGGTCGAGAAGGAGCGGCCGGAGGTCTGGGACATCCTCGAGGAGGTCATCCGCGAGCACCCGGTTCTGCTCAACCGCGCGCCGACTCTGCACCGTCTCGGCATCCAGGCGTTCGAGCCGGTGCTGATCGAGGGCAAGGCGATCCAGCTCCATCCGCTGGTCTGCACGGCCTTCAACGCCGACTTCGACGGCGACCAGATGGCCGTCCACGTGCCGCTCTCGCTCGAGGCACAGCTCGAGGCGCGCGTGCTGATGATGTCGACGAACAACATCCTGTCGCCGGCCAACGGCAAGCCGATCATCGTGCCGAGCCAGGACATCGTGCTGGGGCTCTACTACATCACGCTCCAGCGCGATGGCGAGAAGGGCGAGGGCATGGTGTTCAACGACATCGCCGAGATCGAGCAGGCGCTCTTCCACGGCCATGTCTCGCTGCATGCCAAGATCAAGGCGCGGTATCGCACGGTCGATAAGGACAACAAGCCGGTCACCATGATGGTGGAGACCACGCCGGGCCGGATGCTGCTGTCCGAAATCCTGCCGCGGCACCCGAACGTGCCGTTCAGCCTGATCAACCAGCTTCTGACGAAGAAGGAGATCAGCAACGTCATCGACGTCGTCTACCGCCACTGCGGCCAGAAGGAGACGGTGATCTTCGCCGACCGGCTGATGGCAATGGGCTTCAGCCAGGCCTGCCGCGCCGGCATTTCGTTCGGCAAGGACGACCTCGTCATTCCCGCGGCCAAGTGGAAGCTGGTCGAGGAGACCAAGGCGCGCGTCCAGGAGTACGAACAGCAGTACCAGGACGGCCTGATCACCCAGGGCGAGAAGTACAACAAGGTGGTCGACGCCTGGTCGCGCTGCACCGATCTCGTCGCCGACGAGATGATGCGCGAGATCAGCCGCCCGAAGCCGGGCGAGCCGATCAACGCGGTCTACATGATGGCGCACTCGGGCGCCCGCGGCTCGGCGGCGCAGATCAAGCAGCTCGCCGGCATGCGCGGCCTGATGGCGAAGCCCTCGGGCGAGATCATCGAGACCCCGATCATCTCGAACTTCAAGGAAGGCCTGACCGTGCTCGAGTACTTCAACTCGACCCACGGTGCCCGCAAGGGACTGGCCGACACGGCGCTCAAGACCGCGAACTCGGGCTATCTCACCCGCCGTCTCGTCGACGTGGCGCAGGACGCGATCATCGTCGAGGACGATTGCGGTACGACCGAGGGCCTCGGGATGAAGGCGGTGGTCGAGGGCGGCGAGGTCATCGCGCCGCTGGCGGAGCGCATCCTGGGCCGCACCGCGGCCGAGGACGTCACCGACCCGATGACGGGCGAGGTTCTCGTCCGCGCCGGCGAGCTGATCGAGGAGGCGGAAGTCGAGAAGATCGACCGCGCCGGCCTCGAGCAGGTCAAGATCCGCTCGGTCCTGACGTGCCAGAGCAAGAACGGCGTGTGCGCCAAGTGCTATGGCCGTGACCTTGCGCGCGGCACGCTCGTCAACGTCGGCGAGGCCGTCGGCATCATTGCCGCCCAGTCGATCGGCGAGCCCGGCACGCAGCTGACGATGCGGACCTTCCACATCGGCGGCGCCGTCCAGCGCGGTGCGGAGCAATCGTCGATCGAGGCGGCGTACGACGCCAAGGTGTCGGTGCGCAACCGCAACGTCGTTCTCAACAGCCAGAACATTCCGATCGTCATGGGTCGGAATACCGAGGTCGTTCTGGTCGACGAGAACGGGCGCGAGCGGGCGCGTCACCGCGTACCGTACGGTGCCAAGCTGCTCGCCGACGAGGGAGCACAGGTCAAGAAGGGCCAGAAGCTGGCGGAGTGGGACCCGTACACCCTGCCGATCATCACCGAGAAGGAAGGCATCGCGCACTACGTCGACCTCACCGAGGGCGTGTCGATGCGCGAGATCGTCGACGAGGCGACCGGCATCTCCAACAAGGTGGTGGTCGACTGGCGTCAGCAGCCGCGTGGTGCGGACCTGCGTCCGCGCATCGAGCTGCGCGACAAGAAGGGCAACCCGGTGACGCTCGCGAACGGGCTCGAGGCGCGCTACTTCATGTCGGTCGATGCGATCCTGTCGGTCGAAAACGGCGCCGAAGTCCGGGCCGGCGACGTGCTGGCGCGTATCCCGCGCGAGTCGTCGAAGACCCGCGACATCACCGGCGGTCTGCCGCGCGTCGCCGAGCTGTTCGAGGCGCGCAAGCCGAAGGACTACGCGATCGTCAGCGAGATCGACGGTCGCGTCGAGTTCGGCAAGGACTACAAGGCCAAGCGGCGGATCATCGTCCATCCGCTGGACGACAAGGGCCAGCCGGCCGAGCACCTGATCCCGAAGGGCAAGCATGTCAGCGTGCAGGAGGGCGACATCGTCCAGAAAGGCGACTTCCTGATGGACGGCAACCCCGTGCCGCACGACATCCTGCGGGTGATGGGCGTCGAGGCGCTCGCCAACTACCTGATCAACGAGATCCAGGACGTCTACCGGCTGCAGGGCGTGAAGATCAACGACAAGCACATCGAGGTGATCGTCCGCCAGATGCTGCAGAAGGTCGAGATCGTCGATCCGGGTGAGACAACCTATCTGGTGGGCGAGCAGGTCGACCGCGAGGAGTTCGAGGAGGTC
>DASVCL010000024.1:0-74126 GCA_036381615.1 Alphaproteobacteria bacterium
GGCCGCCGGATCGATCACCGCATTGATGAGCGTCGGCTTGCCGGAGTCCATGGCCGCGTCGACCGCGCGCTTCAGCTCGTCGGGCGTCGTCACATGGGCGCCCACGCCGCCGAATGCTTCGATGATCTTGTCGTAGCGCGCGTCCTTGACGAACACGGTCGTCGCGGGGTCCGGGCCGCCGGACGGATTGACCTCGGTTCCGCGATAGATGCCGTTATTGTTGAAGACGACGACGCAGACCGGCAGCTTGTAGCGGCAGATCGTCTCCACCTCCATGCCGGAGAAGCCGAAGGCGCTGTCGCCGACAACCGCCAGCACGGGCTTGCCCGTCTCGATGGCGGCGGCGATGGCGAAGCCCATGCCGATGCCCATGACGCCCCAGGTCCCGACGTCGAGACGCTTGCGCGGCTGATACATGTCGATGACGCCGCGCGCGAGATCGAGCGTGTTGGCCCCTTCGTTGACCAGAATGGCGTCGGGGCGCTCCTTGATGACGGCCCGCAGCGCGCCCAGCGCGCTGTGGAAGTCCATCGGCACCGAATTCTTCATCAGCCGCGTGGCCATCTTGGCGATATTTTCCTCCTTTTTCGCCTTGATGGCGCCGAGCCAGTCGGCCGGCGGGGCCTGCCACTTGCCGCCCATCGCCTCCAGCAGGGCGGAGACGCACGAGCCGATGTCGCCGACGACCGGGGCCGCGATCTCGACGTTGCTGTCCATCTCCCTGGGCTCGATGTCGATCTGGATGAACTTCTTCGAGCCGGGTTCGCCCCACGTCTTGCCCTTGCCGTGCGACAGAAGCCAGTTGAGGCGGGCGCCGATCAGCATCACGACGTCGGAGTCCTTGAGCACCAGCGAGCGCGCCGCTCCCGCGCACTGCGGATGCGTGTCGGGCAGGAGACCCTTGGCCATGCTCATCGGCAGGAAAGGAATGCCGGTGGTTTCGACCAGGGCGCGGATCGCGTCGTCGGCCTGCGCATAGGCAGCGCCCTTGCCGAGGATGATCAGCGGGCGCTTGGCGCCTTTCAGCACGTCGAGCGCGCGCTTGACGGCGGACGGCGCGGGGATCTGGGCCGGCGCCGGGTCGACGACCTTGACGAGCGAGCGCCTTCCGGCTTCGGCCGGCATGACCTGCGAGAGCAGCTTGGCCGGCAGATCGAGATAGACGCCGCCCGGACGCCCCGACACCGCGGCACGGATCGCGCGCGCCACGCCGATGCCGATGTCGGCGGCATTCAGCACGCGGAACGCCGCCTTGCAGAGCGGCTTGGCGATGGCGAGCTGATCCATTTCCTCGTAGTCGCCCTGCTGCAGGTCGACGATCTCGCGCTCGGACGAGCCGCTGATGAGGATCATCGGAAAGCAGTTGGTCGTGGCGTTGGCGAGCGCCGTCAGACCGTTGAGGAAGCCGGGCGCCGACACCGTGAGGCAGATGCCGGGCTTCTTCGTCAGGAAGCCGGCGATCGCGGCGGCGTTGCCGGCGTTCTGCTCATGCCGGAACGAGATGACGCGCATGCCCGCGGCCTGCGCCAGGCGGCCCAGGTCCGTGATCGGAATGCCGGGCACGCCGTAGATCGTGTTGATGCCGTTGAGCTTGAGCGCGTCGATGACGAGGTGAAAGCCATCGGTCAGGTCCTGCGTCTCTTCCGCCGTCGTCTTCTCTTGCTGCTTCGCCGTTCCTTCGGCCATGGTTTCCTCACTGATTAGGATTGCAATGGGCGGGTCCGGCCCGCCGATCCGGTTTTGATGCGGCGCCGGCCGGCGCCGCGATCCGGGCGGCCTTTAGTCCAGATAGTTGACGTTCTTCTCGACGTGTGCCGCGAGATCGAGACTGTGCTGACGGACGAGCTGCTCGGCGCGTTCCGTCTCGCGCCGCTCCAGCGCCTCGATGATGTTCAGGTGGTCGATGATGGATCGGGCCGCGCGATCCCTCTCCGAGATGGTGCGGCGCCGGATCGACTTCATGTGGATGAACAGGTTCGTCATCGTGTCGATGAGAAGCTGGTTGCGGCTCATGTTCACGATCGCCTGGTGAAAGCGGATGTTCGCCTCGGAATACTCGTCGATATGGGCATTCGGCTCGTGGCCGTCGCGGAAATCGACGAACAGCTCGCGCAGGCGGGCGATCTCCTCGTCGGCCGCATGCAAGGTGATCAGCCGGGCGGCCATGCTCTCGAGCGCCGCCCAGACGCGGATCATGTCGATGATCTCCTTCTTCGTCTTGCGGACGACGAACACGCCGCGGCGGGGAATCGAGCGGACGAAGCCCTCCTGCTCGAGACGGTTCATCGCCTCGCGGATCGGGGTGCGGCTCACGCCCAGATCCTGCGACAGCCGCCGCTCGTCGAGGCGCAGTTCCTCGCGGCTGTCGTAGATGTTCATCTCGGTGATGGCCCGTTTCAGCGCGTGATAGACCTGGTTCCGATAGCTGAGATCGGCTTCGATCGGCTTGACGGAGAGCTTGACGACGGTCACGGCCGGAACCTTGCCTCCCCTCGGCGGAACCGGCGGGACACCGGTTCTTCGTTCAACCGGTAGACGCCGCCGCCGCTAATCTGTAGAATTCTAAACGTTAGGTATTTTGTATACCAGATACCAGCCGGGGTGCAAGGCAGGGCACAAGAACCGCCACGCCCCGATCCCGTTGACGTTGACGTCAGCGGTGCCGCCTCTCCCCAAAAAAACATGAGGGGTGGCAGGAGGAAACGCAGGGGAGGAGCGATTTGGAAGAGATCGCATCGCTGTTCCACGGCTTCGCCGTCGTTCTCGAGCCTTTCAACCTCGTCTTGATGCTGATCGGAATCACCCTCGGTGTGCTCATCGGGGTGTTGCCGGGGCTGGGCGGCGCGAACGGCGTGGCCATCTTGTTGCCGCTCACGTTCAGCATGCCGCCCACGTCGGCGATCATCATGCTGTCGTGCATCTATTGGGGGGCGCTGTTCGGCGGCGCGATCACCTCGATCCTGTTCAACATTCCCGGCGAGCCGTGGTCGGTCGCCACGACCTTCGACGGCCATCCGATGGCCCAGCAGGGACGGGCCGGCGAAGCGCTGACCGCGGCGTTCACCTCGTCCTTCGTCGGCGCCTTCGTTGCGGTCATCGTCATCACCTTTCTGGCGCCGGTCGTCGCCGGATTCGCGCTGCAG
This sequence comes from Alphaproteobacteria bacterium, assembly GCA_036381615.1. GTDB lineage: Bacteria > Pseudomonadota > Alphaproteobacteria > CACIAM-22H2 > CACIAM-22H2 > CALANV01. Next base: position 3,144 of record DASVCL010000024.1, read on the forward strand.
TTCGGTCCGCCGGAGTTCTTCGCCGTGCAGTTCCTCACGTTCTGCAGCTTCGTCGGCATGGGACGGGGCAATGCGTTCAAGACGATCGCGGCGATGACCCTCGGCTTCGCGCTGGCCAGCGTCGGACTCGATACCGTCACCGGCCAGCTGCGCATGACCTTCGGCACGACGGAGCTGCTGCGCGGCTTCGACTTCCTGATCGCCGTCATCGGCCTGTTCGGCATCGGCGAGATCCTGCTGTCGATGGAAGAGGGGCTGTCGTTCAAGGGAGGCGCTGCGAAACTCAACCCGACCGTGGTGTGGCAGACCTGGAAGAAGCTGCCGCAGTTCTGGGTCACCTCGCTGCGCTCGTCGATGATCGGCTGCTGGATGGGCATCACGCCCGGCGGCGCCACGCCGGCCTCGTTCATGAGCTACGGCATCGCCAAGCGCGTGTCGCGGACCGGTGACCGGTTCGGCAAGGGCGAGATCGAAGGCGTCGTGGCGCCCGAGACCGCCGCGCATGCGGCGGGCACGAGTGCGCTGCTGCCGATGATCACGCTCGGCATTCCGGGCTCGCCGACGGCGGCGGTTCTCCTGGGCGGCCTCCTGATCTGGGGCCTGCAGCCGGGGCCGCTTCTGTTCGTCGAGCAGAAGGATTTCGTCTGGGGCCTGATCGCCAGCATGTATCTCGGCAACGTCGCCGGGCTGCTGATCGTCCTCACCTGCGTTCCGCTGTTCGCCGCGATTCTGCGCATTCCGTTCAGCATCATCGCGCCGGTCATCGTCGTGATCTGCGCGGTCGGCGCCTACACCGTCCACAACGCCACGTTCGACATCGCCCTGATGCTCATCTTCGGCGTGATCGGCTACGCGTTCAAGAAGCTGGACTATCCGCTGTCGCCGCTGGTGCTGGCACTGGTGCTGGGCGACATGGCCGAAAGCGCATTCCGCCAGTCGATGCTGCTGTCGGCCGGAAGCCTGAGCGTCTTCTGGTCGAACTGGCTGGTGGCTTCCATCATGTCGCTGGGATTGGCGCTGCTGCTGTGGCCCATGGTGTCGTGGGCGAAGGGAATGCTGCAGCGCACGGTGCCGGCGCCAGGAACCGGAGCGTAGCGGGGCGCCTCGCGCCGGGGTCCGCTGGACGCCCGGCGCCGGCCCGCGCTACGCTCTCAAGAAAAATGACGAAAGAAACCGATCAACAAGGGAGAGGAAACATGAACGTGGCGAAACTACGGCCATTTTGGCGATTGACAGCCGTCGCTGGCGTTGCGGTCGCCGCGGCGGTCGCGACGGGTTCCGCTTTCGCGGCTTGGGAACCGACCAAGCAGATCACGATCGTGGTGCCTGCCGGCACCGGCGGCGGCGCCGACCAGATGGCGCGATTCATTCAAGGCGTCGTTTCGAAGCACAATCTGGCCGACAAGCCGATCGTCGTCATCAACAAGTCGGGCGCCGCCGGCGCCGAGGGCTTCCTGGACGTCAAGGGCAGCCCCGGTGATGCGCACAAGCTGATCATCACGCTCTCGAACCTGTTCACGACGCCGCTCGCCTCGGGCGTTCCCTTCAACTGGAAGGATCTGACGCCGGTGGCGATGCTCGCCCTCGACGAGTTCGTCCTATGGGTCAATGCCGACTCGCCCTACAAGACCGCCAAGGACTACCTGACGGCGATCAGGAACGGTCAGCCCGGCGAGTTCAAGATGGGCGGCACCGGCTCCAAGCAGGAGGACCAGATCATCACGGTCGCCCTGCAGAAGGTCGCCGGCAAGCCGTTCACGTATGTTCCCTACAAGGGCGGCGGCGACGTGGCGGTCCAGCTCGTCGGCAATCACATCAACTCGTCGGTCAACAATCCGATCGAGGCCGTCGCGCACTGGCGGGCCGGCAAGCTGCGGCCGCTGTGCGTCTTCGACGAGCAGCGCATGCCCTACAAGGACAAGATGACCGATACGATGTCGTGGAACGACATTCCGACCTGCAAGGAGTCCGGGGTGGACGTCAGCTATCTGATGCTGCGCGGCATATTCATGCCGGCCGGCGTGCAGCAGGAGCAGGTCGACTACTACGTCGAGCTGTTCAAGAAGGTCCGCGCCACGCCGGACTGGAAGGAATACATGGATAAGGGCGCCTACAATCAGTCCTTCATGACCGGCGACCAGTTCCGGAAGTGGGTCGAGAACGCCGAGAAACTTCATTACGACCTGATGAAGGAAGCCGGCTTCCTGGCCAAGGCGAACTGACGGAAAGGGCGGCGCCGGTTCTCCGGCGCCGCCCCAAGGGCGCAGCAGCGCGTATCGTGCATTGGATCGTGCGTCACGGATCTCGAGAGTCAATCCATGAAGGATGGTGAGTTCACGCCCAGTCGCGGCCTGGTCTCGAAGCGGATGATGGAGATCGTGGTCGCTGTGCTGTTCCTGGTGGTCGGCTCGATCGTCATCACGGACTCGCTGCGCATCGGCGCGGGCTGGCACGATCCGGAGGGGCCGGAGGCCGGCTACTTCCCGTTCTACATCGGCCTGATCATGTCGGTGGCGAGCCTGGTTACGCTCGTTCAGGCCGTGCTGAAGCGCCCGGGCACAGGCGCGCCCTTCGTCGATGCCGAGGCCATGAAGCAGGTCCTTCAGGTCTTGATACCGGCGGGCGTCTTCGTCCTGCTGCTCAATTTCATCGGGATCTATGTTTCGGCCGCGCTTTATATCATCGCGTTCATGATGATCGTGGGCCGTTATAGCTGGACCCGGGCAGTCCCGGTCGGCGTCGTCGTCGCCGTCGTACTCTTCTTCATGTTCGAGGTTTGGTTCCTGGTCCCACTGCCCAAGGGGCCGCTCGAGGACTTTTTCGGCTACTGAGGCACGAGGCCGCAGGCCGCGCCACATCTTCCGGCCATGACAAATCTCGCATCGCTGGTATACATTATACCGACCGGCGCCAGGGTGCCGCCGATCCTGCCAAATCCGTGTCCGCTGCTCGGCGCCAGAGTGCCGCCGGTTGCAAGGCAGGCTTTTGCCTTTTGAGCTCTACAGGACGATGGCATGGCACATACTTCGTCTGACGTTCATCGCGCACGACATCCCGGGTCCGGGCGTGGCCGGAGCCGCGCCACGCCGAAGGGGCGGCAGGTCGAGGAAGTAGCGCTCAGCGAGATTCGTGAGCTGCTCGGCGAGCGTCCGCGCCGGCGCGACCTGCTCATCGAGCATCTTCATCTCATCCAGGACAAGTTCGGTCACCTGTCGGCGGCGCATCTCGCGGCGCTGGCGCACGAGATGGGCCTTGCCCTCGCCGAGGTCTACGAGGTCGCCACCTTCTACGCGCATTTCGACGTGGTGAGGGAGGGCGAGACGCCGCCGCCGCCCGTCACCGTGCGCGTGTGCGACAGCCTCACCTGCGAGATGTTCGGCGCCCGGAAGTTGCTGGCGGATCTGGCGGCGAAGCTCGGACCCGGCGTGCGGGTCGTGCGCGCGCCATGCATGGGCGCATGCGACAAGGCGCCGGTGTGCCATGTCGGCCATCACGAGGTCGCGCGGGCGACCGTCGACAGCGTCGTCGCCAGCCTGAAGCACGATCATCGCGCCGTGGCGGCGCACCGGCCGGACAAGGATTTCGCGGCCTATACCGCGACCGGCGGCTATGCCCTGCTGCGCGCCTGTCTGAAGGGCGAGCGGACGCCCGAGCAGATCATCGCCGCGCTCGACGGCGGCGGCCTGCGCGGTCTCGGCGGTGCCGGATTTCCCACCGGCCGCAAGTGGAGCCTCGTTCGCAAGGAGCCGGCGCCGCGCCTCATGGCCGTGAACGGTGACGAGGGGGAGCCCGGCACGTTCAAGGATCGCGCCTATCTGGAGCGGGATCCGCATCGCTTCCTCGAAGGCATGCTGATCGCCGCGTGGGTGGTCGAGGCCCGGGAAGTCTATATCTATCTGCGCGACGAATATCCGGCGATCCGCCACATGCTTCTGGCCGAGATCGCGAAGCTCGAGGCCGCAGGCCTGTCGCCGCACACGAAGATCCATCTCCGTCGCGGCGCCGGGGCGTATATCTGCGGCGAAGAATCGGCGATGATCGAGAGCATCGAGGGCAAGCGCGGCCTGCCGCGCCATCGTCCGCCATACGTGGCCCAGGTCGGCCTGTTCGGTCGCCCGACGCTGGTCAACAACATCGAGACCCTGTTCTGGGTGCGCGACATCGTCGAGAAAGGGGCCGAGTGGTTCGCTGCGCAGGGGCGCCGCGGCGCCAAGGGGCTGCGCTCCTTCTCGGTTTCGGGCCGGGTGAAGGATCCCGGCGTGAAGCTGGCGCCGGCGGGAATCACGGTTCGCGAGCTGATCGACGAATACTGCGGCGGCATGCTGCCGGGGCACACGTTCAAGGGATACCTGCCCGGCGGCGCCTCCGGCGGAATCCTGCCGGCATCCATGGCCGATCTTCCGCTCGATTTCGGCAAGCTCGAGCCGCACGGCTGCTTCGTCGGATCGCACGCGGTCGTCATCCTTTCCGACAAGGACAACCTGCGGGACGTCGCCCTCAATCTGATGCGCTTCTTCGAGGACGAGTCCTGCGGCCAGTGCACGCCGTGCCGCGTCGGCACGGAAAAGGCCGTCAAGCTCATGTCTCAGCCCAAATGGGACGAGGCCCTGATCACCGAACTGGCGCAGGCGATGACCGACGCGTCGATCTGCGGCCTGGGGCAGGCCGCCGCGAATCCGGTCAAGTCGGTGCTGAAGTATTTCCGCGAGGACCTGTCATGAGCGAGCGGATCCGGTTCTTTCTCGACGGCGAAGAGGTCGAGGCCGCGCCCGACGAGACGATCTGGCAGGTGGCCAATCGCCGCGGCGTGGAGATCCCGCATCTCTGCTACACGCCCGCGCCCGGCTACCGGCCGGACGGCAACTGCCGGGCCTGCATGGTGGAGATCGAGGGCGAGCGGGTGCTCGCCGCATCCTGCATCCGCAAGCCGACGCCGGGGATGAAAGTGAAATCGGCGAGCGAACGCGCCAAGGCGGCGCGCAAGATGGTGTTCGAGTTGCTTGCCGCCGACCAGCCGGCGCGGGACAAGGCGCATGATCCGGACTCGCGCTTCTGGCGCTGGGCCGACCGCCTCGACGTTTCTGCCAGCCGGTTCGCGCCGCGTGCCGTGCCCGCACCGGATTCGAGCCATCCGGCGATGCGGGTCAATCTCGATGCCTGCATCCACTGCAATCTGTGCGTCCGCGCCTGCCGCGAGGTGCAGGTCAACGACGTCATCGGCATGGCCGGCCGCGGCCATCACGCCAAGATCGTGTTCGACTTCGACGACCCCATGGGGCAAAGCACGTGCGTCGCCTGCGGCGAATGCGTGCAGGCTTGTCCCACGGGCGCGCTGATGCCGGCGACCCTGCTCGATGCGAACGGGATCAAGGCGGCGGAGGCCGACCGCGACGTCGAGAGCGTGTGCCCGTATTGCGGCGTCGGCTGCCAGATCACCTACAAGATCAAGGACGACCGGATCCTGTACGTGCAGGGACGCAACGGGCCGTCGAACGAGAATCGCCTGTGCGTGAAGGGCCGCTTCGGCTTCGACTACATTCATCACGCACATCGCCTGACCGAGCCGCTGATCCGCAAGCCCGGCGTTCCGAAAAATGCCAATGACTACGTCGATCCGGCCAACCCGTGGACCCATTTCCGCAAGGCGAGCTGGGAGGAGGCGCTGGAGGTTGCGGCATCGGGCCTGAAGCGCATCCGCGACACCCACGGCGGCGGCGCGCTCGCCGGTTTCGGCTCGGCCAAGGGATCGAACGAGGAGGCCTATCTGTTCCAGAAGCTCGTCCGCACGGGCTTCGGCACCAACAACGTCGATCACTGCACGCGCCTGTGCCATGCCTCGTCGGTCGCGGCCCTGATGGAGACGATCGGCTCCGGCGCGGTGACGGCGCCGTTCATGGCGTGCAAGGACTCCGACGTCATCATCGTCATCGGCGCCAACCCGACCGAGAACCACCCCGTGGCCGCCACCTACTTCAAGCAGGCGGTGAAGCGCGGGGCAAAGCTGATCGTCATGGACCCGCGCGGTCATGCGCTGAAGCGGCATGCGACCTACATGCTGCAGTTCAAGCCCGGTCGCGACGTGGCGATGCTCAACGCCATCATGAACGTGATCGTGGAGGAAGGGCTCTACGACCGCCAATACGTCCAGGCGCATACCGAGGAGTTCGAACGGCTCGCCGCCCACGTCCGCGACTTCCCGCCCGAGAAGATGGCGCCGATCTGCGGCATCGATGCCGACACGCTGCGCACGGTCGCGCGGATCTATGCACGGGCCGAGCGGGCGATCATCTTCTGGGGCATGGGCGTGTCGCAGCACGTCCACGGCACTGACAACGCGCGGTGCCTGATCTCGCTCGCGCTCATGACGGGCCAGATCGGCCGTCCGGGCACGGGGCTGCATCCGCTGCGCGGCCAGAACAACGTCCAGGGCGCGTCCGACGCAGGCCTGATCCCGATGGTCTATCCCGACTACCGCTCGGTCGAGAATGACGACGTCCGCAAGCTGTTCGAGACGGCCTGGGGCACCGAACTCGATCCCAAGCGCGGGCTGACGGTCGTCGAGGTCGTGAACGCCATCCTCGCCGGCGAGATCCGCGGCATGTACATCATGGGCGAGAATCCGGCGATGTCGGACCCCGATGCGCAGCACGCGCGCGAGGCGCTCGCCAGGCTGGAGCATCTGGTCGTCCAGGACATCTTCCTGACCGAGACCGCCTTCCATGCCGATGTCGTGCTGCCTGCCTCCGCCTGGCCCGAGAAGGACGGCACCGTGACCAACACGAACCGTCAGGTGCAGCTCGGCCGCCGGGCGGTGCCGATGCCGGGCAACGCGCGCGAGGACTGGTGGATCATCCAGGAGATGGCGCGCCGTCTCGGGCTCGACTGGAATTACACGCATCCGCGCGAGGTGTTCGCCGAGATGACGACGGTGATGCCCTCGCTCAAGAACATCACATGGGAACGTCTCGAGCGCGAGCATTCCGTGACCTATCCGTGTCCCGGCCCGGATCAGCCCGGCAATGACATCGTCTTCGGCGACGGCTTCCCCACGCCCAGCGGTCGCGGCAAGTTCGTCCCGGCCGGGATCGTGCCGCCGGCCGAGGAGCCCGATCAGGACTATCCGATGGTGCTCACGACCGGCCGGCAGCTCGAGCACTGGCATACCGGTGCGATGACGCGCCGCGCCGAGGTGCTCGATGCCATCGAGCCGGAGGCGGTCGTCACCCTGTCGCCGCTCGACGTGCGGCGTCTGGGAATCACGGCGGGCGAGTACGTGCGCGTGTCGACGCGGCGCGGCACGATCGAGCTCAAGGCCCGCGTCGATCCCGCGCTGCCCGCGGGCCTGATCTTCATCCCCTTCTGCTACGCGGAGGCGGCGGCCAACATCCTCACCAATCCGCAGCTCGACCCGTTCGGCAAGATTCCGGAATTCAAGTTCTGCGCCGCGCGCGTCGAGAAGATCGCCGCGGCGGCGGCGGAGTAAGAGGCAGGTTGCCGGCGTCGTTCGGCCGAACGGCGCCGCATCGACAAGGGAAGCGGAATGGGCGGCACGGCCGTGCCGCCCTTTGCGCATTCGGCCCACCAGGCACCGGTCGTGCCGACGGCGCCGTCGATCGCGGGCGGGCGGCCGTGCGATGCCATGACGATGTCCCTCGACCGCGCCTGACCGACGGCCTTTCCTGACCAAGGGATGGAATGCGCCGGAACGATGCCCGGGACGCGTATTAGGCCCAGAGCACTACGCTTGCCTGCGGCGGCCGGCGCTGTCCGGCGAAGTTCGTCTCGACGGCCGTGTACATCGACACGGCGGGGCCGAAATCCTCGAAATAGGCGCCGGGGCCGAGCATTTCCTGGAAGATGCGCTGTGCCGCGAAGGTGATGCCGGCCGACGCACGCTGGCGACCGGCCTCCCAGATCGGCGATCCCCCGCGCGGATCGTAGCCGCCGGGATTGTCGCGCGACGGTGCGATCTGCCACCGTACCGTGGCGTTGGCCGCGCGTTGCCGCCTTGGCGCTTCGACTTCGACCGCCTCGATTTCGATGACGGGTGCCCACTGCCGCGCGCCCTTCGGCGCACTCGGCCGGGTACCATCGGGAATGGAAACGATCGAATTCGAGACGGGAATCACGACGACGCTGCCGATCACGGATCGGATCGGAAATATAAAATTCTCGAAAAAGAAAAGAAAACTTTTTCGATGTAGATCCGCCGCTCTCGCATTCACCAATTAACCATAAGTTTGTGCGTGCACAGGGAACAACCGGCGGGCGGATGCACGCTCCGGTTTCAATATTTGTTAAACACCTGATCGCTACGCTCGACCCGGATTTCAGACCGATGCGGCGCATCGCGAACCGGTCGAAATCAAGGCTCCCGTCGAGAGCCAACCGGGGTAGCGGTCAATGTCAGAGCCGTCCGAACATCTCCAGCGTCTAGAGGCCGCGCTCGCCGCATCGGGCGATATCGTCTACGACTGGGACCTGATCGCCGACACTCTCACATGGATCGGGCCGGCGCAGAGTCTGTTCGATGGCGACATCAGGACAGGCCAGGCGTTCAAGGAGCGCGTTCACAGCGAAGACCTGGGCGTCCGGATGGAGGCGATCTCGCGCGCCGACTCGCCGGGGGCGCCGTTCGACTGTGAGTACCGGGTCCGCGGCAGCGGCGGCAAATTCATCTGGGTGCATGACCGCGGCACGACGCATTGGATCGAGGGCCGCGCCGTTCGCGTGATCGGCGTGATGCGCGTGATAACGGCGCGCAAGCAACGCGAGGCCGAACTCGAGTATCTCGCCAACTACGACCCGCTCACCGGGCATTTCAACCGCTCGCGGCTCAGGGAAGCGCTCGATCACACGCTTGCCGGCAGCGCCCGCTACCGGACGCCCGGCGCCTATCTCGTGGTCGGGATCGACAAGCTCGGGGCCATCAACGAAGCCTACGGATCGGATACCGCCGATGCGATCGTGCTCGGCATCGGCCGGCGTCTCGACCGGGTCCTGCGTGCGTCGGACGTGATCGGCCGGCTGGGCGGCGACCGGTTCGGCATCGTTCTGGCCCAGTGCCCGGCCGAGAGCGTGGCGCTCGCCGCCGAGAAGATTCTGGGGGCCATTCGCGACGCGCCCTTCGAGACACCGCACGGCCCCGTCCATGCCACCGTCTCGGTGGGCGGAGTGCCGTTCGTCGGAGGCACGCTCGGCGCGCACGAGATCATGAGTCGCGGCGAAAGCGCGCTCCAGGCGGCGAAGCAGGCCGGGCGCAACTGCTACATGCCGTTCTCGGACTCCGGGATCGCCCGCGGGACGTCGCGCCGCTCCCTTGCCATCGCCGAAGAGGTGCAGGCGGCGCTCAAATCCGCTCGCATCCTTTTCGCCTTCCAGCCCGTGGTCGAGGCCGCGACGCACGTCGTCGATCATTACGAGTGCCTGCTGCGGATGCGCCGTCACGACGGCACGCTGGTTCCGGCGAGCGCCTTCGTGCCCGTGGCCGAGCAGTCCGGCCTGATGCGCCTCGTCGACCGGCATGCCCTCGACCTCGCCATCGCGGAACTCGACCGGTATCCCGACGTGCGGTTGGCTCTCAACATCTCGGGGCTGACGGCGGTGGACCGCGGCTGGCTCCGGGCACTGATCGCCGCGGTCAAGCGCAGGCCCGACGTCGCCGAGCGCCTCATCATCGAGATCACCGAGACCGTCGCCCTGCAGGACATCGAGGAGACGGCGCGATTCGTCGGCGCGATTCGCGATCTCGGCTGTCGGGTCGCGCTCGACGATTTCGGTGCCGGCTACACGTCGTTCCGGAACCTCAAGGCGTTGGCGGTCGATTGCGTGAAGATCGACGGGTCCTTCGTGCGCGGGCTCGCGGACAACGTCGACAACCAGCTTTTCATCCGCACCTTGCTGGGGCTCGCGGAGGGATTCGGCCTTGCCACCGTGGCCGAGTGCGTGGAAACCGCGGCCGACGCGGTCCACCTGACGCGGCGCGGCGTGCGTTTCCTGCAAGGGCACTATTTCGGGTGGCCGACCATCGAGCGCCCGTGGCTCGCGCGGCAGACGCCGCGCTTCTCGCTGGTTAACGGCAACGGCGCCGCGTTGAGCCCGAGACCCCCGACATGACCCGGCGGTGGCATGCGGGCGCAGGCCGCCGGTGTGCCCCCGGCCTGCGTCAGGGCCCCCCGCCTATTTCTTGGACAGCTCCTCGAGCCGCTTCTGCATGGCGTCGAGCTGGGCGCGCAGATCGTCGATGCTCGACGCCTCGCTCTTCTTTTCGGGCCCGCCTTCCGACGGCTTGTCCTTCTTCGGCGCCGCGTCATAGGCGAAGGGCGTGAACATCTTCATGGCGTTCTGGAACAGAGCAAGGTTCTGCTTGCTCATTTCCTCGAACTCGCGGCCGAACGGGAAGAACCCGCCGAACGCTTCCTGCATGTAGTTCCGGATCTGCTCCTGATTCCGCGCGAACACCGCCATGGAGTAGTCGAGATAGCGCGGCACCAGGGCCTGAAGACTGTTGCCGTAGAACGAGATGAGCTGCCGCAGAAAACTGACGGGAAGGAGGTTCTGACCCTTGGCCTCTTCCTCGACGATGATCTGCGTCAACACCGAGCGGGTGATGTCCTCGCCCGTCTTTGCGTCGTAGACGACGAACTCCGTGCCCTCCTTCACCATCTGGCAGAGATGGTCGAGGGTCACGTAGCTGCTCGTCGCCGTGTTGTACAACCGCCGGTTGGCGTACTTCTTGATCTTGATTTTTGGCGAGGCACGCTCGCCGCCCTCGCTGCTTGCGGGCGGCTCCGATGATTGTTCTTCCGCCATGACCATGTCCTAATGTTGCAACGCGGCCGCGCCGCTGGCAAGCGCTGTTCCGCGAGGCTATATAATACCTTATCATGGCTGAGCCGCCCGATTTCGACACGCTCGCCCGGCGCTACATCGATCTGTGGCAGGAACATGTGGCGGCGGTGGCGGCAGATCCCGAGTTCGCCGAGACGCTGACGCGGTTTCTGCAGGCGGTTTGGTCCCTGAATCCGGCCGCGCGCATGGCCGGGTGTGGCGCGACAACCGAGGAGAGCGATGGCAGAGGCGAAGCCCGCGCCGGATCGGCGGCCCCGTCTGGGCCCGCGGCCGCTCGGCCTGCATCTGGCGACGGCGGCGATGACGTGGCTGAGCTCCGCCGCCGCGTTGCCGCTCTTGAGGCCCAGCTCGCCGCCATCCGGGTCGGCACCGACGGTGCCGCGGTTGTGGCACGCCAGTCTTCGGGCAAAGGCGGAGGCGCTCAGCCGCGACCTCGCCGGGGTCGATCCCGAGGCCCTGAACCGGGCGGTCGAACGCGAGATCCGGCGTCGGCTTGACGAGCTCGAGCGCGGGATCCGGGGCTACCAGCAGCATCCCTATCGCCGCGATCTCCCGCCGCCGCCGGCGGTCTGGGCCGACGGGACGACGCGGCTCGTCGACTACGGGGCCGTGGGCCGGGACGGTGCCGGGGGCATGCCGCTCCTGGTCGTGCCCTCGCTGATCAACCGCGCCTATATTCTGGACCTGTCGCAGCGCCTCAGCCTGATGCGAACGCTCGCGGCGCAGGGGTTCCGTCCGTTTCTGGTGGATTGGGCGCACCCCGGTCCGGTGGAGCGGAACTTCGACCTTACCGCCTACATTGCCGGCCGGCTCGCCGCGGCGCTCGAACGGACCATCGCGCTGGCCGGGCGCCCGCCCGTCGTCATCGGCTACTGCATGGGCGGGCTGCTGGCGCTGGCGCTCGCGCAGCTCAGGCCGCGCGACGTCGCGGGCCTGGTGCTGCTGGCGACGCCATGGGACTTCCATGCCGACAAGCCAGAGAACGCGAAGGCGGTCGTCAATGCGACGAGGCCCTGGCTCCCGCTGTTCGAGGCCATGGGCCTGATGCCGGTCGATGTGCTGCAGGCGCTGTTCGCCAGCCTTGACCCCTTCCAGATCACGCGCAAATTCGCGAATTTTGCGCGGCTCGATCCCGCAAGCGACAGGGCAGAGGACTTCGTCGCGCTCGAGGACTGGCTCAACGACGGCGTGCCGCTTGCAGCACCGGTCGCGCGCGAATGCCTCCTCGGCTGGTACGGCGAGAACACGCCGGCGCGCGGCCGGTGGCATGTCGCCGGCACGGCGATCCGGCCCGAAATCATCGACACGCCGACGCTGGTCGTCGTGCCGGAGCAGGACCGCATCGTGCCGCCCGCCTCGGCCCATGCGCTCGCCCGCGGGCTGCGGCGCGCCGAGGTGCTGACGCCGGCGCTGGGGCATATCGGCATGGTCTCGAGCCGTCGGGCGCCGCAGGAACTGTGGCCCGCGCTCGCCGCCTGGCTCGCCGCCCGCCTTGCCACCCGGAATACCGGCAGCCTATAAATTAACAATTGCTGCGCCGCAGCGAAGCGGCGCAACCCAATCAGCAAGGAGAGAAGCGATGACCGACATCGTGATCGCCGGTGCCGCACGGACTCCCGTCGGCAGTTTCAACGGGGCACTGAGCGCCGTGCCCGCGCACTACCTCGGGACGGCGGCCATCGTCGAGGCGATGAAACGCGCCAAGGTCGAGCCCGGCGACGTCTCCGAGGTCATCATGGGGCAGATCCTGACGGCGGGCGCCGGCCAGAACCCGGCCCGGCAGGCGGCGATTGCTGCCGGCATTCCCGTCGAGCGCACGGCCTACGGCATCAACCAGCTGTGCGGCTCGGGCCTGCGCGCGGTGGCGCTGGGGTATCAGGCCCTCAAACTCGGGGACAGCGAGGTGGTCGTCGCGGGCGGACAGGAGAGCATGAGCCAGGCGCCGCACTGCATACACCTGCGCAGCGGCACCAAGATGGGCAACACCGAACTCGTCGACACGATGATCAAGGACGGCCTGTGGGACGCCTTCAACGGCTATCACATGGGCAACACGGCCGAGAACGTCGCCCAGCGCTGGCAGATCACGCGCGAGGAGCAGGACCGGTTCGCGTTCGCCTCGCAGCAGAAGGCCGAAGCCGCCCAGAAAGGCGGCAAGTTCAAGGACGAGATCATTCCCGTGACGATCAGCACCCGCAAGGGCGAGGTGACCGTCGACGCGGACGAATACCCCAAGCACGGAACGACGCTGGAAGCGTTGGCGAAGCTGCGTCCGGCCTTCGACCGGAACGGCACGGTGACGGCCGGCAACGCGTCGGGCATCAACGACGGCGCTGCGGCCGTCGTCCTGATGACCGACACTGAAGCCGCGCGGCGCGGAGTGAAGCCGCTGGCGCGGATCGTGTCATGGGCGACCGCCGGCGTGGATCCGGCGGTGATGGGGACGGGGCCGATTCCGGCGTCTCGTGCTGCGCTGCAGAAGGCGGGGTGGAAGGTCGACGACCTCGACCTGATCGAGGCGAACGAGGCCTTCGCGGCACAGGCCTGCGCCGTCAACAAGGATCTCGGCTGGGACCCGGACAAGGTCAACGTCAACGGCGGCGCGATCGCCCTCGGCCATCCGATCGGCGCGTCGGGGGCGCGCATTCTGGTGACGCTGCTCTACGAAATGCAGCGACGCAATGCGAAGCGCGGGCTGGCCACGTTGTGCATCGGCGGCGGCATGGGTATCGCCATGTGCGTCGAGCGCGACTAGCGGCATCGCGCACCGCGGCGTGAGACGCATCCGCCGCGCCGCCCGCCGTAAAAAGGGCATCGGGGCCCGGTATCCATTGGGGATACCGGGCCTTTCTTTTCCGATCCCGACGGGTGTGTTTTGATGGAGCGGGCAGGCTTGACGGAAATCAAGGCCCGGGCACGGGCGGTGACATACTGGACGTGGCGGGCGTGACGACCCGCCACGCTGGAGAGGGAGAGACAGGCGATGACGGGACGGGTTGCAGTGGTGACCGGCGGGACGCGGGGCATCGGCGCGGCAATCGCGACCGCGCTGAAGAAGGCCGGGTACCGCGTGGCCGCGAACTACGCGGGCAATGACGCCGTGGCAAAACGGTTCTCCGAGGAGACCGGCATTCCGGTCTACAAGTTCGACGTGTCCAACTTCGCCGACTGCGAGGCCGGGGTGAAGCGCATCGTGGCCGATCTCGGTCCGATCGAAGTCCTCGTCAACAATGCCGGCATCACGCGCGATACCACGATTCATCGGATGACCTTCGAGCAGTGGAACGCGGTGATCCAGACCAACCTGACGTCCTGCTTCAACATGTGCCGATGCGTCTTCGATTCGATGCGCGAGCGCAACTTCGGGCGGATCGTCAACATCGGCTCCATCAACGGGCAGGCCGGCCAGTATGGCCAGGTCAACTACGCGGCGGCGAAATCGGGCATTCACGGCTTCACCAAGGCGCTTGCCCTCGAGGGCGCCAGCAAGGGCATCACGGTCAACGCGATCGCGCCCGGCTACATCGATACCGACATGGTCCGTGCCGTGCCGCCGAACGTGCTGGAGAAGATCGTCGCGCGCATCCCGGTGGGCCGCCTCGGCAGGGCCGACGAGATCGCGCGCGGCGTGCTGTTCCTGGTCGCCGATGAGGCCGGCTTCATCACCGGTTCGACGCTGTCGATCAACGGCGGGCAGCATATGTACTGATATCGGGCCGCCGCGGGACGCGGCAGGTCTGCGCCGCGCCCGGATCGGTCGGGCGGCGCCCGCGGACGCTACGATGCCCGTGCGTGCGGGCCGATGACGGCGGCCGGACGTATCACCCGGTCGGCGCCGAACCAGATCGTCACGGTCGTGCCCATCGCCGGTTTGCTCGCAACCTCGAGCTGGCCGCCGTGCAGTTCGACGAGAGCCTTGCTCAGCGGCAGGCCGAGTCCGGTCCCGCCGTATTTCCGGCTGAGGCGACTGTCGACCTGCTGGAACGGCGAAAGCGCCTTCGGAATGTCGTCGGGCGTCATCCCGATCCCCGTGTCGGCAATGCGCAGCGCGAACCGCCCGTCACACGGATCGACGCGCCCGATGATGTCGATGCGGCCGCCGGGCGGCGTGAACTTGATGGCATTGGTCAGGATGTTGAGGACGATCTGCTTGAACTTGAGCTCGTCGACGCCGATGCAGAGGTCCGGTTCGATGCTGGTATGAAGCGACAGCCGCCCGGCAGTGACGCGTTCGCGCATCAGCCGCGTGCAACGGTCGACGACGTCGGCGACGTCGACGGGCTCGATGACGAGGTCCATCTTGCCCGCCTCCGCCTTCGACAGGTCGAGGATGTCGTTGATGATCCGCAGCAGATGCTGGCCGCTGTCGTGGATATCGGCCGCATAGCTGCGATAGCGCTCCGCCACCGGACCGAAGACCTGACTGCGGATGATCTCGGAAAAGCCGTTGATCGCATTGAGCGGCGTGCGCAGCTCGTGGCTCATCAGCGCCAAAAACTCGGACTTGGCGCGGTTGGCACTCTCGGCGGCATTTTTCGCGCCGTGAAGCTCCTGCTCGCGTTGCCGCAGTTCGGCGATGACGTCGGCCGCGGTCCGTTCGCGCCGATACTGCAGGATGAAGACATAAAGGCCGATGAGCACGCTCGCCGCGAACAACCCGATGCCGATCAGGACCGCCTTCTTGCGCGCGCCGGCAAGGAACGCGCCCGCCGGCACTTCGAGCGCGAACGCCCCCATCAGATCGTTCAGCTTCCAGTGGTGGCGGCCGTCCTGGACGGCATTGTGACAATCGACGCAGCTCTGCGCCGCGAGGGAGGGGTAGACGGTCCGCAGTACCGTCTGCCCGTCGACGGTCACGAAGGCCGTCACGGGTCGCGGCGAGGGTTGTGCGGCAAGGTCGAGGATGGTACGGGCGAGCTGGGCATCGCGCGGCGCCGTCCGGATCTCCTTGCCGGGCACGCCGACCCAGTCGAGACGCATCACCTCCTTGCCGCCCGCTGCGGCATTGAAATTCGCGATTGCATGGGCCCGGAACGAGGAGGGGACGGGAGCCTCCCCGCCCATTGCGGTGCCGCGGATGTCCGAATACGTGCCGACGAACGCGTCCACGAGCCGAAGCGCCGTCAGTTCCTCTTCGCTCTTGTTGACCTTGAACGCGTGCACGCTCGACTGGTAGAAGCCAAATCCGACCGCAACGGCGAGCAGCACGCAGAACGCGAGAAAGATCACGAATCCCCTGCCGGCATTGGACGAGAAGAAGTCTGCGCGCATCGTCGAATGCCCTGGGGGCTCCTCTGTTTCATGCGCCAGCTTGCGCGGCATTCCTTAAGCCCGGCTTAAGGATTTCGATACCTCCGGCGGCGATCGCGCGGCCGGACGATATGCGTTCATGGGAGTTTTCCGGGAATTCAGCATGCAGACGGGGCATTCCACGGTCGGCGCGACGTTCGTCGGATTCGGGGCGATCCTGCTCTGGGCATCGCTCGCCCTCTTCACCACGTTGGCGGGGCCGATCCCGCCGTTCCAGATCACGGCAATGGCCTTTGCGCTCGCGTTCGCGCTGGCCCTGACGAAATGGTTGCTCAGAGGCGAACGGATCGGCCGTCATCTCGCCCTGCCGCCGCATGTGTGGGCGGTCGGCGTCGGCGGACTGTTCGGGTATCACGTCTGCTATTTCGCGGCGCTGGCCTGGGCGCCGCCGGTCGAGGCCAACCTCATCAACTATCTCTGGCCGCTGCTCATCGTCGTCTTCTCCGGCCTGCTTCCGGGCGAAAGGCTGCGCTGGTGGCATCTTGCCGGAACGGCCGCGGGGCTTGCCGGCTGCGCGCTCCTCATCGGGGGCGGGGTCGGCGGCATCCGCGGCGAGTATCTGGCCGGATATCTCGCGGCGTTCGGCGCCGCCCTCGCGTGGTCGTCCTATTCGGTCCTGTCGCGCCGTCTGCGCGAGGTGCCGACCGATGCCGTCGGCGGATTCTGCGGCGTCACGTCGCTGTTGGCGCTCCTCG
Source organism: Alphaproteobacteria bacterium (assembly GCA_036381615.1). Classification (GTDB taxonomy): domain Bacteria; phylum Pseudomonadota; class Alphaproteobacteria; order CACIAM-22H2; family CACIAM-22H2; genus CALANV01. The sequence continues at coordinate 20,000 of DASVCL010000024.1, forward strand.
CGCACCTCGTGTTCGAGGATACGTATGTACCGACGGGCGACGAATGGCTCGCGGCGCTCGGGCTCGGCCTCGGGCCGGTTGGTGCTGCGTTCTATCTGTGGGATTTCGGGGTCAAGCGCGGCGACATCAAATCGCTCGGCGCACTGTCCTATATGACGCCGCTGCTCTCGACGTTCCTGCTCGTCGCGTTCGGGCGGGCGGAGCCCAGCCTGCGGCTCGGCCTCGCCTGCCTGCTCATCGTCGGCGGCGCGGTGCTGGCATCGCGCGAGCTCTGGGACCGCCGGCCGAAGCCGCGCGCCGCCGACGGCGCATAAGCAATTCCCGGAATCCGGCAGAGAGGGGCGCGTCCCGTATCGTCGGGGACGTCCGTCGCATCAGCCCGGTTGCCAGCCGGGCGGGGCGAGCTCGAATCCGGAAAACTCGAACGCCGGTCCGACGGTGCAGCCGACGAGAGTCCAGTCGCCGAGGCTGCGCGCCGTCTGCCAGCATCCGGGCGGCACCAGGATCTGCGGTCGTTCGCCGGCGCCAATATCGGGACCGAGGCGCGCCGGCGTGCTGTCGTGTCCGTCCGCGGACAGCGTGAGGAGGAGCGGCGCGCCGGCGTAGTAGTGCCAGATCTCGGCCGCGTCGACGCGGTGCCAGGCGGATACTTCGCCCGCCTGGAGAAGATAGTAGATCGCGGTCATCGCGCCGCGCCCGCCCGACGGCGGCCGATGACGAAACGTCTCGCGATAGTAGCCGCCTTCGGGATGGGGCCGCAGGTCGAGCGCCCGGACGATGTCGACGGCGTTCATGCCTGCGGCTGCGTGGTGACCATCGACGGACGCTGGACGAACGCGTCGTACCAGCCGAACAGTCGGGGCCGGCCCTTGCGAATGTCGCCGGCCGGCTTGCGGAATTCGAGCCAGCCGATGGCGCAGGCGACCGCGATCTGGCCGAGATTGATGTCGCCCGAAAGCCACTCGATGTTGGCCTCGAGCGTGTCGAGACCGTTCCGCAGCTTGGCGAGCTGGCCATCGATCCACGCCTGGCTGCGCTCTTCGGGCTTGCGGTACAGCTCCTCGTATCGCAGCAGGATGCCGGCATCGGTTATGCCGTCGCCCAGCGCCTCGAGCCGCAGCACGGTCCAGCGCGCCGGGCCCGACGCCGGCACCAGCTTGCGGCCGGCATGCAGCGAGTCGAGATACTGGCAGATGAGGCTCGACTCGTAGAGCACATCGCCGTCGTCGGTGACGAGGGTGGGGAGCTTCATCAGCGGGTTCTGCCTGGCCAGCTCCAGGTTCGGCTGGACCGGGGCGACCGTCGTCGGAACCGGCTCAATCCGGTCGAACAGCCCGGTCTCGTGCGCCATGACGGTGACCTTGCGGACGAACGGCGAGGCCGGCGAATAGAACAGCTTCATCGCGGCATCTCCCCCATGATCGACGATTCGGATCAGAACCTGTCCTTGCGGGCGCGGATCTCGGCGAAAACCGCGACCGGATCCCGCGGGTCGAGTCCGAGCCGCCTGGCGAAGGCGGCATCGTCTGCGCGCAGGAAGGGATTGGTCCGGCATTCCTCGGCGAGCGTCGCGGGTACGGTCGGCAATCCCTTGGCCCGCAGCGCGTCGACACGGGCCGCCCGCGTCTTCAAGGCGGCATTGTCGGGGTCGATCGCCAGCGCGAAGCGGGCGTTCGACTGCGTATATTCGTGGGCGCAGTAGACCCGCGTCGCGGGCGGCAGACCGCGCAGCTTCGTGAGCGACGTCCACATCTGAGACGGCGTTCCTTCGAACAACCGGCCGCAACCGATCGCAAAGAGCGTGTCGCCGCAGAACAGCGCGTCCGAATCCGGAAACCAGAAGGCGATGTGTCCGCGCGTATGGCCGGGAACGTCGAAGACGTGCGCGCTCTCGTCGCCGAACCGGTAGGTCTCGCCTTCGCCGACCGCGACGTCGATGCCGGGGATGCGCTCGCGGTCGGCGCTGGGGCCCACGATCGTGCAGCCGGTCGCCTGCTTGAGCTCGAGGTTGCCGCCGGTGTGATCCCCGTGGTGATGCGTATTGAGGATGTGGGTGAGGCGCCAGCCCAGCTCATCCAGCCGCCGGCGGACCGGTGCTGCTTCCGACGGATCGACCGCCGCCACGGCGCCGCTCGCCGGCTCGCGCAGCAGCCAGACATAGTTGTCCTTCAGGCAAAGCACGTGCTCGATCTGGAGGGGCATGGGCGCGAATCCTGTTGTGGCGACAATCGGCTGCCGCGGGTCACCTCGCCGCTGGCCCGCGCGTTGCGAATGATTGACCGGTCGTCTTTTCCGGACGCATCGTCCGGGCGCCTAGATTTAGACCAGCGATACCGGCCTGCCAAGGCGGGGTCGGGCAAGCTTGGCCATGGCCGGCGCGGCGACGGCCCGTGCTATGCTTGCCTCCAGGTTGTTCGCCCGGCGGGTTTCCCGATATCCCGGCCGGGCCGGTCTTGAACGGGCGACAGGCAGGAACGCCGGACGGCATGTGGTCGGACGTCATCGATCTGCGGGACTTCTACGCCTCGCCCCTGGGGCAGGTCGCGCGGCGCATGATTCGCCGCCGGCTGCGGGAAATGTGGCCCGATCTCAAGGGGCAGCGGGTCCTCGGCCTCGGCTATGCGACGCCCTTCCTGCGCCCTTTCATGACCGAGGCAGAGCGTGTCATCGGCATGATGCCGGCGCCGCAGGGGGTTCTGCACTGGCCGCTCGACGGGCCGAACGCGACCACCCTGGTCGAGGAGACGGACCTGCCGCTGCCCGATCTGTCGGTCGACCGCGTGCTGCTGGTTCACGCCCTCGAGCACACGGAACAATTGCGGCCCTTCCTCCGCGAAATCTGGCGGGTGCTCGAGGCCAGCGGACGGCTGATCGTCGTCGTGCCCAATCGGCGGGGAATCTGGGCGCGGGTGGAAAGCACGCCGTTCGGCCACGGCCTGCCGTATACGGCGGCCCAGCTTTCGCGTCTGCTGCGGGACAATCTGTTCACGCCGCTTGCCACGCGCAGCGCGCTGTTCGTGCCCCCGGTCTATTCGCGGCTCTATCTGACCTCGGCCGGCGCCTGGGAGCGCATCGGCGAGCGGTGGTTCGAACGCTTTGCCGGCGTCGTCCTGGTCGAGGCCGGCAAGCAGCTCTACGCGCCGACCACGGTGCGCGCGATAAGGCGGCGCCCGTCCTATGCGGTGCTGCCGCAGCCTGCCGCCAATCGCGGGCCGACGCGGCGCCGCGTGCCGTAAGGACGATTACGTCCGGCGGCGCAGCAGGAACAGGCCCTGTTCGCCCAAGAGGTTGGCGAGTGATCCCGGCGCGCGCAGCGGGCGCGGCCGGCCCCTGGCATCGAGCACCATGCCCTGCTCGATGACGATGTCGAGATCGTCGCAGAGTTCGACGAAATCCGAGATCGTGCACAGGTGAATGTTCGGCGTCTCGTACCAGGCCGTGTCGTATGAGTCCGTGACCGGCATCTTGCCGTAGGCGAGCAGCTTGAGGCGTACGTGCCAGACGCCGAAATTGGGAAAGGACACGATCGCGCGCCGGCCGATGCGCACGAGCTCGCCCAGCACCGTCTTGGGGTCGTACATCGCCTGTAGGGTCTGCGACAGGATGACGAAGTCGAACGCGTCGGACGGATAGTCCTTGAGGTCGGTCTCGGCGTCGCCCTGTATCACCGACAGCCCCTGCGCCACGCAGGCATTGACGCCTTCCTGCGAGATCTCGATGCCGCGGCCGTCGACCTGCTTGAAATGCACGAGGTAGTCGAGGAGCGCGCCGTCACCGCAGCCGACGTCGAGCACCCGCGCGCCGGGTGCCACCATGTCGGCGATGATCTGCAGGTCGACGCGGATGGAGGCCCGCGGCCGCTTGCCGTTCGGAGCGAAGGGAGTGTTCATCGCCGCGCGGCGCTCCAGCGGTGCTCGGCGGCGCCGTTCAGGAATCCGGCCACCGTCGCGAAGAACTCCGGCTCGTCGAGAAGGAAGGCATCGTGTCCCTTGTCGGTTCGGATCTCGACGAAGCTGACATTGGCGGCCACGGCGTTGAGCGCATGCACCAGCGCGCGGCTTTCCGCGGTCGGGAACAGCCAGTCGCTGGTGAACGAGACGATGCAGAATCGCGTCTTCGTACCGCGGAATGCATTTGCCAGCACGCCGCCATAGTCGCGCGCGAGGTCGAAATAGTCCATCGCGCGCGTGATATAGAGGTAGGAGTTGGCGTCGAAGCGCTCGACGAAGGTCGAGCCCTGATGGCGCAGATAGCTTTCGACCTGGAAGTCGGCGTCGAAGCCGTAGGACAGCGCCTCGCGATCCTGGAGCGCGCGGCCGAACTTGCGGTGCAGGGCCGCCTCGGACAGATAGGTGATGTGCGCGGCCATGCGCGCGACGGCGAGGCCGCGATGCGGACGCACCCCGCGCTCGAGATAGTCGCCACCGCACCAGTCGGGATCGGCGATGATCGCCTGCCGGCCGACCTCGTGGAACGCGATGTTCTGGGCCGAGTGGCGCGCCGCGGTGGCGATCGGGATGGCGCTGAACACCCGCTCGGGATAGGCGGCGGCCCACTGCAGGACCTGCATGCCGCCCATCGAGCCGCCGATCACGCAGAAAAGCTGATCGATGCCCAGATGGTCGATGACCCGTACCTGCGCCCGCACCATGTCGGCGATGGTGATGACGGGAAACTTCAGGCCCCACGGCTTGCCGGTCGCCGGGTTGATCTCCTTGGGGCCGGTCGTCCCCATGCAACCGCCGAGCACGTTGATGCAGATGATGAAGAAGCGGTCGGTGTCCAGCACGCGGCCGGGGCCGACCATGTGCTCCCACCAGCCCGGCTTGCCGGTGATCGGATGCGGCTCGGCGACGAACTGATCCCCGGTCAGGGCGTGGCAGACGAGGATCGCATTGGACTTGTCGGCATTGAGGCGGCCGTAGGTCTGGTAGGCGATCGTGAAGGGAGCGAAGTCGATGCCGCAGTCGAGCCGCAGCGGCTGCGTCGCCGGCACGTCGAGCCGCTGTCCGGGCAGCGCGACGACGCGCCCGAACGGCATCGTCGTGGTAGGTCCCTTGGAATCGTGCGGCGTCATCGCTCTGGCGGCAGCTCCCCGCTTCAACGGCCCGGCAGCCCGCGGGGTCGTCTGCTGCGGGCGAGGGGGCGCGAAAAATTGCATCACTGCGGTCTGCGATTCAAGCAGCGTCGAAGCCGGCCCGCGCCGCGGCTTGGTGCGGGCCGCTTGGTCGGGCGCATTTGCTTTGATTTTCGCAGGCGGGCCCGGTATCGCTAGCGGCGAATCGAGGCCGTTCCACCCTCGCCGCCGCCCGCCGGGAGCGTACGACGCCCGTCTTGCGCGACTCGCGTCGCCGCGACGGCAAGCGGAGGTGGCGGTCCGCGGCCGAGTGACCTAAATTGGCGGCTCTCGAAAACCCGAGACTGCGTATGTCGCCCGCACCACGTCCTGGAATCCTCTCGATCGAACCGTATGTCGGCGGCAAGTCCGCCCTGCCGGGGCAGGCCAAGCCGATCAAGCTGTCCTCGAACGAAGGCGCGCTGGGCCCGAGCCCGCGCGCCATCGAGGCGTATCGCCGTGCCGCGGAGAACATCCATCGCTATCCGGATGGCAGCGCATCGGACCTGCGTGCGGCGATCGGCAAGCGTTTCGGCCTCGATCCGGAACGCATCGTCTGCGGCGCCGGCTCCGACGAGATCATCGCGCTGCTGACCAAGGCCTATGCCGGCCCGGGCGACGAGGTGCTCTACAGCCAGTACGGCTTCGTCATGTATCCGATCGCCGCCCACGCGGCCGGCGCCACGCCGGTCCAGGCGCCGGAGAAGGACTACCGGGCCGACGTCGACGCGCTGATCGCGCGGGCCAATGAACGGACGAAGATCTGCTTCCTCGCCAATCCGAACAATCCGACCGGCACGTTCCTGTCCGCCGCGGAGCTGCGGCGGCTGCGCGACGGCCTGCCGCCGCACGTCCTGCTCGTGATCGACGCGGCATACGCGGAATACGTCTCGCGCAACGACTATTCGGCGGGGGCCGAGCTCGTCGACGTCGGCGACAACGTCGTCATGACCCGCACCTTCTCGAAGATCTTCGCGCTGGGCGGCATGCGCCTGGGCTGGGCGTATTGTCCGCCGGCGGTGGCGGACGTGCTCAACCGGGTGCGCGGGCCGTTCAACGTGTCGGCGCCCGCGCAGGCGGCCGGCATCGCCGCGCTCGAGGATCTCGCGTTCATGGACCGCAGCCGGGCGCACAACGACGTCTGGCTGCCGTGGCTGACGCAGCAGCTGACGGCGCTGGGGCTCAAGGTCGTGCCCAGCGTCGGCAACTTCGTGCTGGTCGAATTCCCCAAGACGGGGCCCAAGACGGCGGCGGCCGCCAACGCGCATCTCAACGCGCGCGGCATCATCCCGCGCGCCGTGGCGAATTACGGCCTCCCTGATCACCTGCGCATCACGATCGGAACCGAGGACGAGATGCGTGCCGTGGTGGCGGCGCTCGCCGAGTTCATGGCATGAAGAAGTCCCGTCGCGCCGGTCCGCTGTTCGACCGTGTCACCCTGATCGGGCTCGGCCTGATCGGCTCGTCGCTCGCGCGCGTCATCCGGCGTGACCACATCGCCCGCCATGTCGTCGCCTGCGACACCGACGCCGGCGTCCGGGCCAAGGTGAAGGAGCTCGGCCTCGCCGACGACGTCGAGGCCGACGCGGCGACGGCGGTTGCCGGCGCCGATCTCGTCGTCGTCTGCACGCCGGTCTCGACCTACGCCGCGATCGGTGCTGCCATCGGGCCCCGCATGAAGAAGGGGGCAATTCTCTCGGACGTCGGCTCGGTCAAGCAGGTGGCGCTGACCGATCTCGGCGCGAAGCTGCGCAAGGGCGTGCATTTCGTGCCTGGCCATCCGGTCGCGGGGACCGAGAATTCCGGGCCCGAGGCCGGTTTTGCCGATCTCTTCAAGGGGCGCTGGTGCATCCTGACGCCGCCCTCCGGGGCATCGCCCGCCGCCGTCGACCGCGTCGCCGGCCTGTGGCAGCGCGCCGGCATGCATATCGTGACGATGGACGCGCAGCATCATGATCGGGTGCTGGCGATCACCAGCCACGTGCCGCATCTGATCGCCTACACGATCGTCAATACCGTGAGCGATCTCGAGGCCCACATGAAGGCCGAGGTCGTGAAGTTCGCCGCGAGCGGTTTCCGCGACTTCACCCGCGTCGCCGCCTCCGATCCGATCATGTGGCGCGACGTGTTCCTGACCAATCGCGAGGCGGTGCTGGAGATGCTCGGGCGCCTCTACGAGGATATCGCCCTGCTGCAGAAGGCGATCCGCTTCGGCGACGGCGAGACGTTGCAGCGCGTGTTCGCGCGCGCGCGCCAGATCCGCCGTTCGATCGTGCAGGCGAAGCAGGACTGAGGCGCAAGGTCTCACGCATCGATCCCGCGGGCGGGCCGACAGCAGCGGTGTCGCCTCGTGCCGGCTAGAACCGTTTCAGCAGCCGGTCGATGTATTCGCGCTCGATGGTCGGGCGGAAGCGCTCGCCGGCGCGGCGCAGCAGCTCGTCCAGGATCTCGCGCGAGCGCTGGACGTCGGCCTCCTCGGGAATCTGCACGTCGCGGCCGTCGAGCCCGCCCAGGCCGTTGAGCGGCCGGCCGGCCGGATCCCGGTTCTGGGTCATGTGCGGATCGGCCTCGGGCGCCTCGCCGTCGCCTGGTCCCTGGCCCATCTGCTGCATCATCTGCTGCATCATTTCGCGCGCGCCGGCCCGAAGCTGCTCCATCGCCTCCATCTGCGGCCGCAGCGCCTGTCCCGGCGCATTGCGGCCGAGCGCGTCGACCGCATCGCGCATGGCGCGCTCGGCGCGGCTGAAGCCGCCGGGCACATCACCCATCTGTTCGGCCATGCCGCGCATGATATCGCCCAGCATGCGGCGCAGCGCCTCCTGCTCGGCGCCGTCGCCCATCATGTCGCCTTCGCCCGGCTCCTGACCCTGCTGACCCTGCTGGCCTTGCTGACCGCGCTGGCCCGGCATGCCGCGCTGGCCCGGTTGGGGCATGCCGCGCTGACCGAGGCGTCCCTGCTGCGTCCGGCGGAACGTACGGTCGGTCAGGTTCTGCTGGCGCTGCATCAGGTCCTGCAGGCCGCGCAACATCTGCTGCGCCTCCGAGCCGCCCGGCTGCTGGCCCGCCATGTTCTGGCCGACGCGCAGGTTCTCCAGCATCTGCTGGAGCTGCGCGAGCAGCTCGCGCGCGGCGTCCTTCGCGCCGGTTCGCGCCAGCTGGCGCGCCCGGTCCAGCATGCGCTGCAGGTCGCGCCGCTCGATCCGCATGGCGTTGCGGTCGATCGGCTGGTTCTGCATCGCGTTCGGATTGCGCTGGGCGTTCTCCAGCATGGCCTGGAGATATCGGTCGATCGCCTGCTGCAGCTCCTGCATCAGCCGTTCGATTTCCGAATCCGGCGCGTTGTTCGCCAGCGCCTGCTGCAGCTTTTCCTGAAGCTCGCGAAGCTCGCGCTCGACCAGCGACAGCCGTCCATCCTCGATGCGCAGCGCCGTGTCCCACAACAGCGCCTGCACGGCGTCGGTGGCCGCGGCGGACTCGTCGCGCAGAAGACGGATCGACGCCATCCGCAGCGCGAGGAACACGACGACGTCATCGTGGTACTGGGCCGGAATCGATGCGATCGCTGTCAGCGCCCGGCTCACCGTCGCGCGTTGCGCGGGATCGGCGACGAGGGTCTTGCGCTGCTCGATGATGGCGCGGGCGACCGGGTGCTGAAAGACGCGCTCCGGCAGCACCATGCGGACCTCGTCCGACATGCCGACCAGCCCGGCGGCATCGGTGGCCTTGAGCTGGACGACGACCGGAAGCCCGGCCCACGGGTGCGCCGTCAGGTCATGGAAACTCTGTCCCTTGGCTTCCTTGAGGCGCTGGCCGGGCAGCGGCAGCGGCAGCTCGACCGGGTCGGCGGTCACGCCCTCGGGCAGTTCGGCCCTTCGGATCGTGGCAGCGACGCTGGTGAGGCCATAGTCGTCGGTCGCCGCGTATTCGAGGCGCAGCGCGGCGCGTTGCGTCCGCGCCGGCGCGCTCGCGAACTCCACATGCGGCGGCTTGTCGGGCACCACCCGCATCGTCCAGCTTCCGAGCGGCTTGCCGTTCTGCTCGACGGCGAGGCGCGTGCCCTGATCGATCGTGCCGGTCAGGCGATAGGCCTTGTTGTCGACGGCCGTGAAGTCGGTCCGCTTGTCGTCGATGACGAGCTTCGGCACGCCGCGGCCGCCCGAGACCTGGGCGAGGAGCCTGCTGCCGCTGGGGACGACGATTTCGGTTTCGGTCGGGGCACCCGGCTCGCTGCGCGGCAGGAGCGGGGGCAGACCCGTATATTCGGGCGGCGTGATCCAAAGGTCGAGCAGGCCCGGCGGTACGGCCGCCACCGCGGCGCCGGGGCGGAGCGCCCGCTCCAGCCGCGCGCCCGCATCATTGCCGGCGATACCGATTCCGACGACGAGGACCAGGAGGAGGACGGCGCGCAGCGCCCACGGATCGCGTTTCGGCAGGCCCGGCGCCGGCCAGCCGGCTCGCAGCGTCTTGAGCGTCCGGCGCACCCGCGCGAGATGCGCCTGCCACAGCGCCTCGGCCATCCGGTCGTACCGGCCGCCGGCAAGCCCGTCGCTCAACGTCGTGAGCGGACGATGGGTCATGCCGCTCGCGAGCTCGAGTCGCCGACGCGCACGGTCTTCGTCCGGGATGCGGAAGGCATGGCGCGCCCGGTACAGACTCCACACCAGCCCGGCGGCAAAGGCGGCCAGCACGGCGGCATGCAGCCAGCCGGGCAATAGAGGCAGCAGATCGAATAGGGCGACGACCCCGAACCATCCGACAATGGCAACGCTGGGCCACAGGGCGGGCCACAGTGCCTCCCACGCGAGCGCGGCACGCGCGAACAGCAGGCGCCGCCGAAGCAGCCCGTCGATCACGCCATGCGACGCCGAATCGCGCGCCTCAGTTTGTCTCAAAATCACCTCGCGTGCCGTGACCGGCCTCGACAAGCCCAGCCAAGACGGACTCGCTCAAGCTCGTTCTTATTGATTTCAAGCTCATTTTCATGAGGCAGGGGCGGAAACCGTCCGAGCCAACGCGTCCCCTTGCCCTGCGGTGCCAAGTGCCGACCACCAGTCTGCCAGACGCCGGCCTGGTGGTCCACCCCGGCGCTTACGGCCGGGGAAACGGCGCTAGACTTTCGTGAGTTCCAGCCATGGCGGCAGGCGGTCGGCGGCGATCAGCGCGTCGATCGTCTGGCGCGGCCGGACGGTCGCGATCTGGTCGCCCTTGACCAGGATTTCGGGCACGAGCGGCCGCGTGTTGTAGGCCGACGACATCACGGCGCCGTAGGCCCCGGCCGATCCGACCGCGATCAGGTCACCTGCGGCAAGCGGAGGCAGGGCGCGACCGAGCGCCAGGTAATCGCCGGTCTCGCAGATCGGTCCGACGACATCCACGGGCGCGAGCGGGGCATCGGGCGCCGGCGCCGCGACCGGACGGATCGACATCCACGCCTCGTAGAGCGTCGGCCGGATCAGATCGTTCATGGCGGCATCGACGATCACGAAGCGCTTGGATGCGCCGTCCTTCACATACACCACGCGCGCGAGGAGGACGCCGGCATCGGCGACGAGGTAGCGCCCCGGCTCGAGCACGACATCGACGTCGAGCCCGCGCACGGCATCGCGAACCGCCTGGGCGTAGGCGCCCAGATCCGGCGGCGTCTCGTCCTTGTAGACGACGCCGAGCCCGCCGCCGAAATCGAGCCGGCGCACGGGAAGGCCGTGCGAGCGCAGCGTGCGGGCGAGTTCCGCCAGCCGCGCGAAGGCGGCGCGATACGGCTCGACCGACGTCAGCTGCGAGCCGATATGGACGGCAAGGCCCTGGAGCGCGATGCCGGGAAGGCTGGCCGCCAGCCGGGCGACGTCGAGGGCGCGCGTGATCTCGATACCGAACTTGTTCTCGGTCTTGCCCGTCGTGATCTTCGCATGCGTGCGCGCGTCGACGTCGGGGTTGATGCGCAGCGCGACGGGCGCGCGCACGCCCCGTCCCGCCGCGACCTCCGACAGAAGCCGCAGCTCCGGCTCGGACTCGACGTTGAACTGGAGAATGCCGGCATCGAGTGCCGCCGCCATCTCGCGCGCGGTCTTGCCGACGCCGGCGAAGACGATCCTGCTCGCCGGCACGCCCGCGGCGATCGCGCGCCTGAGCTCGCCTTCCGACACGACGTCGGCGCCGGCGCCGAGCCGGGCAAGGGTGGCGATCACCGCCTGATTGGAGTTCGCCTTGACGGCGTAGCAGATCGTTGCCGGCACGCCGTCGAAGGCCGCGGCAAAGGCCTTGAAGCGGCGCTCGAGCGTCGCCGCCGAATATACATAGGCGGGCGTACCGACCCGTTCCGCGATGGCCGCGAGCGAAACGTCCTCGACATGGAGGATGCCGCCGCGATAGGCGAAGTCGTTCATGGTTGTCCTTACGTATCAGCGCGTCGGGTAACGCCGCGGCGCGTTCGGATCGGCATCCTCGGGCGGCGTCGGCGGTCCCCGCCGGCCGCAGGCACCGAGCGACAGCCCGAACGCGGCGAGCAGGGCGGCGAGCAGCGCGCGACGGGTCATAAATACCTCTTGCGCGCCGCCTTGACGGCGCGGGCGACGTTGACCGGGGCCGTTCCGCCGAAACTCGTGCGGCTGGCGACGGATTTGTCGACGCCGAGGACAGAGAACACGGCTTTGGTGATCCGGCGGTCGATGCGGCGCATGTCCTCGAGCGACAGTTCCTCGAGCGGGACGTTCTTCTCTTCGGCGAGGCGGACGATGCGGCCGGTGACGTGATGTGCTGCGCGGAACGGGAGACCCGCCGCGCGCACGAGCCAGTCGGCGAGATCGGTCGCGGTCGTATATCCGGCCCCGGCGGCGCGCCGCATGGCGTCTTCGTCCACGGTCATGTCGTCGATCATGCCGGCCATCGCGGCCAGCGCCAGCGCCAGCGCATCGGCCGCCTCGAACACCTTGGCCTTGTCCTCCTGCATGTCCTTGGAATAGGCGAGCGGCAGGCCCTTCATCACGGTGGTAAGGCCGACGAGCGCGCCGAGGAGCACGCCGGTCTTCGCGCGGATCAGCTCGGCGGCATCCGGGTTGCGCTTCTGCGGCATGATCGAGCTGCCGGTGGTGAACGCGTCCGACAGGCGCACGAAACCGAACTGCGGGGTCGTCCACAGCACCAGCTCTTCGGCGAGGCGCGACAAATGTACGCCCGCGATGTTCGTGGCCGACAGGAACTCGAGCGCGAAGTCGCGGTCCGACACGGCATCGAGCGAATTGGCCGTCGGCCGGTCGAAGCCGAGCGCCTTCGCCGTCGCCGCACGGTCGATCGGGAACGACGTGCCGGCCAGCGCTGCGCTGCCGAGCGGACATTCGTTCAGCCGCCGGCGGCAGTCGGCAAGCCGGCCGCGGTCGCGGCCGATCATCTCGACATAGGCCAGCAGATGGTGCCCGAACGTCACGGGCTGCGCCGGCTGCAGGTGGGTGAAGCCGGGCATCACGGCGGCCGCATGGGCTTCGGCCTTGTCGAGCAGCACCCGCTGCAGCGTCCGCATCTGTTCGTCGAGCGCGTCGATGGTCCTGCGCACCCACAGGCGGAAATCCGTCGCCACCTGGTCGTTGCGCGAGCGTGCCGTATGGAGGCGGCCGGCCGCCGGCCCGATCAGCTCGGCGAGCCGCGCCTCGATGTTCATGTGGATGTCTTCGAGCTCGGTCTTGAACCGGAACCTGCCGGACTCGATCTCGGCCAGAATGCGGTCGAGGCCCCGCCGGATCCGGGCGCCGTCCGCCGCCGACAGAATCCCTTGCTTGACCAGCATGGCGGCATGCGCCTTCGACCCGGCGATGTCTTCGGCATAGAGGCGCCGGTCGACGTCGATGGACGCGTTGATCCGGGCCATGATGGCGGCCGGGCCTGCGGCAAAACGTCCGCCCCACAGGGCGTTCGCCTTGGTATTGCGATTGGCATTGCGCTTGGTGTTGCGGGGCATTACCTGACCTGGGCTGGGGGCACCGCCGTTATAGAGAGCCGGCTTGCCTTTCGACAAGCAAAGGGTGAAGCCTGATGCGGAAACCGACCGGGGATATACGGGGGCCGAAGATTTCGGCCCAGGCGGCGAGGGCGGGCGCATGAGACGCCTGTTTCGGCGGCGTGTCCTCCTCGGTGGCCTCGCCGGCGCGGCGATCCTCGCCGCGGCCGGTTTCGGCGCCGGCCTGCTTGCCCCGCCCGCCGGCGACGCCCCGCCGGCCTTTCGCGGGCAGATTGCCGAATTCACGGCGCAGGCAGCGCCAAAGCCGGCCCCGGCGATCAGGTTCGTCGACCTCGACGGCACCGAACGCACGCTTGCCGACTTCGCCGGGCGCGTGGTGCTGCTCAATTACTGGGCGACATGGTGCGCGCCGTGCGTCGAGGAGATGCCGGCGCTCGAGCGCCTGCACGCCCGCCTGGGCGGGCCGGGATTCACGGTTGTTGCCGTTTCCGTCGACCGTCAGGGCCGCAATGTCGTCGAACCGTTCCTCGCGAAGCTCGGCCTCCGCGGGCTTCCGATCTATCTCGATCGCTCGAACGAATCGATGCGGGCCTTCGGCGTGCGCGGCCTGCCGACCACGATCCTGATCGACGCGCAGGGCCGCGAGGTCGGCCGTCTCGAAGGTGCGGCGGCGTGGGATTCACCCGCCGCCGAGGCGCTGATCCGCCACTACGTGGCACCGGCCGGCTGAGTTCCGCCGAAGATCGACGACCAGCGAGGATCGAACCCTCAGGAGCACCAGGGGGCCGCGCCCGGCGCGCGCCGGGCGCATCGCCTTTGGTGTCCTTCGCGTTCCGGGTGATTCAAAATCGCCGCTACCGGGTCGGGACCGGCTTCTCGCCCGAATAGTCGTAGAAGCCGCGCTTGGTCTTGCGGCCGAGCCAGCCTGCTTCGACGTATTTCACCAGCAGCGGGCACGGGCGGTACTTGGAATCCGCCAGGCCGTCGTACAGCACGTGCATGACGGCAAGGCACGTGTCGAGCCCGATGAAGTCGGCGAGCTCGAGCGGGCCCATCGGGTGGTTGGCGCCGAGCCGCATCGCCGTGTCGATCGATTCGACGTTCCCCACGCCTTCGTAGAGCGTGTAGACCGCCTCGTTGATCATCGGCAGCAGGATGCGGTTGACGATGAAGGCCGGGAAGTCCTCGGCGACGGCCGGCGTCTTGCCGAGCTTCAGCGTCAGCTCCTTGATCGCCTGGAACGTCTCCTCGCTGGTGGCGATGCCGCGGATGAGCTCGACGAGCTGCATCACCGGCACCGGATTCATGAAATGCACGCCCATGAACTTCGCCGGCCGGTCGGTGGCCGCAGCGAGGCGCGTGATCGAGATCGACGACGTGTTCGTCGCGATCAGCGCCTCGGGCTTCAGCACCGGGCAGAGCTTCTTGAAGACCTCGCGCTTGACCGCTTCGTTCTCGACCGCCGCCTCGATCACGAGATCGCAATCGCGGAACATCTCGTAGTCGGTGCCGGTCTTGATGCGCTTGAGCGCCTGATCCTTGTCCTCGGCCTTGATCTTGCCGCGCGAAACCTGACGGTCCAGGTTGCCGGAAATCGTGTTGAGCGCCTTGGGCAGCGCTTCCGCGTTGGCGTCCAGCAGACGCACGTCATAGCCCGACAGTGCGCAGACATGCGCGATGCCGTTGCCCATCTGGCCTGCGCCGATGATGCCGATCGTCTTCATGATGAAAACCTCTTCGAAAACGGTTCGTGATCAGCGCTTCGCCGGAAGCGCGTTGGTCAGTTCGGGCACGATCTTGAACAGGTCGCCGACGATGCCGTAGTCGGCGACCTGGAAGATCGGTGCCTCCTCGTCCTTGTTGATCGCGACGATGACCTTCGAGTCCTTCATGCCGGCGAGATGCTGGATCGCGCCCGAGATGCCAACGGCGATGTAGAGATCGGGGGCCACCACCTTGCCGGTCTGGCCGACCTGATAGTCGTTGGGCACGAACCCGGCATCGACCGCCGCGCGCGAGGCCCCGACGGCCGCCCCCAGCTTGTCGGCCAGCGGCTCGAGATACGTCTTGAAGTTCTCGCCCGACGCCATGCCGCGGCCGCCCGAGACGATGATCCGGGCGGAGGTCAGCTCGGGGCGTTCGGAGCGCGACAGCTCCTGGCCGACGAAGCGCGACAGCCCGCTGTCGCCCGCGGCATCGACGGTTTCGATCCCGGCGTTGCCGCCGGACGAGGCGGCCGCCGGAAACGCCGTGCCGCGCACGGTGACGATCTTGATGCGGTCCTTGGATTGCACCGTCGCCATCGCGTTGCCGGCATAGATCGGCCGTACGAACGTGTCGGCGTCGATGATGCCGACGATGTCGGACACCTGCGCGACGTCGAGGAGTGCCGCCACGCGCGGCATCAGGTTCTTGCCGAAGGTCGAGGCCGGGGCGAGCACGTGGCTGTATCGCTCGGCCAGCTTCACGACGACCGGGGCCAGATTCTCGGCGAGGCCATGGGCAAGGGCGGCATCGTCGGCGAGCCACACCTTGGCGACGCCGTCCACCTTCGCGACCGCCTCGGCCACCGCGCGGCAACCCTGCCCGGCGACGAGCACCTCGACGGGGCCGAGCTTCGCGGCGGCCGCGATGGTGTTGAGCGTGGCGGCCTTGAGGCCGGAATTATCGTGCTCGGCGACGACGAGGACGGACATGTCAGATGACCTTGGCTTCGTTCTGGAGTTTGTCGACCAGTTCGGCGACGTCCTTGACCTTGATGCCCGCCTTGCGCTTCGGCGGCTCTTCGACCTTGAGGGTCACGAGGCGCGGGGCGACGTCGACGCCGAGCGCCTCGGGCGTCAGCTGCTCGATCGGCTTCTTCTTCGCCTTCATGATGTTCGGCAGGCTGGCGTAGCGCGGTTCGTTGAGGCGGAGGTCGGTGGTGATGACGGCCGGCAGCTTCAGCTGCAGGGTCTCGAGACCGCCGTCGATCTCGCGCGTGACATCGAGCGCGTCCGCCTCGGCGCCGGCGATGACCAGCTTCGAGGCGAAGGTGCCTTGCGGCCAGCCGAGCAGGGCGGCCAGCATCTGGCCCGTCTGGTTGCAGTCGTCGTCGATCGCCTGTTTGCCCAGGATGACCAGGCGCGGATTCTCCTTCGCAACGATCGCCTTCAGCAGCTTGGCGACGGCGAGCGGCTGCAGTTCGGCGTCCGTCAGCACGTGGATGCCGCGGTCCGCCCCCATCGCCAGCGCGGTGCGGATCGTCTCCTGCGCCTGGCTCGGCCCCATCGATACGGCGACGATCTCGCTCGCCACGCCGCGCTCCTTGAGGCGGACGGCTTCCTCGACCGCGATCTCGTCGAACGGATTCATCGACATCTTGACGTTCGCCGTCTCGACGCCGCTGCCATCCGGCTTCACGCGGACCTTGACGTTGAAATCCACCACCCGCTTGACGGCGACCAGGACCTTCATGGAACTCCGTTAGGTTCTTGAGGAAAAAGCGTTTCCAGCTTTTTCTGGTTCTTCTTCGCAGGCGCAAAATAGGACCGTGGCAGGGTCATGTCAACGCGCCGTGCGCCCCTTGGGGGGCCGAGCCGCCGTCGCGAGGGCGGATCATGAACCTTCGGGATTGCGTCTTCGCGGTTGCGCCGCGGTCGGCGTCGCCGCGGCTACCGGTTCTGCCCCGGCTGCCACAGCACGTCGGCCGCCCCATCGTCGTTCAAATGCCGCGCGAGCACGAACAGGTGATCCGACAGCCGGTTGATATACGCGATCGCGCATGGATTGACCGGCTCGTGCGTTGCGAGCTCGGTCATCAGCCGTTCGGCGCGGCGCGTCACGGTGCGCGCCAGATGCAGATAGGCGGCGGCCGGCGTGCCGCCGGGCAGGACGAATGACTCGAGAGGTTTCAGCCGCTCGTTCATCGCATCGATTTCGCGTTCCAGCCGATCGACCTGCGCCTGCGTGATGCGCAGCGCCGGCCGTTTCGCCGTGGGCGATTCCGGTCGGCAAAGATCGGCGCCCAGATCGAACAAGTCGTTCTGAATCCGGGCGAGCATCGGGTCGGCATCGGTGCCGACCGTGTGGAGACGCGCAAGGCCGACCGTCGCATTGGCCTCGTCGACCGTGCCGTAGGCGGCAACCCTGAGGTCATGCTTGGGCACGCGCGTGCCGTCGCCGAGCGACGTTTCGCCCTTGTCACCGGCGCGCGTGTAGATGCGGGTCAGTCGCACCATGGCAGCACCTCACAAGCGAACGAGCACCACGTATAGCAGAAACAGCACGATCGTCAGCGCCTGCAATCCGACGCGAAGGCGCATCAGCCGATTGCCGTAGCGGCGATTGAACTCGCCGCCCTTCGCCATGCCGACGACGCCCGTGAACAGCGTGGCGAGTACGGCAAGCAAGGTTGCGCCGATGAGATACGGCAGGACGTCGATCAGGATCTGCATCGCCCCAACATACAGAACGCGGTCGGGGACGGCCAGCGGGGGGCGCGCCGCGCAGTGCAGATCGCGGTGCGACGGCCGGAACCGTCGGCAGGGTCCAGCCCAGTGCTATGCCAGCACCAGCCGGAAATCGGCGCGCTCGCGCTCCACGTCCCGGAACAGGTCGAGCAGCCGGCCGTAATCCGCGCCCAGCCGCCGCTCGGCCATGCGATGATCGCGCCAGACGATCTCGACGGGGCCGGCGACGTCGGTCGTCAGCACGTCCCACAGCGCATCGAGGTTCCGGCCGAACGCGTGCCCCAGATCGAGCGCCGCCGCGAGCCTGTCGTACACCGCCTCGAGCGAGTCGGCGGTGCCATCGAGGACGATCCGTCTCATTCCGGCACCTCGTGGAACGTTCGGTAGTGATCCACGGTCACGAAGATCAGGCGGTCGTTCGACCACACGAGACGCCGCGCACCGCGGCGCCCGCAGGTGAAATCGAGATCGGCCTCGCGCCAGACGCGCCCGTTCGCCACCGGCAGCCGGCGTTCGCGGTTGCCGAAGCGGTCGCCGCCGATCACCCTGCCGGGCGCGATGCGGCACAGGTCGTCGCCCGGCCGCCAGCCGGCGCGCGCGGCCTCGGCCTTGGTCATGTAGCGCGCCGGCAGGCGCCCGTCGCGGCGCAGGCTCACCACCGTCTCGACGAACGCATCGACGTCACGCAGGCCGAGGGCGATGGCGAAATCGCGAAGCGGCCCGTCCGGCCGGTCGCGCGCCGTACCAGGTGCTGCGAGGACGAGCAGCCAGACGAGGCAGAGGAAGAGGCGAACCGCGAGACGCATCGGGAATGTCCGCGTGTTGCCGCCGACCTGGGTCATGCCGGCGGGGTTCCAAACGGCGACGTCAGTTCCGACCCGACAACAGCCCGCGCGCGATCACCTGCGCCTGGATCTCGGCCGCACCCTCGAAGATGTTGAGGATGCGCGCATCGACCAGAACGCGGCTGACCGCATATTCCTCCGCATAGCCGTTGCCGCCATGCACCTGCACGGCGTTGTCCGCCGCCGCCCAGGCCACGCGCGCCGCCAGCAGCTTGGCCATGCCGGCCTCGATGTCGCAGCGGCGATCGCTGTCCTTCGCCCGGGCCGCCGCGTAGGCGAGCTGGCGCGCGATGTTCGTCTCCACCGCCATCCACGCGATCTTGCCGTACACGCGCGGGAAGGCGACGATCGGCTTGCCGAACTGCTTGCGCTCGCGTGCATAGGCCAGCGCCAGCGCGCAGGCGCTCTCGGCGACGCCGACCGCGCGGGCCGCGGTCTGGATGCGCGCCGACTCGAACGTCGCCATCAGCTGGCGGAAGCCTTGCCCCTCGACGCCGCCCAGAAGATTGGCCGCCGGCACCGCGAAGCCGTCGAAGGCGATCTCGTACTCCTTCATGCCGCGATAGCCGAGCACCCTGATCTCGCCGCCCGACATGCCGGGCGCCGGGAACGGATCGGCGTCGTCCCCGCGCGGCTTTTCGGCCAGGAACATCGACAGGCCCTTGTGGCCGGGCTCGGACGGATCGGTACGCGCGAGAAGCGTCATCAGATCGGCACGCGCGGCATGCGTGATCCAGGTCTTCGCCCCCGTGATCCGGTAGACGTCGCCGTCCCGCACGGCGCGGGTGCGGATGGCGCCGAGGTCCGATCCCGTGTCCGGCTCTGTGAACACGGCGGTGGGCAGGCATGTGCCGTCGGCGATGCGCGGCAGATAATGCCGCTTCTGCGCCTCCGTGCCGCCGAGCCGGATCAGCTCGGCGGCGATCTCGGAACGCGTGCCGAGCGAGCCGACGCCGAGCGAGGCCTTCGACAGGATCTCGGTCACGACGCACATCGCGACCTTGCCCAGACCGTGCCCGCCATATTCCTCCGGCACGGTCAGGCCGAAGACGCCGAGTTCGGCCATCGCCTCGATCACGTCGAGCGGAATGAGCGCGTCCCGCCGGTGCCAGTCCTGCGCATGGGGCGCGACGCGCTCGGCCGCGAAGCGGCCGATCTGATCGCCGATCAGGTCGAGCGTCGGATCGTCGAGCGCCGCGGCGCCGACGTCCTCGGCCTCGATCAGCTCGACGAGCCGGGCACGCACCGCGTCGGTGTTTCCCGTCCGGATCAGCGTCGCGACGGACCGGTCGGCGGCGAAGGCGGCGAGCGCATCGTCGATGCCGAGCGCCGCCGGCCGGAAGATCTCGCCCTGGCTCATGACGATGCCGCCGGCAAGCTGCGCCAGATACTCACCGAACGCGGCGCCCAGAATCAGCGCCTCGCGTTCGGCAAGGCCGCCGGTGGCCTCGAGACGCTCGGCCCAGGCGCGCATGGCATCGAGCGCCGCAACGTATGTCGCCATCCAGGCGAAGCCGTGCGCGGCGAACTGGTGCCGTTCCAGCAGCGCGGGATCGACGGCACCGTCCGGGGCGACGAGCGTCCTGACGGCGCGGCGCGCCGCCGCCAGCAGGACGTCCGCGGCCCGCGCCGCTTCGGCCGCTGTGCGCAGAAGGTGGATGCGGTCGGGTAATGGTGGAGAAGCGCCGGACATGACGACCGTGTTATATACGCGGCCGATCGCTCAAGACCAGACGGACGCGCTGCGCCATCCGATGTCGTTCCTCGACCGCATCAACGAATGCAACAGCCATGACCTTGCGAATTTCCGGCCGTTCGTCGTGGCCGGCCAGCGCGTGGGATGGATCCGGCATGCGTTCGCCGAACGGCTCGCCGCGTTCCGGGACGTGTTCGACGTCGGTCACGATACGGTCCGTCTCCTGGATCGGCTCGCCGATTTCGAGACGCGTACGGCGGCGGTCGATCGCGTCGTGAAGACCCTCGAGGCCGAGGGCACGATCCGCGGCCGGCGCGATGAATACTATCCGGTCGGCCTCTCGTTCGGCGGTCCGCCGCTTCTGAAGATCGAACGGGCGGCGGTCCCGCATTTCGGCATCCGGGCATACGGCGTCCATATGAACGGCTATGTCCGCCGGCCAGATGGCCTCCACATGTGGATCGCGCGGCGGGCACGGGACAAGCACACCTATCCGGGCATGCTCGACAACATGGTCGCGGGCGGACAGCCGATCGGCATCGGTCTCATGGACAACCTGATCAAGGAATGCCGGGAGGAGGCCGACATTCCGGAAGCGCTGGCGCGGCGCGCCCATGCCGTCGGGGCCATCACCTACTGCGTCGAAGCGCCGGACGGGCTCAAGCCCGACGTGCAGTTCTGCTACGACCTGGAACTGCCGGACGATTTCACGCCGCGGAATACGGACGGCGAGATCGAAGCCTTCATGCTCTGGCCGATCGACAAGGTTGCGGCGGTCGTCCGCGACACGCAGGAGTTCAAGTTCAACTGCAACCTCGTCATCATCGACTTCCTCGTCCGGCACGGCGTGTTGCCGCCGGAGCACCCGGACTATCTTGAAATCGTGCGGCGGCTGCGGAGCTAGCCGCTTCTAGAATCCGACCATCGCGCGGACCTGCGCGGGCGTGCGGCCGGCCTCGCGCAGGGATTTGAGGGTCGGCGCGCCGGCGCGTTTGGCAAGCCGCTCGCCGCCTGGCCCCGTCACGAGGCGGTGGTGATGATAGACCGGCGTCGGAAAGCCGAGGAGCGCCTGCAGCAGCCGGTGAATATGCGTCGCGGCGAAAAGATCCTCGCCGCGCGTCACGAGCGTGACGCCCTGACGATGATCGTCGACCGTGACCGACAGGTGATAGCTCGTCGGCGTTTCCTTGCGGGCAAGCACCACGTCGCCGAGCGACTGCGGGTCCGCCGGCACCGTGCCGCGTTCGCGGTCGAACCACGTCAGCGGTCCGGTCAGGGCAAGGGCCTTGGCGACGTCGAGACGCAGGGCATAGGGCCGGCCCTCGGCGATACGCCGTGCACGCTCCGAATCGTCCAGTCGCCGGCACGTTCCCGGATAGACCGGCCCGTCATTGCCGTGGGGCGCCGCGCCGGCACGGGCGATCTCGGCGCGGATTTCGGCGCGCGTGCAGAAGCAGGGATAAATCAGTTCGCGCGCCTTCAGGCTATCGAGCGCCGCCGCGTATTCCGCAAAATGTTCGGACTGCCGGCGCACCGGCTTCTCCCAGTCGAGGCCGAGCCAGGCGAGATCCTCGTCGATTGCGGCTTCGAATTCGGGGCGGCATCGTGTCGCGTCGATGTTTTCGATCCGCAACAGAAACCGGCCGCCGGCTTCGCGCGCCGCGCGCCACGCGAACAGCGCGGCGTAGGCGTGCCCCAGATGCAGCCGCCCCGTGGGCGACGGCGCGAATCGGGTCACGACGGGAACGGCGGGGGCGGGCATGAGCATGACATTAGCACGGCGAATAAGGTAGGAACGGCGCCGGAATCGCAAGACGGGGAGAACGATGCCTCAGATGTTCACGCTCGACGGGCCGCGCTTCGGCCCCGCGGCCGGCGGTCCGCCGCGATCCCTTGTGCTGCTGCTGCACGGACTCGGCGCCGACGGCAACGATCTCATCTCGCTTGCGCCGTATTGGGCACGGCTGATGCCTCACACCGCGTTCGTCGCCCCGCACGCGCCGTTTCCGTGCGACATGGCGCCCTACGGCCGTCAGTGGTTCAGCCTGCAGGACCGCACCCCCGGCATGATGCTCGCGGGCATAAAGGCGGCCGCGCCGATCCTGGAGGGGTTCATCGACGACGAACTGGCAAAGTGGAACCTGCCGGATGAAAGGCTGGCGCTGGTCGGCTTTTCGCAGGGGACCATGATGTCCCTTTACGTGGCGCCGCGCCGGGCGCGCGCCTGCGCCGCCGTGGTGGGATACTCGGGCGCGCTCATCGGGGCCGAGTCGCTGCCGATCGAGGCAAAGAGCCGTCCGCCGGTGCTGCTGGTGCATGGCGACGCCGATCCGGTCGTGCCGTTCGCGGCAATGGAAGCCGCCGCCGCCGCGCTCGCGAACGCGAACATTCCCGTCGAGACGTTGGCGCGCCCCGGGCTGCCCCATTCGATCGACGACGAGGGGCTGATCCGCGGCGGCGAGTTCCTGGCGCAGCGGCTGCGGTAATGCGCCGCCGTCCGGCGCCGGCATCACGGCCTTGCCATGCGCGACAGGTTGTGTTTTGGATAATGATCGAGTATCAAGGGCTAGCGGCGGCTAGCGCAAATCTGCCGGGCCGACGCGCTGGTGGGGGTCCACAGAGGCGAGAGGTTCAGGTTTGTCCTGGTCCCTGGAGAGCTGCCCCGCTCTGGTGCTGAATGCGGACTTTCGTCCCCTCAGTTACTTTCCCCTGTCGATCTGGTCCTGGCAGGACGCCGTCAAGGCCGTCTTTCTCAATCGCGTCAACATCATCTCCGAATACGATCGCGTCGTGCGTTCGCCGACGCTGGAGATGAGGCTTCCCAGCGTGATCTCGCTCAAGGAATACGTGCCCACGGCGCGCCGTCCGGCGTTCACGCGGTTCAACGTGTTCCTGCGCGACAGCTTCACGTGCCAGTACTGCGGGAAATCGTATCCGGCGCCGGATCTGACATTCGACCACATCATCCCGCGTTCGCGCGGCGGCCGGACCGTCTGGCGCAACGTCGTGACGGCCTGCAGCACCTGCAATCTCATCAAGGGAAACCGCCTGCCGCACGAGGCGCGGATGTATCCGCGCAAGCCGCCGCATGAGCCGACCTCGCTCGAGCTCCAGGAGAACGGACGCGCCTTTCCGCCCAACTTCCTGCACGAGAGTTGGCGCGACTTCCTGTACTGGGATACGGAACTCGATCCGGTCTGACCCGGCGCGTACGATCGGCGCGTGACCGGTTCGCGCGGGATTCAGTGCGTGCGCCGTCGTTACGGGCTGCCGTGCGACTGGACGTCCGCCCCCGCCAGCGAGCGATAGAACGGCCGGCGGAGTATGCGATGCCGGCTCAAAAGAAGACGGCGAAGCCCATCCGCGACGGAGCGCCTCGACGTGCCGGCGAATCGCTTGTGCCGAGAGGCGTCGGACTTGGTGCGGCGACGTATCTTCGACGCGAGCTTGCGTACCGAACGCGCCGCGTGACGCATGTCGACGATCCACAGGCCGAGTTCGACGAGCGCGCCGATCGCGACATCCTTCGCCGTCAAACGATAGCCGAACCGTGCCAGCGTCTTGCGGTGCATACGCCAGTAGCCGAGTCCCGCGCCGCCGACGAGCCGGCGCGCGATCCGGCGGCGATAATGCCGCAGCTGCAGGCGGTGGGCCCGCCGGTAATCCTGCTCGTCCGCATATTTGGGGCCGTAATGCCGCAGGAAGCAGAAATGCTCCAGGACGAGCGTGCTGTATCGCGTCGTGAAGGTGTTGGTCTGCGACGTCTCGTGCGTCCGCTCGCACGACAGGACCTGATGGATGAAGCCGAAGTCGTTGTCCTCCAGCAGCCGGTACCAGAGATCGACGTCGGCATGTCGAAGGCTCTCGTCATAGGCCGGTTCGCCGAGCGCGCGCAGCGCCGAAATTCGGATCATCACCGATGACGGACAGCCGAACACGTACCAGCTCCCGAGCCATCCGCCGAGCACCGTGCGACGGATGACCTCGCGGCCGGGCAGCACGTCAGTCTTGAGCGGCACGCCGTTGTTGCTGACCCAGTTGTCGTACATGATGTAGGAGCTCACCAGCGACACGCGCGGGCGCTGCTCCATGAAGGCGACCATCTCCGCAAGACAGTTCGGAAACAGAATGTCGTCGGCGTGAAGCTCTTTGCAGTACGCCGCGTCCGCCGGAATCAGCCGGAGCGCCCGGTTCCAGTGGGCGATGACGGGCAGGTGAGGGGCCGCCCGATGCACCTTGATGCGCCGATCGCGCGCGGCATAGCGTTCGGCGATTGCCAGCGTGTCGTCGGTGCTGCTGTTGTCGACGATGATGTATTCCCAGTTCGAATAGGTTTGAGAGAGGACGCTGTCGATCGCTTCAGCAAGGAATCTTGCGCCGTTGTACACCGGCGTGACAACGGTCACCTTCGGTTGGGCCATCATCCGTCCTCTGCCTCAGGTTCGCCGCATTCTAGGGTGTACCCGGAGGGTACGAATGCGTTCTTGAGGCGTAGCCCGTGCGAGTGAAACCTGCCGGACGACTATAATGACGCGATGCACCACGGTGCATCGCGTCGAAGTTGAAGCCGTGATCTCACGGGCGGCCGGATGCGGCCAAATGAAAAGTCGGGATTACGAGGCGCGCGGAATGCCGATGTTCTTGTCCGCGCTAATTCGACGGCGGAGCCGATGCGGCGCGTCGCTCATTGCCCGCCCGCCTCCGCCAGTTGATTCACGCGCTCCTGTGGAGCCGTGCGGGCGCGCCGACCTGCCAGCCGCCGCTGTACGTCGGATATCAGCGCGATCAACGCAACGCGGTCGACGCCATCCCGCGCCATGAGCGCCTTCATGACGGGATCGTCGAGCAGTTCGTCGAGTCTGGGTTCGCCGTCGAGTCGACCCGAGACGCGCCGAGGCGGCGCGTCCGTTCCATCCCTGCGCCCGGATTTCATATTTCGTGCCCCTCTTCAACCAAACACTTTGCGAGACAGCTGTACTGCCACAACGTGTCAGGATCACGACGCGTTCCGGAACGCTTTGTGAAAAAACGCGGCCAATTCGCGGATGGACGGCGTCATCAACGACGCGCGCGGCGAGGTCGTCAGATGCGCGTCGACAGCCAGATCGCCAGCCGCGATCCCGCCTTGATGGCTGTGCTCAGCAGCTCGTAGCCAGGTGCCAGGAGCGCCTCGTGCGCGATCGCTTCGTCGCGATGCGCAATCTCGTCGCGACGAAACTCCTCGATCGCGTCCTTGAGCTCCGGCTCTTCGTCGCCGAGCTGCCTGGCCTGCGCGGCATAATGTTCGTCGATCACTTCCTCGACCGCAACCGTGCAGGCCATCGCCGCGCGCTCGCCGAGCATTGCCGTGGCCGCGCCGAGCGCATAGCCCAGCACGTGCCATAGCGGCGAAAGCGCCGTCGGACGCACGCGCCGCGCCGGCAGCAGCCGGTTGAAGGCATCGAGATGGCGCCGTTCCTGCTCTGCCATACGCCGGACGACGGCGCCGGCGGGGCTGTTGCCGAGCACGGCGAGCTGGCCTTCGTAGATACGCACCGCGCCGAATTCGCCCGCGTGATCGACGCGCAGAATCCGGGCGACGATTTCGTCGCGCTTCGGATCGCCGGGCAGCCGGTCACGGAGCGTAGGTTGCGGTGGCACGCGTCACCTATGTTGTTGCGCCGCAGCAAACAGACGCCAAGCCATGGCGAATGAAAATGCCGCCAGCGCCAAGGATATAACAAAATTATAGCCAGCCATCGAAATGCCAAACAGGGCCCAGGGAATTTCGTCGCAGCGGACGACGGGTTGCGCCATCAGCTGCGCCCTGAGGGCCTCGAGCGACGCCGCCGCCCCTTGGGTCGCACCGCAGGCGGCCGTTCCCTGCCACCAGTGCTGCTCGACACCGACGTGGAAGGCCGCGATGCCGGCGCCGACCAGGAACGCCACCCCGCAGATCGCGAGCAGCACCGGCGCCCATCGGCGGGAGGCGAGAACGAGCGCGAGCGCGGACAGTCCGATGACGGCGCCGTACGGGTAGCGCTGCCACAGGCACAGCACGCACGGCGCCAGACCGCCGAGATACTGGAAGGCGAACGCGGCCGACAGGACCGCCGCGCTCGCGACCAGCAGCAGAGCGGCGGCGAGGCGCGCATTCGTCACGATATCCGGCCGGGATGTTGCCATGTCGAAACCGGATCAAAGATAGTGCAGCGCAACGAAACCGCCGACGATCAATACGGCGAAGGCGGACGTGACGAGCGTCAGATACCGTTCGATGAACTGGCGCATGGCCGGCCCGAAGGCCTTGAGCAGTGCCGCGACCAGAAAGAAACGGCCGGCGCGGGTGGCCAGCGAGGCAAGCCCGAACGCAAGCAGGTCGAAATGCGCGACGCCGCTGGCGATGGTGATCAGCTTGTAGGGAATCGGCGTGAGCCCCTTGATCAGGATGATCCAGGTGCCCCATTCGTCGAACATCCGCTGGAATTCCTGGAAGCCTTCCTGCAGGCCGTAGAACGCGATGACCGCCTCGCCAATGGTCTCGAACAGGAAATAGCCGATTGCATAGCCGAAGAAGCCGCCGAGCACGGACGTGACGGTGCAGATCGCGGCGATGGACCAGGCCCGCCACGGCGTCGCCAGCACCATGGGGACGAGCATCGCGTCCGGCGGAATCGGAAAGAAGGAACTCTCCGTAAACGAGACGGCGCCGAGCACCCACGGCGCGCGCGGATGTCCCGCCATCCGCATGGTCCAGTCGTAGAGTTTTCTGAGCATCGTGGCGATCGTCCAGGACGATGGGGTCTATCAGGCTGTGCCGGCCCTGCGCAAGCAGGCTGCGCGTCGACGATGAGAAGCGGCGCTGAAGAGAGCGAACTCGACCGAAGGGGTACTCCACCTGCCGCCCCACGTATCCGAGGCGGGCAGGTTGTCCGTTCCGCCCGGGCTCCGAATAATGCCCGCGTGAGGAGATCGACGATGAACAGATTGCTTGCGGCGGTCCTGGCGACGGGCCTGATCGCAATTCCGGCGCTGGCCCAGGTTCCGCGTGACGAGAATCTGGACCGTCGCGGCGCGCTCGACGAGGAGACCGAGCGGCGGATCCGCGTGCCGGATCAGTTCGAACGGCCGGTTCGATATGAGGGAAGGGCCCGGTTCTCAGGCTCGCGCATGGGCAAGTGCCCGCCGTATGGCTCGGTGCGCGCCACCGTGATCGGCAACAGATTCGATGCGCGCATCGTCTTCCCGATCGAGTTCCAGATCATTCGCGGCAGTATTTCCGGCAGCAACATGGTCGGGCAGAGCGACTTGGGCTACACGTGGAACGGAACCGTGAGCGACAACACGATCCGGGCGACGGCGCGCAAGCGCGCGACCTATCGGCCGGTCGAGCCGCCGCCCCGCGGCGTGCCGATTCCCGGTCCGGTCACGGCCCCCACCCGGGCCCTGCAGCCGAACCCGCGGCCTGACGATTGCACCTACACGTTGTCGCTCACGCGGGTCGTCGACCCGACTGCGCCATAGACCCGCCTCAAGACGCCGGAGTAGCCGGCGTCGGCATGACGGCCGGCGCCGCCGCGGCTGCCGTCGCGGCCACCGCCGCCGGCATGGCCGCGGTGTCGCGTGCGCGTGCCACGGCCGCGCCGCGCGCCTGCCGGAGTTCCTCGGCAAAGGTCTCATCGATGTCGAAGCCGGCGAAGCGCAGCGCCCGGATCGACCGTATCAACCCCTCTTCGACGGACACGACCGGTTCATACCCGAGCCGCGCGCGTGCCTTCGCGAACGGGAACTTGTAGCGGCAACGGTGCAGCATGGCCGTCTCGATCGGCACGGGGCCGATCGCATCGTTCGGCAGCGTCCAATCGGTCCTGACGCGCGCCTGGCGCGCCGCGCGCGCGCCGGCGACCATGCCCTGGGCCACGCCGATCTGGCCGCGGACGTGTGCCTTCACCGCCGCCGGAATGGTGCGGAAGAGAGCCTTGAGCGGCCGGATGCCGCGCAGCCGGTCGAGCATCGGCCGCACTTCGGGCCGGATCGGCGGATCGTTCAGCAACCGGGGCGGCGGACAGTCGCCGATCGCGCGCGCGACCCAGTGATAGATCTCCGCCCACGTGATCGTTTCGTTGTCGCCGAGCAGGAAGACCTCGCCGTCGACCGGCTTGATCATCGCCAGGCGAATCGCATGGACGAGGTTGTCGATGTAGACGGTGTTGCAGATGCCGCGGCCGCCGTCGACCAGGAAGGCTTCGCCGGCCGCCAGGCTTCGCGCGATGCCGGTGATCCAGATGTCCCGCGGGCCGAACACGATACCCGGACGCAGCATCACCAGCTCGACGCGCCCGTTGCGTCGCAGCTCCCGGAACCGGCGTTCGGCCCTGACCTTGGCGTTGTTGTAGGGGACCGGCTGGTCGGTGCGCAGCGGGGTGGTCTCGTCGGTGCCCGGTGCCGGATCCTGGCCGTGAACCGATGCCGTGCTCATATGCACGAGGCGCCTGACACCCGCGATTTCCGCGGCGCGATAGATGACGGGCGGCTCCGCCACGATCTGGTTGTAGCGGCCCAGCACCGTGTTGACGACGATGTCGCAGCCCTTGAACGCCTTGACGAGCGCCGCTTCGTCGAGCACGTCGGCAATCCGCGCCTCGAGCGGGAAGCGCGACAGGCGGGCGAGACCGGCGAAGTTGCGGACGATGGGGACGATGCGCGCCGCGTCCTCGAGCAGCAGCTTCTCGACGAGGCGGCTTCCGACGAAGCCGTTGGCGCCTAGGATGCCGATCGTGTGCATCGCAGCTCGTTTCCTCGGTTCCACTCGGCCGGAGTCATCCACGGCATGTCGATCAAAGTGCTCCGGGCGTAGCATTGCTCGATCAGGGCCATGACGCGACGGCCGTCCTCGGCGCTCACCATCAGCGGTGCAACGCCCTCGATCGCGTCCATCACGTTCTCGATCTGCTCGATGAAGGCCTGGTGGCGCGTGGGCGCGCCTGCGCCTGCATGCGGCTGGCCGAACGCCCGTCGGACTTCATGCACGCTCGCCTTGAGCGCGTATCGGCTGCCCCAGCCGAGTTCGAGATGATTCGCATCGACGGGATCCCAGCCGACCCAGCCATGCTCGAACCGGATGAAGTAGCGGTTGGGAACGTCCCAGTCGCGGCTCATGCCCAGTTCGCCCTCGACGCCGTCGGCGAAAGCCAGCCGCACCCGGACATTTGCCTCGACGCCACCCATCGCGTCGTCCCGGCACGAGATGATGGCAGGCTGGCCGAACCACCACGCCATCAGATCGAATGCATGTGCCCCGATGTCGATCAGCACGCCGCCCTGGCCGCTCTGCCGCTCGAACAGGGCGCGCGACTGCGCCGGCCAGCCGAACTTGCCGCCCTCGACGAAGCGGATCGCGCGCAATGGCCCGAACGCCTGGCCGTCGACGAGATCCTTGATGCAGCGGGTGGCGGCGAAGAACCGCTTGAAGTGCCCGACCGTCAGCAGCCGGCCGGCGCGACGCGCCGCAGCGATCATCGCGTCGCATTCCTCGACCCGGCCCGCCATCGGCTTCTCGCACAGGACGTGGAAGCCGCGTTCGACCAGCGCGATCGTCTGGGCGGCATGGAAGCCGGGCGGCGAGGCGACGATCGCCAGATCGACGCCGTCGGGGATCGCCGCAAGGTCGGCGCCGCGGATGCTTTCGGGAAAGTGCCTCGCGATCGCCTCGACGCGGTCCGGCACGGGATCGATCAGCGCGACGACCCGGATCGGCCGTTTGGTCGCGATGCATTTCAGGGCGGGGGCGTAGAACAATTGCGTCAGCGCGCCGCAGCCGATGATCGCGATGCGGATCTCGCGCCGCGCCGAACTACTTGCCGATTCAGGTTGAGCAATCACGCTGGTCTGCTTGATCCTGACCGGGCTGCCGACGGGCCGATGCGGCCGCCAGCGACTCGACAGCTGGGCGAGTCGGGCGACATGTTAATTCGCCGCCGAAGTGCGGCTGCGCTGCCCATAGGGAGATTCGGCGAAGAAAAAGGACGACGGGTCGAGCGGCGAGCTACTTCGATCGTCGCGTCGGAATCGGAAAGAGACGATGCGCAAGGATGCGGCCACCGACCCGTTCCGGCCGCCGCCGCGAGGGAATCGCGCTCAGGACGCCCTGGATTGAACCGAAGGCGGCACGAGCGACACCGGTGGCGTGTCGCTGTCGAGGTCCGCGTCCTGGATGCGGTCGCCGCGCCGGATGATCTTGTCCGTCGACGTGCGGATCTCGCGGATGTCCTTCTCGGCGAGCGCGAAGTGGGACTCGAGGTTCTCGACCCGCTTGGCGAGCCGGCCGATGTCTTCGAGCAGAAGCCCGACCTCCTTCTGGATCGCGTCGGCCTGTTCGCGCATGCGGACGTCCTTGAGAATGGCCCGCATCGTATTGAGAACTGCCCACAGCGTGGTGGGCGAGACGATGAACACGCGCATCCGGCGCGCCTTGTCGGCGATGTCCTTGATGCTGGTGTAGATCTCGCAGTAGACGGCCTCGCTCGGCACGAACATCAGCGCGGCGTCCGCGGTCTCACCGGGAATGATGTATTTCTCGGCGATGTCGCGGACGTGGCCCATGATCGCCGTCGAGAAGGCGCGCTGTGCCGCGACGCGCGCCGCCTCGTCGCCGCCGGCCCTCCGCAGGGCGTCATAGGCCTCGCGGGGGAATTTGGCGTCGATCGCCAGCGGTCCGAGCGGCGCCGGCAGCTTCAGCAGACAGTCGACGCGGGTGCGGTTGCCCAGCGTCGCCTGGAATTCGAAATGGGCCGGCGGCAGCTGGTCGCGGACGATCGCCTCGAGCTGCTCCTCGCCGAAGGCGCCGCGCGCCTGCTTGTTGGAGAGGATGTCCTGCAGGCTGATGACGTGCGACGAGAGCTCGGCCAGGCCCTTCTGCGCCTCGTCGATCTTGACGATCCGCTCGCGCAAATCGGCGATGGTCGTGCTCGTCGCCTGATGCGACTTCTCCAGCGCTTCGCCGACCCGCCGCGTGATATCGGCGAAACGTTCCTCGAGCGCCTTGGAAAGGGCGCGCTCCTGGGCCTGGAGACGCTCGGCCGTGGCCGCCTGCGCGGCCGTTGTCTGGTCGACCAGGATCTTCAGGCTGCCGACCAGTTCGCTCTGGCCCTGGACGAGGCGCGCGACCTCGGGGTCGGACCCGCGACGGAAGACGAGGACGAGGCTGACCGCCGCCACGGCGAGTGCGGCGATGGCAAGCAGAGCGACGAGATCCATGCCCGGCGAATCCCCCTAGCGGCACCTTGGCCGACTATACGCGCTTGTGGAGATGCCGGTCGAGCGCAAGCAGCGCCGAGTTGACCAGGGCGGCGAAGACGAACAGCAGCAGTGTCACCGCCAACATGGTCTGCACGTCGTTGAGGCCGATCGCGTTCATGATTACGAAGCCAAGGCCCCGCTTGGAGGCAAACATCTCGCCGATCAGGACGCCGAGCAGGGTCAGCGAAAACCCGACGCGCAGGCCCGACACGATTTCGGGCAGGCAGGCCGGAACGAGCACGGTCCGGACCGTGGCGAGCGGCGACAACCCCATGGTTCGCGCCGTTTTCACGTAGACCGGCTTGATGTTGCGGATCGCGTTCATGGTGAAGATCGCGACCGGGATGATGCCGTGGATCGCGCCGAACGCGATCTTGGCGCTGATGCCGAGGCCGAACAGCAGCAGGATCAGGGGATAAAGCGTCACCTTGGGCAGGGAATAGAGCGCGACCAGCATCGGCTCCGCGACTTCGCCCGACAGGCGGTGACTGCCCAGCCACACGCCGACACCCACGCCGCCCAGCCAGGCGATGACGAGCGCATAGGCGAACGCATAGGCCGACTCGCCGATGTCGAGCCAGAAGCGTGGCCGTGCGAGCAGCTGGACCGCGTGGCGCACGGTCTCCAGCGGCGCGCTCAGCGCGGCGTCGCCCGCCAGCAGGTAGATGCCCTGCCAGATCGCGACGATGGCCGCGATCAGCAGCGCCAGGTCGACGGCCCGGCTTCCCGCCCGCATCATCCCAGCCGCCGCCGGAGGAACCGGCGCTCCCACACATGCAGCGCCATGTTGATCGCCGTCACGAGCGCCAGCACGAACAGCATCAGCGCGTACATCGTCCGGTTGTCGAAGTTGTTGTAGGCATAGGCGATCGCGTAGCCGAGACCCGAGGCGGCCATGATGAACTCGCAGGCGATCACGCCGATGAAGGAATAGGCGACCGCGAGCTTGAGGCCGGTGAACAGGTGCGGCGCCGCGGCCGGCAGCTTCAGCCTGAGCGCGGTTTCGACGGCGCCCATGTTGTGGACCCGCGCGACCTTGCCCAGGACCCGCGGGATGCGATCGAGACCGTTGAGCGTACTGATCACCATCGCGACGACCGCGAACATGAAGGCGATGACGATCACCGGCCACTGCGACAGACCGAAGATCGCGACCAGCACCGGGTAGAACACGAAGAAGGGCACGGCGTAATAGGTCGCGAGCAGCGGATCGACCGCACGGCGAAGACGCGGCACCGCATGCAGCACGACGCCGATCGCGAAGCCGCTCGCGACCGACAGGACCAGGGCGATCGCGACCGCCGCCAATGTCTGCCGGATATCATCATAGATACTGCCGGACGCCAGCAGCGCACCGAGCTCGCGCACCATCTCCGACGGCGGGATCATCGTGATCGGCTTGATCACGCGCGTCCGGCACAGGATTTCCAGCACGCCGAAGAAGCCGGCGACGAGAAGTATCCGTATCCAGGCCAGGCGGGTCATCAGGCCGCCGGGCTTGCCCCCGCCGGCGCCCGTCCGTGGCCGAGCGCTTTGAGCGACTCTTCGCGCAAGCTCTGCCACAGCCGGCCGGTGATCGCGCCGAATTCGGGTTTGGTGACGATGCGGCTGTCGCGCTCGGCGGGCCAGCCGGTCTCGACGATATCGATGAAGCGGCCGGGCCGGGCCGACATCGCGCCGATGCGATCCGAGAGCATCGCCGCCTCGTCGAGGGCGTGGGTGATGAGCAGGACGGTCGCCTTCGTACGGCGCCAGAGGCGCAGGAGCTCGTCGCCCATCAGCAGCCGGGTCTGGGCGTCCAGCGCGCCGAACGGCTCGTCGAGCAGGATCAGGCGCGGCTGCATCACCAGCGTGCGCGCGATGCAGACGCGTTGCCGCATGCCGCCGGAGAGTTGAGCGGGGTAGGCCTTGGTGAAATCCTTGAGTCCCATGAAGCTGAGCACGTCGCCGACGCGCCGCTCGATCTCAGCGGCGTCGACGCCGGCACGCCGCAGGCCGAAGGCCGCGTTGTCCCAGACCGTGAGCCAGGGAAAGCTCGCGTCCTCCTGAAACACGACGCCGACGCCCTCGGGGACCCGGCCCGCGACCGGACGGCCCTCGAACGTCACCCGGCCATCGGTCGCCGGCGCCAGCCCGGCAAGGACCTCGAGCAGCGTCGACTTGCCGCATCCCGACGGCCCGACGACGGAGAAGAACTCGCCACGGCGGAGGGTGAGATCGACCGGCCCGAGGGCATGCAGGGGCGGACGGCCGGCGGCACCCGGATAGATGCGGGTGACGCCGGCCAGCTCGGCATGAGGTGCGTTCACGTCGCCCGACACGTGCAAGGGTCAGGTGCTGCCCCGCAGGTCGGCCGGCAGGAACGAGCGGTCGATCAGCTTGTCCCAGTCGACCGGACCGTCGACCTCGCCGATGATCTGCAAGCCCCGGACGAACTCGTTCATGCCGTCGATCTCGAAGTTGCCGGCGCTCCAGTACTTGAGCTCGACCATGTTGCGGATCGCGGTCTCGGCGACCTCGGGCTTCAGGTTGTAGGCCTTGGCGAAGATCTCGGCGGCTTCCTTCGGGTTCGCGTAGATGAAGTCGACCCCGGCGCGGCGGCCGGCAATGATCGCCCGCAGCTTGTCCGGATGGCTCTTGGCGAACTCGGCCGTCGTCACGCCGACCGTCTGCGTCATCGGTGGCAGGATGTCCTTGACGAAGAAGACCGGGCGGTACTTGTCCTTCCGCGCCGACCAGATCGGATCGAAAATGGCGGCGGCCTGGACGGCGCCGCTCTCGAGCGCCGTCAACCCGGCGCCGACGCCGCCGAGCGCCGGACGCTCGACCTTGTCGAGCGGGATGCCGACCTTCTCGAGCACCATGATGGTCAGCATGTCGGTCACCGATTTCGGGCTGGTGATCGACATCTTCTTGCCGACGAGGTCATGGATCGTCTTGATCTCGGAGTTCGGCATCGTCACCCACAGCGCGTCGGCGACGGTGCGCACGCCCGCGTTGACGATCCGCACATCGATGCCCTCGCGCGCCGCGGCCACGACCGCGGACAGCGCAACCTCGCCGTAGGGAAGGCCGCCGGCCAGCACGTTGCGCATCGTCGTGCCGCCGCCCTTCGACGTCAGGATGCCGGTGATCTCGATTCCGTTCTTCTTGAAGAGACCCTTTTCCAGCGCCACGGCGTAAGGCGCGCCATACATGAGCGCGCCCCAGTGCGTGACGGAGATCTCTTCGGCCTTTGCCGCCGTGCCGGCGGAAACACCCAACGTTGCGGCGATCGCCGCGAGCCACATCGTCAGTTTTCTGAGCATCACGTTGTCCTCCCGACTTTGTCTTTCGTTGCGAACAGAAACCCGGACTCCGGCCGGCAAGTCAAGGCCGCCTCCAGATTCAAGGCCGGCGATCGCGGTCACCGTCCCGACGCCTGCCGAACGGCGTGCGCGGGCGCGTCATCGGTTTGCCGCCCCGCTACTCGGCCGCGACGTAGCGGGCCTCCTGCTCGTAATATTCCGGGAACCCGACGACCTTCTTCAACTCCTCGAACGAAACCTGCGGCGGCTGGGCGACGTTCGAGCTCGGCTGCAGGGCCGCGATTGCCTGCTGCATGGCGGTGATCGCGGCGGACAGGAGGACGACCGGATAGGCCGCGAGCTTGAAGCCGATTTCTTCGAGCCGCGCCGGCGGCAGCACCGGCGTCTTGCCGCCGATGACCATGTTCGCCATGCACGGCTTCTTGATGGTCGCGCAGAACCGGCGCATCTCCTCCTCGCTCTCCGGCGCTTCGAGGAAGATGATGTCGGCGCCCTCCTCGACGAAATCCTGGCAGCGCGCCAATGCCTCGTCGAAGCCGAGCACCGCGCGCGCATCGGTACGCGCCAGGACGAGGATGTCGGCCTTGCGCGCGGCCTCGACGGCGGCGCGGATCTTGAGGCGCGCCTCAGCCCGCGAGATGACCTGCTTGCCCTTGGTGTGACCGCACTTCTTCGGGCTGATCTGGTCCTCGATCATCACGGCGGCGGCCCCGGCGCGCGCGTATTCGGTCACCGTCCGCTGCACGTTGAGCGCGTTGCCGTAGCCCGTGTCGCCGTCGCCGATGATCGGCATGTCGGGGGCCGCCGCGCAGCAGTTGCGCAGCGTGTCGACCATCTCCGCAAACGAGATCAAGCCGGTGTCGGGCAGGCCGAGCCGTGCCGCCGCGACGGCAAAGCCGCTCATGAAGCTGACCTTGCAACCGGCGGCGGCAATCAGCTTCGCCGACAGGCCATCGAAACAGCAAGGCATGACATGCAGGCCGGGTTTGGCCAGGATTTCGCGCAACTGCTGAGCGGGACGCATGAGACTCTCCATGAACGCTGCCAGCGCAGCCGGACAACCGCCGGTGAACGGCCGGACCATAGCAACGAAGCCACAGCGCGGCAAATCGCGCGGGCGGGCCGCCGGAGGACCGCGCGACGCACGTGCCGGCTCTCCATTAAGCCCCTGCTTTCGTGAGGCAATTCGGCGTTCTCAAGTGCTTGACCCGCCCGGTGCAACCGCCTACCTAATCATCCATGGCAATTCGCGAAATTCTCGTGGCGCCGGACCCGCGTCTCAAGGTCAAGGCCCGGCCGGTCGCCAAGGTCGACGACAATATCCGCCGGCTGATGGACGACATGCTCGAGACCATGTACGCCGCGCCCGGCATCGGCCTGGCGGCGCCGCAGGTCGGCGAGGCGGTCCGCGTGATCGTCATCGACGTCACGCGCGACGGCGAGCCGCGTCAACCGCTGCGGCTGGCCAACCCGGAGATCATCTGGGCCTCCGAAGAGCGCGTCCCGTGCGAGGAAGGCTGCCTGTCGTTGCCGGACCAGTTCGCGGAAGTGACCCGGCCCGCCGAGGTCAAGGTGCGCTATCTCGATCACGAGAACGAAATTCGCGAGATCCATGCCAGGGGCCTGCTCGCGGTTTGCCTGCAGCACGAGATGGATCATCTCGAGGGCGTGTTGTTCGTCGACCATCTCTCAGCGCTGCGGCGGAACATGATCCTCCGCAAGCTCGCCAAATCGAGAAAGAGTCGTGCCGCGGCCGCCGCGGCCGGCTGACACGTCGCAGCCCAAGCCGGATCGGGGCCGCCCATGCGCATCGTCTACATGGGAACGCCGGACTTCGCGGTGCCACCGCTCCGGCGCCTGATCGATGCCGGGCATGAGATCGTATGCGTCTATTGCCAGCCGCCGCGGCCGGCCGGGCGCGGCCAGCGCGAGCAGCGCGCGCCGGTGCATGAGGAAGCGCTGCGGCATCACATTCCCGTCCGGACGCCGACGACGCTCAAGGACGCGGCGGCGCAGGCCGAATTCGCCGCGCTGGGCGCCGACGTCGCCGTCGTCGCCGCGTACGGGCTGATCCTGCCCAAGCCCGTCCTGTCGGCGCCGCGCCTGGGCTGTCTCAACATCCATGCGTCGCTGCTGCCGCGTTGGCGGGGTGCTGCCCCCATCCAGAGGGCGATCCTGGCCGGCGACACGGAAACGGGCATCACCATCATGCAGATGGACGAAGGTCTCGATACCGGTCCCATGCTGATGCAGCTGACGCAGCCGATCGGTGCGAGCATGACCGCGCGGGAGCTGCACGACGCGCTGGCCGAGCTGGGCGCGCAGGGGATCGTGACGGCGCTCGACAGGCTTTCGCGCGGCGAGCTTACGCCCGTGCCGCAGCCGACGGCCGGCGTCACCTATGCGGCGAAGCTGTCGCGCGACGACGGACGCCTCGACTGGCGGCGGCCGGCAATGGCGCTTGCGCGCCAGGTTCGTGCCTTCGATCCCTGGCCGGGAGCATGGTTCGAGCATCGCGGCGAGCGCATGAAGGTACTGCGTGCGCAGGCGGTCGATCGATCGGGCGATGCGGCGCCGGGCACGGTCCTCGACGACCGGCTTACGGTCGCGTGCGGCGACGGCGCGCTCGCGATCATGCGTCTGCAGCGCGCCGGCAAGGCCGCGCTCGAGACGGGCGACTTCCTGCGCGGCCATGCAATCCCGGCCGGCACGGTCCTGGAATAGCGTGCATGCCGCGTTACAAGCTCACGCTCGAATACGACGGGACGCCATTCGTCGGCTGGCAGAGGCAGGACAACGGACCGTCGGTCCAGGCCGCGCTCGAGGCGGCCATCCGGAAATTCAGCGGCGAAACGGTCACGACGATCGCGGCGGGCCGAACCGATGCCGGTGTCCACGCGCTCGGCCAGGTCGTCCATTTCGACCTGTCGAAGGCGTGGGTTCCCAACAAGATCCGCGATGCGCTGAACTTCCATCTGCAACCCGATCCCATCGCGGTGATCGCCGCCGAGGCCGTGCCGGCGGATTTCAACGCGCGCCTGTCGGCGATCGAGCGCGCCTATCTCTACCGCATTCTCAACCGCCGGGCGCCGCCGGCGGTCGAACGCGGCCATGTATGGCACGTTCCGCATCCGCTCGACGCGGACGCCATGCACGATGCCGCGCAGGTCCTCGTCGGGCATCACGACTTCACGACGTTCCGCGCCCGTATCTGCCAGGCGCGCTCGCCGGTGAAGACGCTCGACCAGCTCGACGTGTCCCGCGTCGGCGACGAGATCCACATCCGGGCGCGGGCGCGGTCGTTCCTGCACCATCAGGTGCGCAACATGGTCGGCACGCTGAAACTCGTCGGCGACGGCAAGTGGTCGCGCGCCGACGTCGAGAAGGCGCTGGCCGCGCGCGACCGTACCAAGGGCGGTCCGACCGCGCCGGCGGAGGGGCTTTATCTCGTCGGGGTCAAATACCGATCGGACCAGTAAACCGGTAACAGGTCCGGTCAGCGCATCTCGAGCGCGTCGACGGTACTGCTGATGAGCACGCCGAGGATCATGTCCATCAGCACGAGGCCGATCGCCGGCACTGCGTCGAGGTCGAGCGCCGTGCGGGCGATGAAGTACTGGTAATAAAGGACCGCCGCGATCGCGGCCACGCCCAGCAGCATGGCGATCGCGTCGGGCAACAGCCCCGATCCGCCGACCACGGCGACGGGCACGTAGAGGCAGACCTGCAGGACGTTCGCCCAGTTGTAGGCGACGATGTAGCCGAGATAGCGTTCGGCGCGACCGAGCGCCGAGACCACGTACCAGCTCGCGAGCGGAAACGCCGTCCAGCCGATCACGTAGCCGATCAGCTCGATCGCCGCGATCCGCGCCGGGCCTGCGGCGATCGGCCGCTCGGCGACGCGCAGGATCACGAGGATCAGGTAGGCGGGCAGCACGACCACGGCGGCCCAGAACGAGCGCCAGAATCCCGCGATCGAGATGTCGAAATACTGCATTCCCGACCGGTCGAGATGGGCGAGACGCCACGCACCGAACAGGCTGAAGCTGATCTCGCGCGCCGTGATCATGCCGAAGTCCCCGTAGGCGCCGCCATCATGCGGCGAAGAAGCGTTCGAGCATCGCCTCGTAGATCGCGGCGAGATTGCGGATGTCGTCGACGGCCGCCCGTTCGTCGACCTTGTGCATCGTCAGACTGACGAGTCCGAATTCAATGACGGGCGCATAGGCCCGGATGAAGCGCGCATCCGAGGTACCGCCGGTGGTGCTCAGCTCCGGCCGCAGGCCGACGACGCTTTCGACCGCGTCGACGAGGAGCTCGCTGAGCGGGCCGGGCGGCGTCAGGAACGCCTCGCCGGAGACGCTGATCTCGAGTTCGTACCGGCCGCCGACGGACTCGATCCGGCGCTTGATCCACTCCGTCAGGCTCCGCGACGTGTGCCGGTCGTTGAAGCGGATATTGATGCCGGCCGTCGCGCGCGCCGGGATCAGGTTCGTCGTCGGATTGCCGACGTCGATGGTCGTGACCTGCAGGCTGGAGGCCTGGAAATATTCGGTGCCCTGGTCGAGTTCCTCGCCGGTGAGGGCGGCGAGCATGCGCACCAGACGATGGTTCGGGTTGTCGGCCAGATGCGGATAGGCGACGTGCCCCTGCTGGCCGATCGCCGTCAGCCTGATGTTCATGCTGCCGCGCCGGCCGATCTTCGCCATGTCGCCGAGCCGGCGCTGGTTGGTCGGCTCGCCGACGACGCAGGCATCGATCCGTTCGCCGCGGCGCGCGATCCAGTCGAGAACCTTCGCGGTGCCGTTGATCGCGGGGCCTTCCTCGTCGCCCGTGATGAGCAGGCTGATCGAGCCGCCGAAATCCCGGCCGCGTTTTTCGACGAAACGCTCGGCCGCCGCGCAGAACGCCGCGATCGCGCCCTTCATGTCGGCCGCACCGCGGCCGTAGACGTATCCGTCGACGATCTCGCCCTTGAACGGATCGACCGTCCAGCCGGCCGGGTCGCCGGGCGGCACCACGTCGGTGTGGCCGGCGAAGCAGAAGTGCCGGCCGCCGGTGCCGAGACGGGCATAGAGGTTGTCGATGTCCGGCGTCCCCTCGGCCGAGAAGCGCAGGCGGTGGCAGTCGAAGCCGAGCGGTTCGACCGCCGCGCGCACGACGTCGATCGCGCCGTCATCCTTCGGCGTGACGCTCGGGCAGCGGATGAGCGCTTGCGTGAGTTCGACGGGATCGAGGCGCGCCAAGGGGGCTCAGCTCCGCAGCAATTCGTTGATCGAGGTCTTCGCGCGGGTCTTCTCGTCGACGCGCTTGACGATGACGGCGCAGTAGGTGGACGGGCCCGGGCTGCCGTCGGGGAGCGGACGACCGGGCATGCTGCCCGGCACGACCACGCTGTAGGCGGGCACGCGGCCGTAGAAGATCTCGCCGGTCGCGCGATCGACGATGCGGGTCGAAGCGCCGATATAGACGCCCATCGACAGGACCGCACCGGTCTCGACGATCACTCCCTCCGCAACCTCGCTGCGCGCGCCGATGAAGCAGTTGTCCTCGATGATCACGGGCTCGGCCTGCAACGGCTCGAGCACGCCGCCGATGCCGGCGCCGCCCGAAATGTGGCAGTTCTTGCCGATCTGCGCGCAGGAGCCGACGGTGGCCCAGGTATCGATCATGGTGCCCGAGTCGACATAGGCGCCGACATTGACGAAGGACGGCATCAGCACGACGCCCGGCGCGATATAGGCCGAGCGGCGCACGACGCAGTTGGGCACGGCACGGAAGCCGGCGGCGCGGAACTTCGCCTCGTCCCAGCCGGCGAACTTCGAGGGCACCTTGTCGAACCAGGCCGCGGGCCCGTGGACGGGGTCATGCGGCCCGCCGGGCTGCACGGCCGAGTCGTTGAGCCGGAACGACAGGAGGACCGCCTTCTTCAGCCACTGGTTCACGCGCCACTTGCCGTCGACCTTTTCGGCCACGCGCGCCTGGCCCGAGTCCAGCGCCTCGAGCGCGGCTTCGACGGCGTCGCGGACCGGTCCCTTGGTGGAGGGGCTGAGACCGTCACGCGTTTCCCATGCGGCATCGATCGTCTTCTGCAGTTCGGCGAGATTCATCACGTCATTTCCGTCCGGTTGAGGCCGGGGGAACATGGGAGAGATGGCAAAGGCTGTCAACGCCCCGGGGCCGGATCGGGGCCATTAACGGCTCCTTAAGCGGCGAGTCCGACCCTAGGCGAGGGGGACGACCAGGACGGGGCGACATGGCGGCGGCACCCGACATCCAGGCGGCGCGCGCAGAGGACGCAGCCGGCGCGATCGCGCGGCTGGTCGCGCGCTGGCCCGGGCCGGCCGCGTACGTGGCTGCCGGCGGCCGTGTCGTGGCAGCGAACGCCGCCGCCGGCCCCGTCCTGGCGATGCTCGCGGCGGCAGAGGGCGGGCTTGCGAATCTTGCGGCCGCAGGCGAGGCGCGCGTCCTCGAACAACAGGTGATCCCGGCATCACCCCGCGCCGCCACCTTCGAGATCGCTTTGGTGCCGCTCGATGACGGCGTCCTCGTCACCGCGCGCGACGTGTCGCTCGCCACGAACGTGCGCGCGGCGCTTGCCGACTCGCGGCGGCGCTACAAGGATTTCGTCGAGATCTCCAGCGACTTCGCCTGGGAAACCGATGCCGCCGGCGCGTTCGTGTTCGTGTCGCCGCGCGGCGCGCTGGGTTTTGCCGCGAGCGAACTGATCGGCCGTTCGGCGCATATGCTCCTCGTCGAGGACGGCAACGTGCCGGCCGACGCAGCCGCCTCGCCGTTCACCACGCGCGAGCGCCTCGAAGGCTACGAGGTCTGGGCGCGCGATGCCGACGGCGCGCTCCGCCGCCTTGCCATTTCGGCATTGCCGCTCCATGACGACGAGGGAAATTTCATCGGCGCCCGCGGCATCTGCCGCGACCTGACGCTCTCGCATGCGCAGGAGGCGGCGCACGCGAACGCGGCGAATCGCGAACGCCTGCTCGCGTTCATTGCCCGTACCATCCGCGACGAGGTCGATCCCGGCGCCATGCTGGGCACCGCCGCCGCGACGCTGGCGCGCTCGCTGGGGGCGCAAGGGTGCATCATCTGGCGCTACGACGACGAGGGGCTGCGCCGCGCCGCCGAGGCCGGCGACAGGCCGCCCGCCGACCTGAATCCGGAAGACGTGATCGCGCCCGTCTTCGGCGCCGACCGGCCGAACGCGGTGGCCGACGACTCCGTCATCGAGCGCGAGACCGCGCACGGCCGCATGCTCGCGATCTGCACGCGCTATCAGCGTCT
Source organism: Alphaproteobacteria bacterium (assembly GCA_036381615.1). Lineage (GTDB taxonomy): Bacteria > Pseudomonadota > Alphaproteobacteria > CACIAM-22H2 > CACIAM-22H2 > CALANV01. The sequence goes on from DASVCL010000024.1 coordinate 61,940, forward strand.
CGTGAACGGCGCGATCGCGCTGTGGCGCGGCCTCGACCGCGCCGCCTTCGACGATGCCGACCGCAGGCTTCTGGTCGACGTCGCCGGACAGATCGGCATCGCGCAGGCGCAGGTGGCGCAGCACGAGGCGCTGGCGCGTCTCGCGCGCACCGACGCGATGACCGGGCTTCTCAACCGGCGCAGCTTCGTCGAGGAGCTTGCGCGGCGCCTCGCGCAGGCAAAACGGACGGGACGCCGCGGCGCGCTGCTCTACGTCGATCTCGACAACTTCAAGCCGATCAACGACCGCTTCGGCCACCAGCGCGGCGACGAGGCGCTGAAGTTCGTTGCCGCGCGGCTGGCGAGCGGCTCGCGCGCCGGCGATCTTGTCGCGCGGCTCGGCGGGGACGAGTTCGCGTTGTGGCTCGAGGAGACCGACGAGGCCGGCGCCGTTGCCAAGGCGAAAAAGCTGCTCGCGCTCAACGGCGAACTCGCCACCTTCTCGGGCGATGCCGCCAGGCCGCTGAGCCTGTCGATCGGCATCGTGGTCCACGCCGGCGGCGACGACGGACCCGAGGCGCTGATCGCGCGCGCCGACGCGGCCATGTATCGCGTGAAGCACGCCGGCAAGGGCGGCTTCGTGATCGCAGCGGCGGCATGAGCGATCGCCGGCACTCCGTCAGTGACGAGACGGCCTACGAGCGCGACAAGCGCATGGCCGCGGATCCCGATGTCGACGTGCGCCGTCAAGTCGCGCGCAGCCCGACGACACGGCCCGAAATTCTCTACTATCTCGCCAGCGACCGGTCCGCCGCGGTGCGGCGCGAGATCGCCGCCAATGCGCGAACGCCCACGCAGGCGGATGCGCTGCTCGTCAGCGACCCGGACGAGGACGTGCGCGCCGATCTTGCGCGCAAAGTGGCGCTGCTGCTGCCCGGGCTTTCGCCCGACGAACAGGACCAGGCAAGGCGGCGCGTGATCGACATCGTCGAGGCGCTGGCCCGCGACCAGGCGGTGCGCGTGCGCCAGGTGATTGCCGAGACCCTGAAGGACGTCGCCGGCGCGCCGCCGGCGCTGATCCGCCGTCTGGCGCGCGACACGGAGATCGTCGTCGCCGAGCCCGTGCTGCGGTTCTCGCCGCTGCTCACGGACGAGGACCTGATCGAGATCATCACCGCCCCGCCGGCAGAAGGCGCGCGTACGGCAATCGCCCGCCGCGCGGCCGTCACGAGCCCCGTTGCCGACGCGATCGTGGCGGCCGGCGACGACGCGGCCATCGCCGCCCTCCTCGCCAATCCGTCGGCGCAGATCCGCGAGGAAACGCTCGACCTGATCGTCGATCTCGCGCCCGGCCGCGAGTCGTGGCATCCGGGCCTCGTGCGCCGGCCGAGCCTGCCGAACCGCCTGGTGCGGCGGATCGCGCGTTTCGTCGCGGCGGCGCTTCTGCGCGAGCTCGAGCAGCGCAGCGACCTCGATCCCGCGGCGCGCGCGGCGGTGTCCGAAGAGGTCGCACGCCGGCTCGAATCCGGCGAGGCCGCGACCGCACCGGGCGAGGCGCCGGAACAGGAAACCGCGGAGGAGATCGTCGCCCGCATGAAGGCCAAGGGCGAGCTGGACGAGGCGGCGGTGACGCAGGCCCTCAACGAGGGGCGTCGCCCGTTCGTGCGCGCGGCGCTCGTGGCGCTCAGCGGCCTTCCGGCCGACGTCGTCGACCGCATCCTGAGATCCCACAGCGCCAAAGGCATCGTCGCCCTCGCCTGGAAGGCGGGCTTGAGTCCGCGCGTTTCGACCCAGATCCAGCTTCGCCTCGGCGGCATCGCACCCAAGAACCTGATGTCGCCGCGCGGCGGCGGATGGCCGCTGACGCCCGAGGAGATGACCTGGCACCTGGAATTCTTCGGCGCGTAAAAAGTCACCAAGCGGACTTGAACCACGAAGATCACCAAGGCCGCCAAGGGACCGCGCCGGACCCGGTCCCGCGGGAGTTCAATCCTGGCGCGGTGCGCTGTCCCGGCGGTGGGACAGCCGGACGGGGGATCCCGCCTGTCAGATCCATGTGTTCGCTGGCTCAAGGCCGGTTGCGCAGCGGTGTCCCGGGACACGGGACATGCAGTCCACTGTCCCATTCCCCCCGGCCGGGATCGGCGCCGATCCCGAATCCGACTGATGGCTCAATGAATTGCTTCGTTTGACGAAGGCCGGCATCGCGCCCGTTTTGCGGGACGCGTGGGACACCGGGACGGTGGGACAGTGGGACACTTGGGACAGTGGGACAGCGGCCCGCGCGGGGCATCGCGCCGTCGTTCGTAGGCTGCAAGTCGCACACGACGCTGGGACAGTGGGACAGCCGCAAAAGCGGGGCCGGTCCAAACGAAACGCCCGCCAGGGCCGTTCGACCCGGCGGGCGCACTGATCCGGCCCCGACGACACCACAAACGGCCCCCTGCGTCAACCGGCGGCGGGAGAGTGTCTCAAGTTTGACTGAGGCTAGGCCAAGAACGCGTCCGGCACGCGGAACACACCCTTTATGCAGTCCGGATTGCGGACGCAGATCTGGATATGCGTTTTTTCGTGGAAGCCTGCCGTTTCGTAAATCGGCGCTCCCTCGATAAACACACCCTTGACGCAGTCAATGGCGGGCTGACCCTGATTCGCGCGGATCTCGTGCAAATAGTTGATGACCGCGCAATCCAGATTTCGGCGCAGTCCGTCTGGATTGTTTTTGGGTGGCTCAAGTCCCGCTTTCTGAAATACTTTCATTAGCTCGGCGTGCGCGATTCTAACCTGTTCGATTCCAGCAAGTGTGGTCAGATCGAGGCATAGCCGAAGCTCAATGACGGCCCCGACGACTGCGGGTTTCCTGATTTTGGGGCCGCTCTTCCGGGCCATTAATTCCTTGGCGTAATCCAACCCTCGACGTGGGTTGGCTTCCCAAAAGTAAATGCCGTGTCCGAGCCAATCGTAGCTATTGCTGCTCGGCTTGAACGGACTACCAGCAATAAGTTTATCGGCCACCTCCGCATCGCAGCCGTGATAGCCGAACACAAACGAAGCACTAAGCGTGTGCACGCCTTATTTATAGTTTTTTGTCAATCTGCCTGAGCTTGTGTAGATACCGAGATTCACAAGCTCCTTCCGTGCCGCCTCCTTGGAGACGGTGGCCTTCTTGGTGTAGGCGCTTGCTGCCTTGCGGAACAACTCGACCTCTTTCTTCGACTTCAGGTCGATTGTGGCCGCCGCTGCCATGCGCTTCACTGTCGTGCTCCTGTTTTTACGCTTATGCGGCATAGCATGCCCTTAGTTAGCGATTCTTACAATGTCCTCCAGCGACCATGGGCGATTCGTCACGCCAGCCGCGATAGCGACGAGCAGCTGCGAGTTCTATGAAATAATTCATAAATCGTAACGCGACGGCGTGGGCATGGTTCTCGACTTTTTTGAAGAATGCGTTGGTCAACCGGGTGAACCGGCGCATAGACATGCGCATGGTGAGATTGTTCCGCTTGGCATGTAACTAACGTACCTGAGATTGAGGTCACCCTCGATCCGCGTCTTGCGCGCTCCGGTGCATACCGGCGGCCTATTACGGCGCTGCCTTTCGGGTGCCTCGCCGCACATTCTTCACTAGCACAGCGTAATCAATGTCGCCGTCGAATGCGCCTTCAATCGTTTCCAAATACGGTTTGAGGCCATTGCTTGTGAGCTGCACGCGATTTGCCAGCTGCTTCGCAAGGTCGTCCATGAGGATCTATAGCCGCCTCGCTATCGCGCCCGCTCCCAATAGAAGGACGGAACGGGCTTCGTATCCGCGCAGATCGGGGTCCATGTCCAAATGTCGCCGTAGCCTCGGGCCTTCTGCTCGTCAGTCGTGTTCTTTTCCTTCGCTCCGACAAAGGTTCAAATTTCACCGACCTGGACGCGCTCTTGGGGCAGGTTACGAGTCGTACGCGAAGTTGACGTGTCGCCGACACCCCACGGCCATACGCGTCGGATCGAGGGGCCGGTGCCCATCGGCTGCGGCCGGCGGCCGGGAACCGCGCCGGACCGCCGCCGGTTCAGCTCAAGAGGAGAAATGGCCCGTTCGTCTCACTCAACACCGGCTACACCGCGCACTCATCGAGGAGAGTAATGTCGTCACTGACCAGACTTCTTTATCCACCGTTCATGGGCGGGCGCTTTGCGGCGGCCTTGCTGCTGTTGCGCATCGTCGCGGGTTCTGCCCTGTTTTTCCACGGACTGCAGAAAATGGCGCGTGGTCCGTTCGGCTGGATGGGTCCGGATTCCTGGGCGCCGCCGATCCTGCAATTCCTGGCCGCGTTCTCGGAATGCTTCGGTGGCCTGGCACTCGTCCTGGGCCTGCTCACACCGCTTGCGGCGCTCGGCATCGGCGCGACGATGGCGGTCGCTACCTTCGTGCACGTCACCCGCGGCGACCCGTTCGTGCGACTGCCCGGAGGTGCGGAGGCTACGCCGCTCCTGGACCTGCCCGGCACTCTTGTCATCGCCGGCGGGCGGGGCGGCTCCTACGAGCTCGCCGCCATGTTCCTGGTCGCAGCGATCGTCCTGATCCTCGCGGGGCCGGGGACGTTCTCGCTGGATGCCAAGCTCTTCGGTCGCGCGCGGGCCGAGGACGCCCGCGCCCACGGCAGATCGCGGGTCGAACAGCGAGCCTAGTCGTGCAGTTCCGGGCGTGACGGAACGTTCTGGGGCCGCCTGGTCGCCGGCCAAGACGTCACGCCAGATGCCGGCGCATGGGATCGCGGGAAACTCACACATGCTGATGATGGACGACGACAACGCCGAGATCGCCACGATGACCGGCCAGTCGATCGGGTCGCGAACGGGTGCGGGCCTACGGCGGACGCGCCGCGACGATCAGCGCGCCAGCAGGTCGAAATACGTGGCGCGGGCGCGGCCGCAGTCGAGACGCGAGAGGCCGTCGCGCAGGCGACCGCGTTCCTCCGCGTAGGCCGCAGCAAAGATCTGCTGACGGCGGATCCGGTCGCGATCGTCGTCGGCGCGATGTTCGATCACCGCGTCGAGCGCACCCCGCGCCAGATCGACGTTGAAGTTGGGCGCGGCACAAGCCTCGAGCTGCGCCAGTGTCGCGCCGGCCCTGCGCTCGAGTCTGGTCGTCACCGTCTCGATACGTCCGATCAGGCCGCCGGCCGCATAGGCGGCGAGCGCGACGGCAACGATGCCGACGCCGACCGCCGTCTCGCGCACGGGAAGATGATGAAGGGCGGCCTGCCAGGGCGACCGCCGCCGACGGCGCCGAAGCGGCGCAGCTTCGCCGCCCGCAGCGTGCGGCCGCGTCCGCCGCCCGCGCGACGTCCTTGCGATCGCCTCCTTCGCGGGCCGGGTGCGCGGCGCCGCGTGGTCAGGCTCGGGCTTGGGATCGCCGGGAACGGAACGGGGCATGATCGCGGATATTCCTCGTCGGGTCGGAACGTGCGGCGCATCGTGGTGACGATTCGTTAAGCAAACACCAACTTTGCCAAGGTTGAGGTCGAGGGTTCGAATCCTTTCGCTTGCTCCAAATTATCACGATATTTCAGTTGCTTATGGCCGACTCCAGTTAGGGGCGGTCAAACACATTTTTGTGGGGATGCAATAGGGAATGTAGAAACAGCGAGGTTCGGAGCCCATCGTCGCCTGGGCCATCCTTCAGTTAGAGACGGCTGTTCGAGCGGGTATTCCACAGAGAGCTTCAGAACGTGTACAAGCGGAAGCGGGGGAGGCCGCAGCCAAGTGCACACGCTTGAGGACATCAAACCGGGCTCGCGTCTGCGAGGTCTTGATCCGGCAGGTATTGCCGACGTCGTGTCCATTGCGCGGTTCGGGCCAGATGCAATCAACGTGGTGTTCCGAATCAACGGCCGCGTTGCTGAGCGGCTGGTTTTTCGAGGCGACGAGCAAGGATTTGAGTTTCTTGATCCTGGCCGGGCCTATGCGTTCGATGCCGATGGTGAACTTCTGCGCTTGGCATCGGAAGCGTACCGCATCCGACTAGCTCACCTGTTCGATCCTTATCTCGCCGTCAGCGCGTCTCAGATAGAGGCGCTTCCGCACCAGATCACTGCCGTGTACGGCGAGATGCTGCCGCGCCAGCCGCTGCGGTTTCTCCTCGCGGATGATCCGGGCGCCGGCAAGACGGTGATGGCCGGCCTCCTGATCAAAGAGCTGATGATCCGTGGCGATCTCGAGCGCTGCCTGATCGTTGCGCCGGGCAGCTTGGTCGAACAATGGCAGGAGGAGCTCTCCGAGAAGTTCGGGCTCGGCTTCGACCTTCTTACCCGCGATCAAATCGAAGCGTCGATAACCGGAAACCCATTCATCGAACGCTCGCGGCTGATCATGCGTCTTGATATGGCGGCGCGCTCCGACGAGCTGAAGGCGAAACTCGAGGCAGCGCCCGAATGGGACCTGATCGTCTGCGACGAAGCCCACCGCATGGCCGCATCCTACTTCAGCGGCGAGGTGAAGGAAACCCAACGGTACAAGCTCGGAAAGCTGCTCGGCACGCGCACGCGCAATTTCCTGCTGATGTCGGCGACGCCGCATAACGGGAAGGAGGCGGACTTCCAGCTCTTCATGGGGCTGCTCGACGCCGATCGCTTCGAGGGACGCTTCCGCGAGGGCGTTCACAAGGCGGACGTTTCCGACATGATGCGGCGCCTGACCAAGGAGGAGCTGTACCGGTTCGACGGCACGCCCCTGTTTCCCGAGCGTCGTGCGTACACTGCGAGCTACGACTTGTCACCGCTGGAAGCGGACCTCTATCAGGCGGTCACCACCTATGTTCGCGACGAGATGAACCGAGCCGATCGCATCGGCGACAGCAAGCGGCAGATGAGCGTCGGCTTCGCGTTGCAGATCCTGCAGCGCCGGCTGGCGTCATCGCCGGCAGCGATTCATCGGTCGCTCGAACGTCGTCGCAAGCGGCTCGAGGAGCGCCTGCGCGAAGAAAAGTTGATGCGTCGAGGCGGTGCGGAGCCGTTGTCCGGCGCGCCCGCCTTGCCGAGCTACGATCCGGACGATCTCGACGAAGTGTCCGGTGAAGAAGCTGAGACCGTCGAAGAAGCCATTGCCGATCAGGCGACCGCGGCGCGCACCATCCTGGAGCTCGAAGCGGAAATCGAGATTCTCAAGGACCTGGAGGCGCGCGCGTTGCGGCTCAAGCTCTCGCGGCAGGACGCGAAGTGGAAGCAGCTCGAATCGATCCTGGCCGATCCGCTGATCCTCGATACGGCGACGGGAGCACGCCGTAAGCTTCTGATCTTTACCGAGCCGCGCGACACCCTCGACTATCTGCGCGACCAGATCGTTTCGCTGATCGGCGATCCGGCCGCCGTGGTGACGATCCACGGCGGCATGGCACGTGAGGCGCGGCGCGCGGCCATTGCCGCCTTCAATTCCGACCCCGTCGTCCGCGTGATGATCGCCAACGATGCCGCCGGCGAGGGCGTGAATCTGCAGCGCGGCGCACATCTGATGGTCAACTACGACCTACCGTGGAATCCCAACCGCCTCGAGCAGCGGTTTGGGCGCATCCACCGTATCGGTCAGACGGAGATCTGCCATCTCTGGAATCTGTGCGCCGCCAACACGCGTGAGGGCGAGGTATACCGCCGGCTCCTTGAAAAGCTCGAAGAGGCGCGCGCGGCCCTCGGCGGCAAAGTTTACGATGTGCTCGGCGTGCTGTTCGAAGGCCACGCGCTCCGCGATCTCCTGGTGGACGCGATCCGCTACGGCGACCGCCCGGAGAAGAAAGCCGAACTGTTCCGCAAGGTGGACGGCGCCGTCGATGTCGGTGCGATCGAAAAGCTGGTGTCCGAGCGCAAGCTCACGTCCGAAGGCATGGATCCGCGCGTCGTCGCGAGCATCCGTGAGGAGATGGAGCGTGCACAGGCGCGGCGCTTGCAACCGCACTTCATCGGCGCATTTTTCCGCGAGGCGTTCACGATGCTCGGCGGGCGTATCGTCGAGCGCGAGAAGGGACGATACGAAATCACACGTGTCCCGGCGGTTCTGAAAGAGCGTGACCGGCTCATCGGCCGTGCCGATCCGGTGTTGGACCGCTACGCCCGCGTGACGTTCGAGAAGGCGTTGATCCCGGGCCAACCGCAGGCCGAACTGCTGACCCCCGGTCACCCGCTCCTCGGCGCGGTCGTCGACGTCGTGCTGGAACGCTTCCAGCCGCTGCTGCAGCAAGGCAGCGTGCTGGTCGACGACACGAATTTGGGGACCGAGCCGCGTCTTCTGGTTTACCTCGAACATGCCGTTCGCGACGGGCGCCTCGCCAAGTCGGGCGAACCGTGGGTGATCTCGCAATGTCTGCACTTCATCCTGCTCGGCGAAGACGGTAGCGCCGTCGATGCGGGGCCCGCCCCGTACCTAGACTTCCGACCGGCGACGGCCGAGGAAAGGGCGTTGTTGGCCGACCTGACCACGGCCCCCTGGCTCTCCGGCCAAGTGGAGCAGCGTGCTCTGGCGTATGCGATCGCCGAATTGGTGCCGAAGCATCTGGCCGATGTGAAGCAGCGCCGGCTGGCCGAGATCGACAAGGTCGAGCGCGAGGTCCGAGCGCGACTCACCCGTGAGATCAACTATTGGGATGCCCGCGCGGCACGGCTGCGCGAAGAGGAGCGCGCCGGAAAGGAACAGCGGGTGAATGCCCAGAATGCCGAGGCCACCGCTCAGCGGCTGAGCGATCGGCTGCAGCGGCGCCTCGGCGAGCTCGATCGCGAGCGGCAGATTTCCGCTTTGCCGCCGGTCCTCAGGGGCGCGGCGCTCATCGTGCCGCGAGGACTTCTCCTTGCCCGCACTCCATCCAAGCCGGCGCCCGCGCCCGACGGCTTCTCCGAAGACCCGATCGCGCGGACGGAGGTGGAACGCCTCGCCATGGAAGCGGTGATGGAGAAGGAGCGGGCGTTGGGAAACGAACCGCGCGACGTCTCCGCCGAGAAGAAGGGTTGGGATATCGAAAGTCGCGATTCGCGCTGCGGCCGCTTGCGTTTCATCGAGGTGAAGGGCCGTCACGACGACGCGCGGGAGGTGATCGTGACGAAGAACGAGTTGCTGGCGGCGCTGAATGCGCCGGACGCCTTTTACTTGGCGCTCGTGCGCGTAGCCGACGGATTTGCGCAAGAACCCGTTTACGTGCAGCGCTTCTTCGACCGCGAGCTGGGCTTCGCCGAGACCGCCGTCGTGTTCAACATCGACGAGTTAATGCGGTTTCGATCCGCCGAGTAGAGTGCAATGTGAAGCGTCAGACAGGATGAAATGATCATAAAGTATCGAGCCGTCGGAGGTGTCGTGCGAAGGCTCGGCGACGTCGTCGCTCAGTAATCGAAAGATATCGTCGGGGGGACAGAAGAGTGATGCCGTCATCTGCACATAACGAGCGCAACGTCGCTATCGCAGTGCTCACGCTCGTTCGCGGGAGTTGAGCCGATGGGGTCGCACCCGCTGCATGGAGCCTGGTGCTCGAGCTGGACCTATCCGTGGTCGTGCCCGACCTGCGGGGCGGCGGTGTTCGTGTACGAGTGCACCTGCGGAAGCTGGGTGATGTTCGACGAATTGGGCGGTGACTGGCCGCAGCATTCCTGCTTCGAGACCGAATACAAGTGGTTGCGTGAAAAGGTGCTGCCCATCCTGAAGGCGGGCGCGGATCCCGCATCCGCCACCTTTCGGCCGTTTGCAGAGCTCAGGGAGCGACTCGGGCCAAGCGGCGCCAGCCGTCCGCCGGCCGAAGATATCGCCAAAACCGGGGAAGACGGCGGCGGCGCCCGGCCGGTCCCGGAGAAGCCGTCAGAGCGCATCATCAAGCGAATGGATCCGATGCCAGAGGAAACCATTTCGATCGTCGGCGTCATCCGTGAACGGCATACCGGGACGGCCCGCATCCGTGCGCTGTATGCGGAGTTGGGCGCGCTCGGCCGCAAGTTGATGGGCTTGCCGGCCGAGTCGCACGCGGTCCAACTGACGATCGTGGATACCCAGGGCGAGCCACACGAAAGCTATTCCGGCATCGCCGATAAAACCCGGATAGAGGGCGGTCTGAGGGAAGGCGTCATGGTCTGGGTGCGGATGACGGGAAAGGTGTATCCGTCGGCATCCGCGTGGGTGATAAACGACATACATGCCATTTGAGTACGGAGCACACGTGACCGTTCGCAAAAAGCTCATCGAAGTCTCGATTCCGCTGGAAGCCATCAACGCCGCCGCCGCACGCGAGAAGTCCATCCGGCATGGCCATCCGTCGACCTTGCACCTGTGGTGGGCGCGCCGGCCGCTGGCGGCCTGCCGTGCGGTGCTGTTTGCGCAGCTCGTCGACGACCCGTCGGCGTGGCCCGACAAATTTCCCACGGAAGAGACCCAGGACGCCGAACGGAAGCGGCTCCACAAGCTCATCGAGCGCATGGTGCCGTGGGAGGCTTCGAACGACGAGCGCATCCTCAACGAGGCGCGCTGGGAGATCGCCCGTTCGATCGCCTGGGGCCTGGGCGAGGAGCCGCCGCCGAAGACAAATCCAAAGGCCGTCCTCGATTATCTCCAGACCAAGGCACCGCCGGTCTACGACCCGTTCTCGGGCGGCGGTTCCATTCCGCTCGAAGCGCAGCGCCTCGGGCTTCGCGCCTACGGCTCCGACCTCAATCCCGTCGCGGTGCTCATCGGCAAGGCGTTGGTGGAGATTCCGCCGAAATTCGCCGGCAAGCCGCCCGTCAATCCGGCGGCGCAGGCGGAGTTGAAGCGCGGCGGGCGATGGAACGGGAAGGGCGCGCAAGGACTTGCCGAGGACGTCCGTTATTACGGACAATGGATGCGCGACGAGGCCGAGAGGCGCATCGGCAAGTTCTATCCGAAGGCGAAACTGCCGGACGGTTCGGAGGCGACGGTGATCGCCTGGCTGTGGGCGCGCACCGTGCGTTCACCGGACCCGGCCGCCAAGGGCGCCATGGTGCCGCTCGTCTCCTCCTTCATGCTCTCGACGAAGGAAGGCAAGAAAGCCTGGGTTGAGCCCGTGCTCGATTCCCAAGCGCCCGATGGTTACCGATTCGAGGTGCGTACGGGCAATCTCAGCAAGGCGGACGAGGCGCGGCTAAAGAAGGGTACGAAAACGGCACGGGGTTCGAATTTTACCTGCGTGCTGACGGGTGCGGCGATAGATGGGGAGTACGTCAAGGCAGAGGGTACCGTTGGCCGAATGTCAGCGCGCTTAATGGCTGTTGTTGCGGAAGGAGATCGTGGTCGTGTGTACTTGTCCCCAAGCTCAGAACACGAGAAAGCTGCAGAGAAAGCCCGGCTGCAGGAAATCGATATTGGTCCGGTATCACAGGATCTTCCGCATGACCCGCGAGCAATTTGGTGCACTCTATACGGCTTGACGACCTTCGATAAGCTTTTCACCCCTCGCCAGCTGCTCGCGCTGACGACATTTTCCGATTTGGTCGGCGAAGCCCATGAAAAGGCGCTCGCGGACGCCCGCGCAGCGGGATTGCCGGATGATGCGACACCGCTGCGCACCGGCGGCGCCGGTGCTGCCGCCTATGCGGATGCGGTTGCGACTTATCTCGCATTCGCGATTAGCAAATTGGCTGATAGAGGCTCCTCTATTTGCACCTGGTTCACGGAACGAGACAGTACTAGGCCGACCTTTGCGCGGCAGGCAATTCCCATGACTTGGGATTACGCGGAATTAAACACATTGTTATCAGGCACCGGCAGCTTTGTTGGGGCTGTTGAATGGACCGCTGAGAGCCTGGAGTCCCAAGGAAATGGAGGAAAGCAGTCGCTGATAAGCAACATCGATGCGGCGGCAAACTCTTTTCCGATCCGTCCGATAGTTGTCTGTACCGATCCTCCCTACTATGACAACATCGGATACGCCGATCTTTCCGATTTTTTCTATGTCTGGCTTCGCCGTTCGCTCTCGAATATCTGGCCTGATCTCTTTCGGCGGTTGACGACTCCAAAATTGGAGGAGCTTGTAGCGACGCCTTATCGCCACGGCAGTAAAGAGAAGGCGGAAGAGTTCTTTATGAAGGGTATGGGCAGCGCTTTAAGCGCAATGCGGAACGCGGCCACTGATGAAGAGCCGCTCGCGATTTATTACGCCTTCAAACAATCGGAGGTGGCGGAAGAGGGAGTGACATCGGCCGGCTGGGCTGCGTTCTTGCAGGCGGTTGTCGACGCTGGTCTGTCA
>DASVCL010000025.1:0-45602 GCA_036381615.1 Alphaproteobacteria bacterium
CCCGGTGCTCAGAACAGCTGGAAGCGGACCGGTACGCGCAAGCTGATGCGGGCATCCGGTGCCGCGTCCGTCGCACCGACGGCGACGCCGAGATTGACGCTGGTGCGCGGCGAGAGCTGATACGACAGGCCCAACAGGAAAGACCCGATGTCGTAGTCGGAGCCGGCCACGTCGTTGCCGCCCGACTCAGTCTCGAGAATCCGGACGTGCTCGTAGCCGAGACTGAACGACGAGCGCTCGTTGATGCCGAAGCCCATGCCGAAGCTGAGGCCGATGCCGTCGCCGGGGTCGACCTCGGTGTTGACGCCGGTCGTCGGCAGGGTGACGTCGCGCGCGATGTTCCAGATGTAGCGGGCGTTGCCGAAGAATACGACCGGATCGGAGGGATAGATCACGGTGATGCTCGGCTCGAGCGCGTCGAAACCGGTACCGGTCGGCAGTTCGAGCTCCAGACCCGTATTCGGGTCGACCGCGACCTCGAACGGGTCCTCGCCCGTGCGCGACTTGTAGCGCAGATTGGCGATGAAAAACGGCCAGCCGTCGGCGCCGGAGTTGAGCTGATAATGCGCGCCCACCTCGATGTCGCCGAGGCCGCTGCCGTCCGCGCTCAGGACCTGCTCTGCGCCGACTGTGCCGCCACCGGAGATGGTCCGGCTCGTCGTCGTGTCGTCGCGCATCAGGTACGGCAGCTTGACGTCGACCTCGAACCGGTCGGTGATGCCCAGGCGGCCCGTCAGCGAATAGGTCATGGTGCGGCGGTTGACCTCGCGGACGTCGAGATTGCCGACCGTGATCCCGGGGACGACCGTGAAGCCTTCGACGAGAAGACGGTTGTCGCTGGTGTAGGCGTATTCCAACCCCGGCTCGAGGACGAACACGCCGCGCGGCGTGAGCACGCCGCCGCCGCTCGCGAGCGACGGATCGGGAATTTCCGGCCGCGTCGGCGTCGGCGGGACCGGGGCCGGCGCCGGTGCGGGCGCCGCGCCTTGTGCCGGAACGGTACGGCCCGGCACAAACACGCCGGCGCGCGGCGCCTGATACGCGGCCGGCACGACGCCTTCCGGCTGCGGCGGCGCGGTACCGGCGACGGTGACACGGCCCATGATCATCGCGCGCAGCGCCGCGATCTGCTCGCGCTGCTCTTCGATCGCCCTCTCCTGATCGGCAAGCCGTGCGGCTTGCTCTTTCATCTGCCGCTCCTGCGCGGCGATCAGCGCTTGCTGTTTCTCGATCTGCGCCTGAAGCTGGCGGATGTCGGCCGCCACGTCAGCGGCGACCGCGACCTGTGGCGCAAACGGCCCGACGAAGGCGGCCGCGAGCGCCAATGCCGGGAGCGGCCGGCGGACGATCAGCGAACGAAAGGCGAAGCGCGAGGCATGGGACGGCCAGGCAAACCGGTCTGCGTTCATTTGTGTCCCCCTATCGAGACGACGCGCATCAACCGAAAGTGCGCGGAAGCCTTCCAGTTTGCAATAATAAGATGTCTGAAGTAATCCGCAACAAGAGCTTGCTGAACGGATAGTCGCGGCTGCTAGGAATTGTCAGCAGCCGAACGGTAAAGTTTGTATTTTTTCATGAGCTTATAGACCGTGACCCGCGATACACCGAGCGCGCGCGCGGCCTTGGTCACGTTGAAGTTGTTCGCCCTGAGCGCCTCCTCGAGAATCCGGGCCTGCGCCGCGTCGCGTGCGTCCTGCAACCGCGTGTCGCCGCCGCTGGCCCAGGCAGTCCGCTGGATCGCGACGTCGGGACACAGATCCGAAGCCCGGATCGCCCGCCCGTCCGCCACGATCATGGCGCGGCGCACCTTGCTGATCAGCTCCCGCACATTGCCCGGCCAGGCATAGGACCGGATGAACGCGACGGCGTCCTCGGCGAGCGGCGGCGGCGCCTTGCCGAACTCACGGGCAATCCGGTCGATGAAATAGCGCGCCAGCAGTTCCACGTCGCCGTCCCGCTCCCGCAGCGGCGGCAGATGCAGCCGCAGGACATCCAGGCGAAAGAACAGGTCCTGGCGGAAGCGTCCTTCGGCCACCGCCCGCTCGAGATCGACATTGGTCGCCGCGACCACGCGCGCCGTCACCTTGATCTCGCCGTACCCGCCGACGCGCTGAATCGTGCGCTCCTGGAGGAAGCGGAGAAGATGGGCCTGCAGGTCCAACGGCAGATCGCCGATCTCGTCGAGGAACAGCGTGCCACCGTTCGCCTGCTCGATGCGGCCGATCCGGCGCTCGACCGCGCCCGTGAACGCCCCCCGTTCGTGTCCGAACAGCTCCGAGGCGATCAACGTGGGCGGCAGGCCCGCGGCATTGACCGCCACGAATGGCCCCTTGGCAAAAGGCGAACGTTCGTGGATGGCGAGTGCGGCGAGCTCCTTGCCCGTTCCGCTCTCGCCTGTGATCAGGATCGGCAGATCGGTCGGCGCGAAACGGCGGATTACGTCGAACACGGCACGCATCTGGGGCGACTCGCCGACCATGTGCGGCTCGCCGCTGCCATCGGCGAGGGCATGATCCGACGCGGCCGCCGGCGCCTTTCGCATGTCGCGGCACAGCTGATCGAGGAATTTGGGATTGTCGCGCGCCGCCCTGAGAACGAGATCGGCGAGCCAACTTGCCCCGCGCTTGACCAGCTCGCCCTTCGTGATCCGGCTTCCCGATGCTTCGGAAAGACTGACGGCCGACGCAGCATATGCGTCCGTCAACCGCGCAACCTCGCTCATCCCCTCTCCCGAGCCGCGCCTTCCTTGTCTCGGCCGCGAGAGTGCCAGAGAACGGCGCCCTTTTGCGAGGGCGCGGCCGGGATAATACGCCGGAAGCAATTGACGCCCACAGCCGCCGGTACTTAACCCCATCGTCCTACATCGAACGATTGTTCAAATTGGGGTTGAGCGGCCGTCGGACACGGCTGTCCTGTCAACTGTCAACGGACACTGTTCCGGACGATTAACACCCATCGGCATCGGCGCGGCGGCGCGATGTCAGCCAATCAACGGGTTAGCGGCGAAAGCGCGTTGGCACCCGACTTGCTCCACACCTTGCGACGCCATGGCGTCGTGGGGTGCGCCTCGGCAACGACTCTTCACGAGCAGTGTCGACGTCGCCGCCACTGTCGAAACGAACCTGGCCAGCTTTGGCCATTGGATGGGAGTGAATACATGAAGAATACGCTTATGGCCGCGGCTGCTGCGGTTGCTTTGATGGCGGGCATGTCCGCCGCGCAGGCGGATGGCCTTGGCTACCGTGAGGATCCGATCGTGAATGCTGCCGTCGCCCTCTCGGGCAACGCCGGCTTCGTCGTCGGCACGCTGAGCGGCGAGGGTTTCACCGAGGACACCAACTACATCAAGGAAGGTGCCTTCAGCAACACGACCGGCCTCGCCAACGTCAACCAGAATAACGGCGCGCACGCCGTTTCTCAGAACAGCATGTCGCTGTCGGCGATCCTGGGCTGCGAGTGCGATGATTCGCTGCTCAACATTACGGTCGCCGGCGCGGGCAACGTCGGCGCCGTGGCGCTGGGCGGGACCCTGAGCATCGCGGCCAGAAACAGCAACTCGATCTCGTACGACGCCTTCAAGGGCGCGACGGGTCTCTTCAACGTCAACCAGAACAACGGTGCTGCGTCTGTTTCGCAGAACAGCATGTCGGTTGCGGCGATCATCCACTAAGACGGGAATGCGTGCCGGCGGCATTCGTCGCCGGCACGATTTCTCCTCTCGAGAGAGCGGAGGGAATCGCAATGCGCAAGGTTGTTCTGGTCGTGCTGATGGGCGCGGCCTGCGCATTTGGGTCCGTGACGGCCACACGCGCCGGCGACGTCACGGCGTCATTAGGCGCTGAGGCCCTGGCGCCGGAAGAGCTCGCAAACAGTCGGGCGCAGGGCCGGGACGACGGCCCGAATTACAATTTCTACTACTCGGCAGACGGTCGCGTGGAGGGCAGCATCGGGTCGAGCGTCACCGGCGGAAACAGCATCAATCTGCCGAATTTCGCGGGGAACGGGATCTTCACCTTCGTCCAGAACAGCGGCAACCAGGCAGTGATCCAGACGGGCGTGGTCGTGGGCATCACGGTCCATTGACGCGCGGCGCCCGGATGGGCCTGCCCGGTGCGGGAGACGATGATGACAGTTCGAACGCAGTCTCGCGTTCATCCGCTGCGCTTGCTGGCGGCAAGTGTCGGCGCCGTCTGCATGCTGATCCTGTCGACGCCCGTACGAAGCGGCGAGATGCAGGTCTCTGATGCCGCCGGCACCTACAACATCCGGCTCACGACGTTCAAGGAGCGTCAGCTTCTCCGCACCATCCGTCAGCAATACGACTTCAGCTGCGGCTCGGCGGCCCTTGCCACGATGTTGACGCATCATTACGGGCGCCCGACGACCGAGCCGGAAGTCTTCCGGGACATGTGGGAAAGGGGCGATCAGGCGCGGATCCGCAAGGAAGGTTTCTCGCTGCTCGACATGAAGAATTATCTGGAGCGGCGGGGCTTGCGCGCGAACGCCTTCCGTGCACCGCTCGACAAGCTCCAGAAAGCGGGCGTCCCGGCCATCACGCTCGTGCGCAGCGGAAACCTGGCCCACTTCGTGGTGGTGAAGGGCATCGACTCGGATCGCGTCCTGCTGGGCGATCCGTTCGTCGGAACCCGCGTCGTCAACCGCGCGGACTTCGAGCAGGCTTGGAACGGGGTCGTGTTCGTCATCATCGACGAGGCCGAGCGCGGCCAGGCGAGCTTCAACCGTGCCGAAGACTGGGCCGTTCGCCCCCGGGCGCCCCTTCAGGCGGCCGGCGGCGGGTCGAGCCTCGCGGGCTTCCTTCTCCAGCTGCCGGGCCGGAATTTCTTCTGATGCGGTCATGGGAGGGCATATCGGTGTTCTCGAAGAAAACTGCTGAACGATCGTGGCGCCTTGCCGGACTCGCGTTCACCCTGGCTTGCGCCACGGGCATCGTTGCGAGCGTGCCGCCCGCCGCGGCGGCGGCGCTCACGGTCTTCGACGCGCTCGCGCCGGTTCCGGATCGCGAGCTCGATCAGATGCGGGCGAGCGGCTTCGACATCTGGGTCCGCTACGACCTGCTGCACGAGATCAACGGAGCCGCCAATACCAGGAGCCTTGGCGAATGGCATCTCGGCGGGACAGGAACGTCGTCTTCAGGAGAGCTTCCCGGCAACCTCCTGCTGTCGACGACGGCCAACGGCGGGCTGACGCAGCTGACGACGAATGCCGGCCGGGACTTCCTGATCCATTCGGTTCGCAACGCCGCCGACGGCCAGGTCATCAGGTCGCTCGTGGTTGCCGATGTCAACGTTTCGGGGCTTGCCGGCGTGATTCGCTCGGCCGTCACCGACACCCGGCTCTTTGACATCGCGCGCATGAACGGCCTGATCCGGCGCTAGGCGCCACCGGAACCGCGACCGTGCCGCCCCGAACGATCATCGCGGCCGGTGCCCTGGCGCTGACGACGGCGTTTGCTGCGCAGGTCCATGCGTACGCGCAGGATCGGGCGCCGGCCCGGCCGGTGGCTGACGGCCCGGCGGTGCTCGGCGGCGCGCTCGCAGTGGAGGCGCTCGATCGCGCAAGGGCCCAGGGAACGCCGATGGCGCTCGGCGGCGGACGCATGCCGCACACACCGGCGGTGATCCTGTGGGATGAAATTCGCCTCGGCCGGCGCAATCTGTCGTCGGACGTGGTCGTCCGGATCAAGAGCGGCCGGTGAACGGTAATCCATAACCGTCGGGCAAAGGATGGGCGGGACCGGTCCTTCGACCGGTCCCGCGCGCGCCCGAGACGCTCAGGCGATCAGGTGGTGAGATACTGGGCCGGATCGAGGCCGAACCGGGTGTAGACCTCGGCGGCGGCCGGAATCATATCGGTCGCCGTCACGTTCTCGGCCTCGGTCCAGTCGCCGCCTTTCGAACCGCTCACCTTGGTGAGGTCGGCACCATTCTGCGCGATCAGGATGTTGTGGTCGAACGTCCCGCCAAGCGGCGTCGAGCGGCCGACCTTCAGCGCCGCGTCATGAGGGTTCTCGAAGACGTTGCCCTGGATCGTGATGCCCTCGCGGTCGTTCTTGCCGAACATGTAGATCCCCGCCCTGTCGTCCTCGAACAGGTTGCCCTGGATCGTCAGGTTCTCGACATCGTTGTGATTGCCGCTGAGGACGCCGGCCGACCACTTGGCCTTGTTGTGGCCGATGAAGCGGTTCCCCTCGACCGTCGTGTTGCTCGCATGAACGCTGAGGCCGAATGCGCCGCCATTGAAGACATTCCCCGCGACGACGCCACCATGGGAATTCTGCAGCAGCAGGTTGCCCTTACCGCTGTTGGTATCCCCGCTCATATCCATGTAGTTGCCGCGGATCTCGAAATTCGCCGCGTCATAGATATGGACGTTGTCGGCCGTGGCGCCCTGGTTGGTGCTGAAGTGGTTGTTGAGGATCCTGAGGCCGTGCGTGTCCCAGAACCACAGGCTGTCGCCCGTCACGTTCGTGAAAGTGGAATTGGAGACGGTCATCTCGTCGTTGTACCAGGACTGAATGCCGCCGCCGCCCTTCGTCCGTTCGATGCCGGTGTGGTCGAAATTGAGCTGATCGAAGGTCCAATTGCTCGAGTCGCTGACGAAGATCGCGACATCGTCGGTGTTCCGCAGGTCGAGTCCCTGCACGACGATATAGTCCTTGTTCTCGCCGACGATGGCGTGGTCGCCGCCGTCGATGATCGGCGCCGGGCCCTCGCCGTAAGCGCCGAAGGTGATCGGCGCGCCGGCCGCGCCCGACTCGTCGACCTTCAGCGTACCTTCCCAGGCTCTGCCGCGCGCGAAGAGAACCGTGTCACCCGGCTGGAGGCTGGCGCCGTTGACCATGTCGATCGACTGCCAGGCCGCCTCCGGTGCCGTACCGGCGTTGCTGTCGGACCCGTTCAGCGCATCGACATAAAAGACTCGGCTCATCGCGTGTACTCCAAGTGTTTGCGATTCGATGCCCCGAGCCTTGGCGAATACGGTTAACAAAGCGTGAAAGAAATAAACAAAACCAGAATTCGCCACGATCTAAACTCGCGGTTGAATTGCAAGAAGATCGATCAACCAAGAAAAACCGCAGAATTATATGAAACAGACTTCTATCTTCATTGATATATATTCGTCGAATATTTCATGTCGATGGCGGTCCGCAGCCGCACAACGGACCATCGGCGCGGCCGCGACTGGCATCGGGACCGGGGCGGACGGCGGCGGCGCGCCGGACCACGGCATCTTGATCATGCGGATAAACGAGACCATATAGAGGGTAGTGGCGGTGCCCCCTGCGGGACCGCCGGCCGGGCGCCGGCAACGGGCCCGGTCAGAGTGGCTGGCATTGCTCGGACGATGGAGGATGCCGAATGACGACGCGCCTGTCGCTGTTCAACCATCCCTTGCTGCTCGGCTTCGAGCAGTTCGAACGCACGCTCGACCGCATCGCCAAATCGGCGGCCGACAGCTATCCGCCCTACAACATCGAACAGGTCGGTGACGCGGGTTTCCGGATCACGCTGGCCGTGGCCGGCTTCAACCGCGACGACCTGTCGGTGCAATTGGAGGACAATCAGCTCGTGATCCGCGGCAAGCAGGCCGACGATCCGAACCGCGTCTTCCTCCATCGCGGCATTGCCGCACGCCAGTTCCAGCGCAGCTTCGTGCTGGCGGACGGCATCGAGGTGACGGGCGCCACGCTCGACAATGGTCTTCTCCACATCGATCTGGTCCGCCCGATGGCCGCGACCCGGGTCCAGACGATCGAGATCAAGACCGGCCAAACGCGGACGCCACAGTTGAAGCAGATCGACGCCGCCTGATCGGGGTGTCAGGGAGCTATCATCGATGAATAAGTCGACCAACCATGCCAACATGTCGCCGCAGGCATTCGCTGCCCTCGGCCTGCAGGATGTCGCCTACATCAAGCCGGTCGTCCGCAACGGCGTGAGGCGCGTCGCCGTCCATGCGGCCGACGGCACAGAGGTCGCCCTCGTCGATTCGCGCGAGCTTGCGATCGCACTCGTGCGGCAGCACGGGCTTGAACCGCTGAGCGCACATTGATCGACGAAGCCGGCGCCGCCCAAGCGCCGGAACATGTGCCGGAAATGAGGGACGGTCAGGCGGCGTGACTGCTGGCCGTATTTTCGGTCAGCAGGGCATAGAGCGCATCGGCCGTATCGGACCCGCGCAGCTTCTCGCAGACCTTGCGGTCACGCAGCAGCCGCGACACGCGCGCCAGCGCCTTCAGGTGATCGGCGCCGGCCGTGCCAGGCGCGAGCAGTGCAAAGATGAGATCGACGGGTTGCTCGTCGATCGACTCGAAATCGATCGGCTTCTCCAGGCGCGCGAACACGCCGTAAAGACGGCTGATGCTCGGCAGCTTGCCGTGCGGGATGGCGACGCCGCCGCCGACGCCGGTCGTGCCGAGACGTTCACGTTCGAGCAGGACGTCGAAGATCGCCCGTTCGTGCTCGCCGGTGATCTCGGCGGCCTTCTTTGCAAGCTCCTGGAGTGCCTGCTTCTTGCTGGTCACGCGCAGATTCGCGATGACCGCCCCCGGAGTCAGTAGTTCGGAAATCTCCATATCAACCTTCTTGGCTGGCCCAGGATCAGGCCGCACAACTGCTGAGTGAGACGGCCGGCTGCGGATCGATCCAGCCGATCGTACCGTCACACCGCCGGTAGACGACGTTCAGGCGGCCGTGGGCAACGTTGCGGAACATCAGCATCGGATGATCGCCCAGATCCATCCGCATGGCGGCTTCGCCGACGGTAAGCGTCGCGATCTCGGACGGCAGCTCCGCGACGATGGCGGGCTGTCCGTGCTCGGGATCCTCGGCCTGCTGCCCGGCATCCGGCGCCAGGACGTAGTGTTGCGCGGGCTCGATTTGTTCCTCGGGCTGCCGGCCCTTGCGGCGGCCGAGCAAGCGCCCCTTGTAGCGCTGCAGGCGCGTCTCGAGACGCGCCGCCGCGCCATCGAAGGCCGCATACGCATCAGAGGCTTCGCCATGGCTCTGAACCGCCATGTTGCGCGCCACATGGACCGAAACATCGGCGCAGAACAGATGACGCTCCCGCGCGAACACGACCTTCGCCTCGATAGCGGTGCCGAAGTAGCGATCCACTATCGTGCGCAACGTCGCGTTGACATGACCACGCAGGCTGTCGCCAACGCCGATGTGCTTGCCGCTCACGGAAAGCTGCATACGTCGATGGTAGATGATCTGATGCGATGCCGCGCCCTTTACCAATAGAAGGGCGCCCTATCTACAAGGTCGCGGACCATAATCACGGCTCAAATCCAAGTCAATAGAACTCGCCCGCCGGGATGTCGCCCGCCATGCAGCCAGTTTAATTCATCCTAAAGCATCTTCCGTGGCCGAGCTAGTCCATATGCCGGCGTCGCGGTCATCTCCTAAAGCCGGAGCGACTTTTCCCGGCGGCGCTGCACGGAAGAGGGAATTCGCATTGCCTCGCGGTACTTGGCGACGGTCCGGCGGGCGATATCCACCCCGTCCTGCCGGAGAAGCTCGACGATCTTGTCGTCCGAAAGGACCTGGTCCGGACTCTCGGAATCGATCAGCGATTTGATGCGGGCCCGCACAGCTTCGGCCGAATGCGCCTCGCCGCCGGCTGCGCTGGCGATTGCCGACGTGAAGAAATACTTGAGCTCGTAGATCCCATGCGGCGCCGCGAGATACTTGTTGGTCGTGACACGGCTCACCGTCGACTCGTGCATGTCGATCGCCGTCGCGATATCGCGAAGCACGAGCGGGCGGAGATACCGCACGCCGTGCCGGAAGAACGCATCCTGCTGGCGCACGATCTCGGTCGCGACCTTCAGAATCGTCTGCGCGCGCTGATGCAGGGACTTCACCAGCCAGTTCGCGGCATTGAAGCGCTCGACGATGAAATCCTTTTCCGACTTGTTGCGCGCCGCTTTGCTGATGCGCGCGTAGTACTGCGTGTTGACGAGGACCCGCGGCAACGTCTCCTGGTTGAGCTCCACGATCCAGCCGCCGCCGGGCGCAGGACGCATCAGCACGTCGGGAACGACGGGCTGGAGAACGGTCCGGTCGAAGGCGAGACCCGGCTTCGGGTTCAGGGTCTTGATCTCGGCTGCCATGTCGGCGATGTCCTCGGCGCTTACGCCGCAGACGCGCATGAGCGCCGCGATGTCGCGCCGCGCGAGCAGGTCGAGATTTTCGAGAAGCGCCGACATTGCGGGATCTAGCCGGTTGCGATCGCGCAGCTGCAGTGCCAGGCATTCCTTGAGGTTGCGCGCGAACACGCCCGGCGGGTCGAGCCGCTGCAGCCTGTCAAGAGTCGCCTCCACGCGCGCGATGTCGCAGTTCAGAACCGCGGCAACCTGCGCCAGATCGCCGGCGAGATAGCCCGACTCGTCGAGCAGATCGACCAGATGCGTCGCGATGATCCGATCGACGGGATCGGTCAGATCGACGCCGATCTGCGCGAGAAGATGCTCGCGCAGCGAAACGTCGCGCGACAGCGTCTGCTCGAGGCTGAATTCCGTGTCCTCGAAGTCCGACCGGCCGCCGCTGCCCCGCCATTCCACCGGCGCCGCCGCTGCATCGTCGGACCATACGTTGCTGAAATCCGTGTCGAGCGGCGCCTCATCCGTTCCGTTGGTGCGCCCGTCGATCGGATCGAGCAGCTCCGCCTCCGCATTGCCCGCGCCTTCATCGACGGACTCGGGTTCCGCGGCGAGATCGTCCCCACCGCGCGGGTTATCCTCCCCCTCATCGCGGTCGAGCAGCGGATTACGTTCGATCTCCTGCTCGACATACGCCGCCAGCTCCATGTTCGAAAGCTGCAGGAGCTTGATCGCCTGCTGCAGCTGCGGCGTCATCACCAGAGACTGCGTCTGGCGCAGATCGAGGCGCGGTGCGATGGCCATGATCAACGCCTACAGGCTAAATCTTTCACCCAAGTAAACCCGGCGCACGCCTTCGTGCGAGACGATCTCCGCCGGTGTACCCTCCATGAGCACCTGGCCGTCGTGCAGAATGTATGCGCGGTCGACGATGTCGAGCGTCTCCCGCACGTTATGGTCCGTGATCAGCACGCCGATGCCGCGATCCTTCAGATGCAGAACCAGGTCGCGAATGTCGCCGACGGCGATCGGATCGATTCCGGCGAAGGGTTCGTCGAGCAGAATGAAGTGCGGCTGCGAAGCAAGCGCACGCGCGATCTCGACCCGGCGCCGCTCGCCGCCCGACAACGCAAGCGCCGGCGTGCGGCGAAGATGCGTGATCGAGAACTCCGCAAGAAGATCGTCGAGTGCGGCCTCGCGCCGTTCCGGATCCGACTCGACCACCTCGAGCACGGCGCGCACGTTCTGCTCCACCGACAGGCCGCGGAAGATCGAAGGTTCCTGCGGCAAGTAGCCGATGCCGAGCCGGGCCCGGCGATACATCGGCAGTTCCGTTATGTCGGTTCCGTCCAGCTTGATCGAGCCGTAGTCGGGCGCAATCAGCCCCGTGATCATATAGAAGCATGTCGTCTTGCCGGCCCCGTTGGGCCCGAGCAGACCGACGACTTCGCCGCGCTGGACCGAAAGGCTGACGTCGCGGACCACGGGGCGCTTCTTGAAGCGCTTGCCGAGATTCGCGGCGACGAGGCCGGGATTGCTCGCGACCAGGCGCGGCTTCCGGTCGCCCAGGCCGGGTACGGCGTTCTGGTCTTTGGCGACGGTCGCCATGGATCTACCGCTCCTGCCCCTGCGCGGGCGTTTCCGGCTGCGCCTCGGCGGGCGGTTGCTGCCGGCTCTCGGGAACGAAGAGACCGCGGACGCGATTGTCGCCGTCCGGCCGGCTCAGCAGCCGACTGACTCCCGTGTTCATGTTGACTTCCGCGTAATCGCCGTTGAGCTGATTCTGCCCGCGCGTGATGCGAACGTTGCCGGCGAGGACGGCGATGCCCGTATCCGCATTGTAGACGCCGCGATCGCCGACGGCGATCTCCGTTTCGGTCGAGATATGAACGTTACCGAAGGCCTCGATGCGCTGCAGACGGGACTGCTCGTTCGCCCCGCCCGATCCGGCGCCGGGCCGTGGCGCCTGGGGCGCGCGCGCCGGCGCAGCGGATGCCGAACCGCTCGGCTCTGCCGTGAAATACGCCGTCAAGAGATCACCGCGCAGCCGGCGCCCATCCTGCGTAACGACGAGCGCATCGCCGCGCGCGACGGCGGCCTGACGGTGCTCCCAATACTCGAGCGCATCGCGCGCGGTTACCACCTCGGTCGGCGTCGTCAGCCGCAGGGCCGACCCGGTCAGTACGATGACCCCGGTATCGACGTCGTAGATCGCACGGTCGCCCACGGCGCGATGGGTTGGCGTCGCGATGCGGACGTTGCCGTCGGCCTGATACCGGTAGATTTCGGTCCGCGAGGTCGCGCCCGGCTTCGCGTTCGCGCTCTGCCTGTAGAATGCGGTCAGCGTGTCGGCATCGACCGTCGTATCGCCCTGCTTGGCGCGCGCGTCGCCCCGCGCGATATAGCGCTGCGCCTTGCGGTCCCACTCGATGCCGTCACGGGCCTCGATCTCGATCGGCTGGTCGCCGCCGTCGAGGCCGAGCGGCTGCCCGAGCGCCCGGTCACCTGCAATCGCCGAACCGAGAGCGACGAGGGCGAGCAGCATCGAGACGCGCGCCGTGCTGAAGAAACGGCTCATTACCGTTCCGTGGTCGCCTGATGGATCACGAGCTTCGACTGTCCCGTCACGACGATGCGGTTGCCGCGATCGTAGACGCGGAACCCCTGGCCCTGCATTTCGACATCGGGGCCCTGGCCTACGACCGGATCGTCGCCCGCAGCACTGCCGTTCGCGAGGTCGATCTTCGCCCGCGACGTGACGATCTCGTAGCCGCCGTCGTGGAAGAGATTCACGTCGCCCTCGAGGTCGAGGATCCGCTGCTCCTTGCGATAGGTTCCCGTCTGCGCCGACAACGCGACCCAGGTCCCGCCATTCAACATGATGTCGCCCTTGGGCATGACGAGATCGGTGACGTCGCTGTTGCCGGAAACCTGCGTCGCCTGCTCGGCCGTGATCGTGTACGGCTGGTTCTTGGAGTCGCTGCCGACGTAACGGGGGCTGACCACGCGCAGATTTTCGAGATCCTCGAAGCCGACGGTCACCGGCCTGAGCCGGAATCCCTGCGCCATGGGATTGAGCTGGGGCCACAACAGAATGAGCGCGACGAGCGCGACCGCGACGGCCGGCAGCAGCAGCTTCAGAAAGCTGACGACATGCGTGCGCGCGGTGCTGATCCGCCGCGGTGAGGTCCACGCGATCGGATCGATCCGGCGCCCCTCCGCAGCCGCAGTTCTCGCCGACCTACGCGGCTGTGCGATAGGCGCGCGAACCGGCCGCATCACACGACCCCGGCGCGGAGGATATCGTGCATGCGGACGATGCCGGTAGGTCGACCGTCCTCGATCACGAACAGCGCGGTGATCTTGCTGGCGTTCATTTGACCGAGCGCCTCGGCCGCAAGGGCCTGCGGCCGGATCGTCTTGGGGTTGGGCGTCATCACCTCGTCGACCGTCCGGTTCAAGAGGTCGTCATTGATGTGTCGGCGCAGATCGCCGTCGGTGATCACGCCGACGAGCCGGTCGCCCGCGACGATGCCGACACAGCCGAAAGTCTTGGCCGTCATCACCAGCAGCGCCTCGCGCATGCCGGTGCCGGCCGCGACCAGCGGCACCGCGTCGCCCGTGTGCATGATGTCGCTCACCTTGATCAGCGCCTTGCCCAGCCGGCCGCCCGGATGCAGCACCTGGAACTGTTCCGGGGTGAAGCCGCGGCGCTCCAGGAGCGCCACCGCCAGCGCGTCGCCCAGCGCCAGCATCATCGTCGTCGAGGTAGTCGGCGCCAGCCCCAAGGGACAAGCCTCGGGCGCTGGCGGCAGCAGCAATGCGACGTCCGCCGCCTGCGCCAGCGTCGAACCGGCCCGCCCGACAACGCCGATCAACGGGACGGCAAAGCGCTTGGCATGGGCGATCAGGTCGGCGAGCTCGGGCGTTTCGCCGGAATTCGACAGGCACAGCACGGCATCGGCGGCCGTGATCATGCCGAGATCGCCATGACTTGCCTCTGCCGGGTGCACGAACTGCGCCGGCGTGCCGGTCGACGCGAAGGTCGCGGCGATCTTGCGGGCGATGTGGCCGCTCTTGCCCATGCCGCTGACGACGACCCGGCCGCCCGCCTGGCGCGCATGAACCTTCTCCAGGATCTCGACCGCGCGCGAGAAGTTTCCGTCCAGCGTCTCGGCCAGCGCCCGGATTCCGTCCGCCTCCAGCTTCAGCACACGGACGGCCGAAGCGCAGGCAGCTTGGTCCGCGGAGGCGGGTGTCGGGTGATTCGGAGCGGCGGATTTGGCGGACATGGGCTCGGGCTTCGATGGTGCGTCAAGGATCCGGTCGGTCATCGGGCCAGACACTCACGGCATCGTGCCAGAGCCTGGTTTCGGCACCGCAAACCACCCATGGATGGCCTGTCGAACGGCACCGCGATACCCCCGATAGGCAAAAAATATGCCTATCGCAGGGTTAAAAATCAATGTAACCGCAATGCTTTTCGTATCAAACGGTTAGTGGGCGAAAATGTCCTGCTCGCCCCATCCGGCAAGGTCGAGCTCGGCCCGCGTCGGCAGAAACCCGAAACAGGCCGCGGCCAGCTCGCGCCGCCCCTCGCGCGCGAGCATCTCATCGAGCTTGTCGCGCAGGGCGTGAAGATACAGCACGTCCGATGCGGCGTATTTGACCTGGGCCGGGGTGAGTTCCGGCGCGCCCCAGTCCGACGACTGCTGCTCCTTGGACAATTCGACGTTCAGCAGGTCGCGGCACAGGTCCTTGAGACCGTGCCGGTCGGTGAAGGTCCGGCACAGCCGGGACGCGATCTTGGTGCAGTAGACCGGCTGCGGCATCACGCCCAGAAAACGCCGGATCACCACCAGATCGAAGCGGGCGAAATGGAAGATCTTGAGCACCGACGTGTCGGCCAGCAGGGCCTTGAGCCGCGGGGCCTCGTATTGCCCGGGCGCGAAGCGGACGATATGCGCGTTGCCGTCGCCCCCCGAAAGCTGGACAAGGCACAGCCTGTCGCGAAACGGGTTGAGGCCCATTGTCTCGGTGTCGATCGCAACCGCCGCGCCGAAGCGCAGACCGTCAGGCAGGTCGCCCTGATGCAGCTCCACGGCCATTCTTTCGATCCGAACGTTGTCGGTCGAGCGGAGCCGCTGAGGGAAGAGTTGGTGCCCGAGAGAAGACTCGAACTTCCACGGCCTTTCGGCCACTAGAACCTGAATCTAGCGCGTCTACCAATTCCGCCACCCGGGCACCGGTCGTGCGGCGTGCTCGCAAGAGGCGCATTAGCTACCCCCCGCATGGCGCCTTGTCAAATTTTCCGTCGCCTGCGACGGGCGCGCTTGACCTGCCGGCGCTATATCTGTAACCGGCTGCGCGAGAATCAAGGCTTTGGTCGCGCTCGAACGGGCAAGAGGGATCGCTCAAATCATGGCGACGGCAGGTCAGCGCATTACCGTCTTTGGTGGGTCCGGGTTCATCGGCCGCTACGTCGTCAAGCGCGTGGCGGCGTCGCAATGGGTCGTCCGCGTGGCCGTACGCGACCCGGTCGGGGCGGCGTTCCTGCGACCGATGGGAAATGTCGGCCAGATCGTGCCGCTGCGGGCCGACCTGACGGCGGAAGATGCGGTGCTCGAAGCGGCCGTGGCTGGCGCCGACGCGGTCGTCAACCTCGTCGGCATTCTCCACGAGCGTGGGCGTCAGCGTTTCCAGGCGGTCCACGCCGACGGCCCGGCGCGGCTTGCGCGAATCGCCGCCGCCGCCGGCGTCAGACGGTTCGTCCATGTTTCCGCGATCGGCGCGGATCCGAACGCCGCGTCGTCCTATGCGCGCTCCAAGGCGGCCGGGGAAGCCGGTATTCGCGCCGCCTTTCCGAACGCCACCATTCTCAGACCGTCGGTCGTGTTCGGACCCGAGGACAGTTTCTTCAACCGCTTCGCCCGCATGGCGCAGTTCCTGCCGGCGCTGCCGCTGATCGGCGGCGGCCGGACCCGGTTCCAGCCCGTCTATGTCGGGGACGTGGCCGACGCCGTGCTGCGCGTCCTCGACACGCCGTCGGCCCAAGGCAAGGTCTTCGAACTCGCCGGCCCGCGCATCTACACCTTCCGCGAGCTCATGGAGCTCATGCTGGCGCAGGTCGGCCGCCGCCGCGCATTGATCAACTTGCCGTTCTGGGCGGCGCGCCTGCAGGCAGCCTTCCTCGAATGGCTGCCGAACCCGCCGCTCACGCGCGACCAGGTCGCCCTGCTCGAGCGGGACAGTGTGCCCGCCGGGGACATGCCCGGCCTGCGGGATCTCGGGATCCAGCCGACGGCCGTCGAGGCGATCATTCCCACCTACCTCGACATCTATCGCAAGGGCGGCCGCTTCGGACCGCGCGGGCGCGCCCTGTACACGTCGCTGTCCTGAATAGCGCAAGCATTTGAAACGGCTGGATATTGCCGGCAACAGCCGGCGTGCGTCCGCAGCCGTTAGTTCACAAATGAGACCTATTTACCCCGCGCTGATAGGCCCGGCCGCCTTGGCGGAAGCTTGACCGGCCGACGCGAACATCATATTAGGTCAATTAAACTGACCTAATTGTCGTTTTTGACTCGGCGCCGCGCGGTAATTGCCGTATAGGGCTGTGGAGAGACACGGAATTACCGGCCGTCCGCCGGCAGGGGACAACGAACATGGCGACGACCAACAAAATGCTCCGCTTCGTCCAGCTGGAGCAGGAGATGCCCGCGAAGCGCTCGGCCGACGAGCGCCGCCAGGATTTTCGCGAAATCTATGCGAGGTTCGAGCAGGCCCGCGCCGCGGAACAGGCCGGACGGTGCTCCCAATGCGGCGTGCCGTACTGTCAGATCCACTGCCCGCTTCACAACAACATCCCGGACTGGCTCAAGCTCACGGCCGAGGGCCGGCTCGAGGAAGCCTACGAGACCGCCCAGTCAACGAACACGTTCCCGGAGATCTGCGGCCGCATCTGCCCGCAGGACCGCCTGTGCGAGGGCAACTGCACCATCGAGAAGGGATTCGACGCCGTCACGATCGGCGCGGTCGAGCGCTACATCACCGACACCGCCTGGGACATGGGCTGGGTCAAGGTGCCGAAGCCCGCGCGCGAACTGCCGCAGTCGATCGGCATCATCGGCGGCGGGCCGGCCGGGCTCGCCGCGGCCGAGGCCCTTCGGCGCAAGGGCTACCAGGTCCACGTCTATGACCGCTACGACCGCATCGGCGGCCTGATGATCTACGGCATTCCCAGCTTCAAGCTGGAAAAGGACGTCATCCGGCGCCGCGTCGACCTGCTGGCCGAGGCGGGCGTGGTCTATCACACCGGGTTCGAGGTCGGCCGCGACGCGACCCTGGCCGAGCTGCGGGCGCGCCACGACGCGATCCTGATCGCGACGGGCGTGTACAAGGCGCGGGAGATGCAGGTGCCCGGCGTCGGTCTGTCGAACATCGTGCCGGCGCTGGAATACCTGACGGCGAGCAACCGCAAGGGGCTCGGCGATACCGTGCCCAAGTTCGAGGACGGCACGCTGAATGCGGCCGGCAAGGACGTCGTCGTCATCGGCGGCGGCGACACCGCCATGGACTGCGTGCGCACGGCGATCCGCCAGGGCGCAAAGTCGGTCAAGTGCCTGTACCGCCGCGACCGCAAGAACATGCCGGGTTCGCAGCGCGAAGTCTTCCACGCCGAGGAAGAAGGCGTCGAGTTCGTGTGGCTCTCCGCGCCCGAAGCGTTCATCGGCAAGACCGCGGCCCGGCGCAAGAAGGGCCCCGAGTCCGTCGCGGCGGTGCGCGCCGCGCGCATGCGTCTCGGCATCGCCGATGCCTCCGGCCGCCAGACGCCCGAGAAGATCGCGGGCTCGGAGTTCGATCTGCCGGCCGACATGGTCGTCATGGCGCTCGGCTTCGATCCGGAGAACATACCCGGCCTGTTCGGGGCGCCGGAACTCGGCGTCACGCGCTGGGGCACCCTCAAGATCAACCACCGGACGATGATGACGAACCTCGACGGCGTGTTCGCCGCGGGCGACATCGTGCGCGGCGCATCGCTGGTCGTGTGGGCGATCCGCGACGGCCGCGACGCGGCCGCGTCCATCCACAACTACCTGGTGAAGAAATCGGCCGCGACGGCGACGGAAGCGCTGTCCGCTGCCGCGGAATAACGCCCGATCCTCCCCGCGAGAGCCCCTCTCCCGCCGGGAGAGACCGGCGAAGACGAGCGGGCGGGGGGCGACCGAACAGAACGAGAGTCCGACCATGGCGAACGAAATCGAGACTGGCGAGAGCTTCATTCGCGATTACGTCGCGAACGAACGCAGGCTGATCGAGGCGAAGGCCTACGATCCCGCGGACGAGCACGACGCCTGCGGCGTCGGCTTCATCGCCGCCATCGACGGCAAGCCGCGCCGCGCAGTCGTGGAGGCCGGCATTGCCGCGCTCAAGTCGCTGTGGCACCGCGGTGCGGTCGATGCCGACGGCAAGACCGGCGACGGCGCCGGCATCCATGTCGAAATTCCGCAGGACTTCTTCAAGGCGCATATCGCGCGCCAGGGCATCGATCCCGGGCCCCGCACGCTCGCCGTCGGCCAGGTGTTCCTGCCCCGCAACGATCTCGACGCGCAGGAGCGCTGCCGCTGCATCACCGAAGCCGAGATCCTGCGCATGGGCTACGCGGTCTTCGGCTGGCGGCAGGTACCGATCAACACCGCGGTCTGCGGCGAGAAGGCCAACGCCACGCGTCCCGAGATCGAGCAGATCATGGTCTCGAACGCCCGCGGCGTCGACAACGACCAGTTCGAGCGCGACCTCTACATCATCCGGCGCCGCATCGAGAAGCAGGTGCTGGCCGAAAACATCACCGACTTCTACATCTGCTCGCTGTCGTGCCGCTCGATCATCTACAAGGGCATGTTCCTGGCCGAGCAGCTGTCGGAGTTCTATCCGGACCTGAAGGACGAGCGCTTCGTCTCCTCCTTCGCGATCTATCATCAG
Organism: Alphaproteobacteria bacterium; assembly: GCA_036381615.1. Taxonomy (GTDB): domain Bacteria; phylum Pseudomonadota; class Alphaproteobacteria; order CACIAM-22H2; family CACIAM-22H2; genus CALANV01. The sequence continues at coordinate 19,109 of DASVCL010000025.1, forward strand.
CGCTACTCGACCAACACCTTCCCGACCTGGAAGCTGGCCCAGCCGTTCCGGATCCTCGCGCACAACGGCGAGATCAACACGCTGCGCGGCAACGTCAACTGGATGAAGAGCCACGAGACGCGCATGGCGCACGAGCTCTTCGGCGCCGCGGTCGAGGACATCAAGCCCGTCGTCCAGCCCGGCTCCGACTCCGCGCAGATGGACAACGTGTTCGAGCTCCTCGTGCGCGGCGGCCGGGCGCTGCCAATGGTCAAGACCATGATGATCCCGCCGGCATGGAGCTCGGATTCGAAGATCCCGCAGGCGCAGCGCGACATGTATTCGTACTGCAACGCGGTGATGGAGGCATGGGACGGCCCGGCGGCGATCGCGGCGACCGACGGGCGCTGGGTCATCGCCGGCATGGACCGCAACGGCCTGCGGCCGTGCCGCTACACGATCACCGGCGACGGGCTGCTGATCGTCGGGTCCGAGACCGGCATGGTGAAGGTCGACGAGGCGACCATCGTCGAGAAGGGTCGGATCGGCCCTGGACAGATGATCGGCGTCGATCTCGTCGAAGGCCGCTTCTATCGCCATGAGGAGCTGACCGAGAAGCTCGCGGCCTCGCGCCCGTTCAGCGCGTGGGTCAAGAACATCACGGTCATCGACAGCCTGATCAAGGGCGACGGCGAGCCCAGTCCGGAATACAGCCGCGACGACCTGCGGCGACGCATGGTCGCGGTCGGGTGGACCATGGAGGACCTCGAACTCCTGCTCCATCCGATGGTCGAGGACGCCAAGGAAGCGGTCGGCTCGATGGGCGACGACACGCCGCTGGCGGTCCTGTCCGACAAATATCGCGGCCTGCATCACTTCTTCCGGCAGAACTTCAGCCAGGTCACGAACCCGCCGATCGACAGCCTGCGCGAACGTCGCGTCATGTCGCTGCGCACGCGGCTCGGCAATCTCGGCAACATCCTCGACGAGGATGAAAGCCAGTGCCGGCTGCTCCAGCTCGACTCGCCCGTTCTCCTCAACGAGGAGTTCGAGGCCATGCGCGCCTACATGGGCGCGACTGCGGTCGAAATCGACTGCACGTTCGAGCCGGGTCCGGGCAGCGACGGTGCGGCGCTGCGCGAGGCGCTGCGGCGCATCCAGCGCGAGGCCGAGGATGCGGTCCGCGGCGGCTGCGTGCACGTCATCCTGACCGACAAGAACATGGGGCCGAAACGTGCCCCCATCCCGATGATCCTGGCCGCCGGCGGCGTGCATACGCACCTCGTGCGCCAACAGCTCCGGACCTTCACCTCGCTCAACGTCCGCTCGGCCGAATGCCTCGACGTGCACTACTTCGCCGTCCTCATCGGCGTGGGCGCCACGACGATCAACGCCTATCTCGCGCAGGAAGCGATCGCGGACCGGCACCGCCGCGGCCTGTTCCCCGGCCTCACGCTGAAGGAGGCGCTCAAGCGCTACCAGAAAGCCATCGACGACGGTCTGCTGAAGATCATGTCGAAGATGGGCATCTCGGTCATCAGCTCGTATCGCGGCGGCTACAATTTCGAGGCCGTCGGGCTGTCGCGCACGCTGGTCGCCGACTTCTTCCCCGGCATGACCAGCCGCATCTCGGGTATCGGCCTGGGCGGCATCCAGCGCAAGGTGCTCGGCCTGCACGAGCGTGCCTGGAACGAAGACGTGATCGCGCTGCCCGTCGGCGGGTTCTACCGGTACCGCCAGTCCGGCGACCTGCATGCCTGGCAGGGCGATCTGATACACACGCTGCAGACCGCAGTTCAGAACGACTCCTATTCGACGTACAAGCGATATTCCGAGGGCGTGCGCAAGCTGCCGCCGATCAGCCTGCGTGACCTGCTCGACTTCAAGCCGGGGCGCTCGCCGATCTCGGTCGACGAGGTCGAATCGATCACGGAAATCCGCAAGCGTCTGGTGGCACCCGGCATTTCGCTGGGCGCGCTCAGCCCGGAGGCGCACGAAACCCTGACGATCGCGATGAACCGCATCGGGGCGAAGTCCGACTCGGGCGAAGGCGGCGAGGATCCGGCGCGCTACAAGCCGCGGCCCGACGGCGACAATGCTTCGTCGGCGATCAAGCAGGTGGCATCGGGACGCTTCGGCGTGACCGCCGAATATCTCAACAACTGCCGCGAGATCGAGATCAAGATCGCACAGGGCGCGAAGCCGGGCGAAGGCGGCCAGCTGCCGGGCAAAAAGGTCACCGACCTGATTGCGCGCCTGCGGCACTCGACGCCGGGCGTGACCCTGATCAGCCCGCCGCCGCACCACGACATCTATTCAATCGAGGATCTCGCCCAGCTCATCTACGACCTGAAGCAGATCAACCCGGACGCCCAGGTCTGCGTCAAGCTGGTCGCCCGCTCGGGCATCGGCACGATCGCCGCGGGCGTGGCCAAGGCCAGGGCCGACGCGATCCTGATCTCGGGTCATGTCGGCGGCACGGGCGCCTCGCCGCAGTCGTCGATCAAGTACGCCGGCGTGCCGTGGGAGATGGGCCTCTCCGAAGCGAACCAGGTCCTGACGCTCAACCGCCTGCGCCATCGGGTCAAGCTCCGCGTCGACGGCGGCATCCGCACCGGCCGCGACATCGTGATCGCGGCGATGCTCGGCGCGGACGAATTCGGCATCGGCACGGCATCGTTGATCGCGATGGGCTGCATCATGGTGCGTCAGTGCCATTCGAACACGTGCCCGGTCGGGGTCTGCACGCAGGATCCCAAGCTGCGGGCCAAGTTCGAAGGCACGCCCGAGAAGGTGGTGAACCTGTTCAGCTTCATTGCCGAGGAGGTCCGCGAAATCCTCGCATCGCTCGGCTTCCGGTCCTTGCGCGAGATCATCGGCCGCAGCGACCTGCTGACGCAGGTGCTGCGCGGCGACGAGTATCTCGACGACCTCGACCTCAATCCGATCCTGGTGCAGGCGGATCCGGGCGAATTTCCGCGCTACTGCGCGCTCGAGGGCCGCAACGAGGTGCCCGAGACGCTGGACGAGCAGATGATCAAGGACGCCCGGCCCGCGCTCGAGGACGGCGAGAAAATGCAGCTCGCCTACAACATCCGCAACACGCAGCGCGCGATCGGCACCAAGCTGTCGTCGATGATCACGCGGCGCTTCGGCATGACCGGGCTGCGGCCGGGCCACATCACGGTGCGCCTGCGCGGCTCGGCCGGCCAGTCGCTCGGTGCGTTCGCGGTCCAGGGCCTGAAGCTCGAGGTCTTCGGCGACGCCAACGACTATGTCGGCAAGGGGCTGTCGGGCGGCATCATCGTCGTCCGTCCGACCACGGCCTCGCCGTTGCAGACCCACGCCAATACCATCATCGGCAACACGGTGCTCTATGGCGCCACGGCGGGCCGGCTGTTCGCCGCGGGTCAGGCGGGCGAGCGTTTCGCGGTCCGTAATTCGGGCGCGGAAGCCGTCGTCGAGGGCTGCGGTTCCAACGGCTGCGAATACATGACCGGCGGCACGGTCGTGATTCTCGGTCGGGTCGGCGACAATTTCGCCGCCGGCATGACCGGCGGCATGGCGTTCGTCCTGGACAGCGACGGCGATTTCATCGACAAGGTCAATCCCGAGTCGGTGATCTGGCAGCGGGTCGAGACCGCGCACTGGGAGGGCGTCCTAAAGCGCCTCGTCGAGCAGCACTTCCGCGAGACCCAGTCACGTTACGTCGAGCGACTCCTCGCCGACTGGGACATCGTCCTGCCGAAGTTCTGGCAGGTCGTGCCGAAGGAGATGCTGACGCGCCTGCCCTATCCGCTGCGCCGCGCCGACGAGGCGAAGCTCGTGAGTACCGGCGACGAGTAGCCGTCCGGGTCGAGCGCACCTTCCGGGCCGGACGCAAGCGCCGGCCCGGGCGCGCCCTGCGATCGCGCCGGTGTCTTGGGGTTGCGACCCGGGAAACTTCGGCGTGCGTGACGCCGGAACCGCATGAATTCGTCCAACGATGATTCGGTCGCGGCAAACGCAAGCGCCCGCGTCGCCGGGTTGTCCGCCTCGGGCCGCTTGCGCCAAGCTAGTGCCGTCCGTTCGCCGCGAGGGTTGACATGGACAGCGGACCACCGGGCTCAGCGCTGCCGGAGGACACGATCGAGGCCGTTCTGCACCGGCTGTGCAGCGGATCGACGGCCCGCATCACGCTCGGCGAGCTGTTCCGGGGTCTCGACGCCCGCGCCTACGGCTTTCTTCTCCTTCTGCTCGCGGTTCCGAACCTGACGCCCGGCCCCAGCATTCCGGGCTTCTCGACCGTGTTCGGCGTGCCGGCCATCGTCATCACCGCCCAGCTCCTGCTCGGTCGCGACCGGCCATGGATACCGCCGTGGCTCGGCCGGGCAACAGTCAACCGCCACACACTCACGCGCCTGATCAGCCGGGCACGGCCGCTGATCCGGCGTCTCGACAGGGCCCTGCAGCCGCGCCTGCCGTTGCTCATGCGCGCCCTCGGCCATCGGTGGGTGGGGCTCGCCGGTTTGGTGCAGGCCCTTCTGTTGACACTGCCGGTGCCGCTGTACAGCGCCGCGCCGGCCAGCGCCCTGCTTCTGATGGCGCTCGGCCTCATCGCGCGCGACGGCCTGATGCTTGCGCTCGGCCACATCGCCGGTTTGGGGTCGATCGGCCTCACCGTTGCTCTCGGCGCGACCGTCCTCCGCGTTCTCGAGATCTGAACGGGACCGGCGACCAGACATCCGTCCCCACGGTTGCACGCCACCGCGCCATCGCTAAAGTACGCGCCCGTGCGCACGCTCTATCACCTCTGGCTCTCGCCGTTCTGCCGCAAGGTCCGCATCGTTCTCCGGGAAAAGGGTCTCGACTTCGAAATGAAGGTCGAGAAGGTCTGGGAACGCCGGCGTGAATTCCTTGCGCTCAACGCCGCCGGCACCGTTCCCGTCCTCGACGACGGCGGTCGGATCATCGCCGACTCCGGCGTGATCTGCGAGTACCTCGAGGAGGTCTATCCGGACAATCCGCTGCTCGCGGGCACGCCCGCCGAACGCGCCGAAATCCGGCGTCTGGTCGCCTGGTTCGACCAGAAATTCGCGCGCGAGGTTTCCGACAATCTCTACCGCGAGAAGATGATGAAGCGGTTCCTGGGCCTGGGCGAGCCGAACTCCGCGGCCGTGCGTGCCGGCTACCACAACATCCACTACCACCTTGAATACGTCGGCTGGCTGACCGAGCGCCGGCGCTATCTGGCGGGCGACAAGTTCTCGCTGGCCGACATCGCCGCCGCCGCGCATCTCTCGACGCTCGATTACCTCGGCGACGTGCCGTGGGACCAGCATGCGCCGGCCAAGGAATGGTACGCCCGCATCAAGTCGCGACCGTCGTTTCGGCCGCTGCTGGCCGACCATATTCCCGGCGCCGCGCCGCCGAAGCACTACGCGGATCTGGATTTCTGAGCGTAACCGGCGTCGGGCCGCTCGGGTCGCGGCGCCCCGCTCCCGTCGCGTCGCTCACTGCCGATGACGGCCCGATACCGGCGGGTTCGGCGCCGCCGGGTCCTCGAGCTTCAGCTCCATGCGCTCGATGTTGGCGCGGGCGGCGTCGCCGGCGGGGCCGTCCGGGTCGAGCACGAGAACCTGCAGCAAATCCCGGCGCGCCGCAGCGACGTCACCCTTCTCGCGATGCAGGATCGCACGTTCGAGCCAGCCGTCCGGCAGGGTCGGATCCATCTGCACGGCACGATTGGCGTCGTCGAGCGCAAGGTCGGGCGAATTCACGTGCCGGTAGGCCGACGCGCGGAACGCGAAAATATCGGCGCGCTTCGCGTCGAGATCCGCGGCATGGTTGAGATCGTCGATCGCCGCCCGGTAATTGGCCGCCGCGGCATGGGCCTCGGCGCGGTCGATCCACAGATCGACCAGCGCAGGGGCAAGTTCCAGCGCCGTGGAGAACGCTGCCGCCGCGCGAGTCGGGTTGCGCGCTTCGAGCCAGGCGCGCCCCGCCTGAGCCAGCACTTCGGCGCGAAGCTCCGGCGCGAACAGCCGCATGTCGGTCGCGAGCTGTTCGAGCCGGAAGGCCGATGCTTCGGGCTGTCCGTTGTAGAGAAGCGCGACCGCGGCGCAGTGCTGCGCCGGCTCGGCGCCGCCCTCGGAGGCCCAGGCAAGCGCCTCCTCGAACGCGTCGGCCGGCGCCCGTGCCGCATGCGCCAGACAGTCCCGGTAGCGGGCGTCGGCCGAAAGGCCCGAGGATAGCGGCGGGCCCCGACGATCCTGCTGGGCCATGACCGGAAGCGCCAGCAGCAGGGCGAAGAGAAGAACAAGAATCCGCATGGCGGGAACATTAGCCGGTCGGGTGCGGATTTGATACCGTCGTCGACCGCGGTGCGGGCGATGTTCGCCCTTGCATCGGCCGCGGCGGTCCGAAGTAAATGGGCCATGCGATTCCCCCGCGCGCCTGCCCCGAAACGTCTGTTCGTGTTCGGCCTCGGCTATACGGCCACGGCGCTCGCCACCCGACTCCGCGCGCGCGGATGGTCCGTTGCCGGGACGTGCCGCAGCGAAGAAAAACGGCGAGCGCTTGCCATGCGCGGCATCACCGCGTTCCTGTTCGACCGCGGCCGGCCGCTCGAGAACGCCGGCGCGGCGCTGGCGGGAACGACGCATCTGCTGAGCTCCGTCCCGCCCGATGCGGCCGGCGATCCGGTTCTCGACCATCATGCCGCCGATCTCGCCGCCTTGACCGCCGGCGGCACCGGCACGGTCAGATGGGCGGGATATCTTTCGACGACGGGCGTCTACGGCGACCGCGGCGGTGACTGGGTCGACGAACGATCGGGGCTTCATCCGACCGGACCACGCGGTCGCGCGCGCGTCGCGGCCGAGCAGGGCTGGCTCGACCTGTTGCGTCTCGGGCTGCCGGTTCACCTGTTCAGGCTCGCCGGCATCTACGGCCCGGGGCGAAGCGCGCTCGACGCCGTGCTGAACGGCACGGCCAAGCGCATCATCAAGCCGGGCCAGGTCTTCTCGCGCATCCACGTCGACGACATCGTCAGCGTGATCGAGGCGTCGATCGCGCGGCCGAATCCCGGCGCGGCCTACAACGTGTGCGACGACGATCCCGCGCCGCCGCAGGACGTCATTGCCTATGCCGCGGCGCTGCTCGGCCGCGAGCCGCCGCCGGAAATCCCGTTTGCCGCGGCCGCGCCGGGCATGTCCGAGCTGGCGCGCAGCTTCTATGCCGACAACAAGCGCGTCTCGAACGCCCGCATCAAGACGGAGCTCGGCGTGCGCCTCGCCTATCCCGATTACCGGACCGGGCTCAAGGCCATCCTTTCGACGATGGCCGCGGCGACGAAAATCGGTCTGCCGGGGGACTGAGTGCCACGTTCAGGCGCATGCCGCCCCGGCCGAAACGCGATCGACCAGTTCGCCGAGCGTGCGCGTCAACAGCGCCAGATCCTGATCGCGCGACAGGCGGTGGTCGCCGTCCTTGACCAGAACGACCTGCACGTCCGTCGTCGCCAGCTTGTCGGCGAGAACCAGCGAGCGCTGCCACGGCACGTCCGGATCCTGCATGCCATGAAGAATCCGGACCGGCCCGGTGAAGGGAATCGTGCCGCGCAGACGAAGATGCCGCCTGCCGTCCTCGATCAGCCGCATGGTGATCGCGTAGGGTTTGTCGCTGTACGCCGACGGCTGATGAATGACGCCATCGGTCTCGAGCTTGCGGCGAATGTCGGGCGTGAACGCCGCCCACATCAGATCTTCGGTGAAATCCGGCGCCGGCGCGATGCCGATGATCGCCGCCACGCGGTCCGGCCGGGCAAGCGCGAGGTTGAGCGCGATCCAACCACCCATGCTCGATCCGACCACGATCTGGGGTCCGTCGGTCAGGCGGTCGAGCACGGCCTTCGCATCTTCACTCCACGCGCCCACCGAACCGTCCTCGAACCGGCCGGAGGACTGGCCATGTCCGCGGTAATCGAAGCGGACGAAGGCCTGGCCTCTTGCCCGGCAATAGGCTTCGAGTGCCATGGCCTTGGTGCCCGTCATGTCCGACATGAAGCCGCCGCAGAAGATGACGCCAGGAGACTTGCCCGGCGTTTTGTGATAGGCGATAGAGACGTCGGATTCGAATTCGAGAAACGACGGTTTTTCCTGCGCTGCGGTCGAATCGATCATGGCGCGCCCAATCAGATGAAATTGCCCGCCGACCCTAACATGCAGCCGGGCGTGCCGGAACGGCCGTCCGAACCCGCATCCGTCCCGCAGCAGGGGCGAACAGGATGCGTGATGCAGATCCTGCCGCGGCTCGAGACCGGCGGCGTCGAGCGCGGCACGGCGGACATTGCCGCGGCGCTCGTGCGCGCCGGCTGGAAATCGATCGTCGTCTCGGCGGGCGGGCCGATGGTGCGCGAGATCGAACGCGCCGGCGCCGTGCATGTCACGCTCCCGGTCGACTCGAAGAACCCGTTTGTGATGCGCAAGAACGTCGATCGCATCGCCGCGCTGATCGAGCAGCATGCCGTCGATCTGGTTCACGCGCGCAGCCGCGCGCCCGCATGGAGCGCATGGTACGCGGCGCGGCGGACCCGACGCCCCTTCATCACGACGTTCCATGGAACCTACAACGCGCGCGGCCGTCTGAAGCGCTTCTACAATTCGATCATGACGCGCGGCGCACGCGTGATCGCGATTTCCGAGTTCATCGCACGACACGTCATCGAGACGTATGGCGTGCCGCCGTCGCTGATCCGCGTGATTCATCGCGGCATCGACGTCGCAAGCTTCGACAAGAACCGCGTGAGCGCCGAGCGCGTCATCCAGCTTGCGCGCGAATGGCGTCTGCCCGACGGCGTTCCCGTCATCATGCTGCCCGGTCGTCTGACGCGCTGGAAGGGACAGACGGTCCTGATCGAGGCAATGGCGCGCCTCGGCCGCCGCGATGTCTGCTGCATCCTGATCGGCTCCGACCAGGGGCGGACGGCCTATCGCGCCGAGCTGGAGGCGCTGATTCAGGCGCGGGGACTCGAAGGCGTCGTGCGGGTTTTGGACCATTGCCGCGACATGCCGGCCGCCTTCATGCTGGCCGACGTCGTGATTCATGCCTCGACCGATCCCGAGGCGTTCGGACGCGTCATCGCCGAGGCCCAGGCCATGGGACGGCCGGTCATCGCGACGAACCATGGCGCCGCCCCCGAGATCATCCTGCCGGGCAGCACGGGGTGGCTGGTTCCGCCGGGTGACCCGGACGCGCTTGCCGGGGCGCTCGAGGCGGCCCTGGCGCTCGACCCCGCGGCGCGCGCGGCGCTTGCCGAGACGGCGGCCGCCAACATCCGCGCCCGTTTCAGTCGCGAGCAGATGTGCGCGGCAACGCTCGCCGTCTACGGCGAAGTCATGGCGGAGTTCGCATGAGCGCCGCCGGCTTTGCCCGCCGATGCGCGGATCGCCACATCGTCGGGGCAAGCGAGGACGCCCATGACGCCAAGCGGTGAACCCGAGCGGATCCTGGTCATCCGCCTCAGCGCGCTGGGTGACATCATCCAGGCCCTGGGGCCGATGGCGGCGATCCGGCGCCACCACCCTCGCGCCCATATCACCGCCCTCACCACCAAGCCCTATGCGGCGCTGCTGTCGGCGTCGCCCTATTTCGACGAGGTGTGGATCGACTCGCGGCCGTCGTTGTGGAACGTGCGCGGTTGGCTCGACCTGCGCCGGCGTCTGCGCGCAGGGCGCTTCGATCGCGTCTACGATCTGCAGACGTCCGACCGCACCAGCTTCTATTTCTACGCGCTGGGACCGGGCCCGCGGCCGCAATGGTCGGGCATTGCGCGCGGATGCTCGCATCCCCACGACAACCCACGGCGCGACGAGATGCACGTCATGGACAGCCGGGCCGAGCAGCTGCGCATGGCCGGCATCCCCGACACGGGCGCGCCGGACGTGTCGTGGCTCGACGCCGACATCTCGCGCTTTCGCCTGCGGCAACCCTATGTCCTGTTCGTGCCCGGCGGCTCCGCACACCGGCCGGAGAAAATCTGGCCGGCCGCGAATTACGGCGTGCTCGGCCACGAGCTCGTCGCGCGCGGCCTCACCCCCGTCGTGCTCGGCACGGCACCCGAAAAGCCGCTTGCCGAAGCGATCCGCGCCGCCTGTCCGGAGGCCTGCGATCTCGTCGGCGACACCAGCATCGCGGAGATCGCGGCGCTTGCGCGTGGTGCGACGGCCGCCGTCGGCGGCGTGACCGGCCCCATTCACCTGATCGTCGCCGCCGGAACGCCCAGCGTCGTCCTGTTCTCGGCCGCCAGCGATCCGGCGCAATGCGGTCCGCGCGGTGCACCCGTGGCCTATCTGCGCCGCGACCGTCTGGCCGATCTGCCCGTCGCCGAGGTCAGCCTGGCGCTGCGCAACCTCGTCGAGCCCCGAAACGAGGCGCCGCCGCGCTTGACAGGTCCCTGATTCAATTTAGATTGCGGCGGTTTCCCGCAGCGCGGAAACAACGCCATCCGAGGTTCAATGGTCGCGATCAAGCTGCCCGACGGCAGCGTCAAGCAGTTTCCGTCCGCCGTGAGCGGGGCCGAAATCGCGCAGTCGATCGGGCCCGGCCTCGCCAAGGCGGCGCTCGCCATCAAGGTCGACGGCGTGATGAAGGATCTCGCCACGGTGATCGAGCGCGATGCCTCGGTCGAGATCGTCACGGCGAAGTCGCCGGACGCGCTGCCGCTGCTGCGTCATGACGCCGCACATGTCCTGGCCGAGGCCGTGCAGGAACTCTATCCCGGCACGCAGATCACCTTCGGGCCCGCGACCGAGGACGGCTTCTACTACGATTTCGTGCGCGACGAGCCGTTCACGCCGGACGACTTCCCGCGGATCGAAGCGAAGATGCGCGAGATCGTCGACCGCGACGAAAAGATCACGCGCGAAGTCTGGGACCGCGACGAAGCCATCCGCTTCTTCAAGGAGCACGGCGAGACCTTCAAGGCCGAGTGGATCGGCGAGATCCCCGCGGACGAGGAGATCTCGATCTATCGCCAGGGCAACTGGCTGGACCTGTGCACCGGCCCGCACCTGCCGTCGACCGGCAAGCTCGGCAAGGCCTTCAAGCTGATGAAGGTGGCGGGCGCCTACTGGCGCGGCGACTCGCGCAACCCGCAGCTGCAACGGATCTACGGGACGGTTTGGCCGAGCGAGGCCGAACTCAAGGCCTACCTGACCCGCCTCGAGGAGGCGCAGCGACGGGACCATCGCCGTCTCGGTCGCGAGATGGACCTGTTTCATGTCCAGGAGGAAGCGCCCGGCGCCGTGTTCTGGCACCCGAATGGCTGGCAGTTGTGGCGCACGCTCGAGTCGTTCATGCGGGGCCGGCTCGAGCAGGACGGCTATGTCGAGGTCAAGACGCCGCAGCTGCTCGACCGGAAGTTCTGGATCGCCTCGGGACACTGGGACAAGTTCGCGGACGCCATGTTCGCGGCGACGCCGCGCTCCGAGGAGGCGAAGGCAAGCGAGGGCGATCGGCTCTACGCGATCAAGCCGATGAACTGCCCGTGCCACATCCAGATCTTCAACCAGGGCCTCAGGAGCTATCGCGACCTGCCGTTGCGGATGGCCGAGTTCGGATCCTGCCACCGCTACGAACCGTCGGGGGCGCTGCACGGAATCATGCGCGTCCGGGCCTTCACCCAGGACGACGCGCACATCTTCTGCACCGAGGACCAAATCACCGACGAGACGATCCGGTTCTGCCGCCTGCTGCTCGGCATTTACCGCGACCTCGGCTTCACCGACGTGACGGTGAAGTTCTCGGACCGGCCGCCGACCCGTGCCGGCAGCGACGAAACGTGGGACAAAGCCGAGGCGGCGCTCAAGAACGCGGCGACGGCCGCGGGGCTCGAGCTCATCCTCAACCCCGGCGAGGGCGCGTTCTACGGGCCGAAGCTCGAATTCGTGCTGCGCGACGCCATCGGCCGCGACTGGCAGTGCGGTACGCTCCAGGTCGACTTCGTTCTGCCGGAGCGGCTGGATGCGAGCTATATCGGCGAGGATGGCCAGAAGCATCGCCCCGTGATGCTTCACCGCGCCATCTTCGGCTCGTTCGAGCGGTTCATCGGCATCCTGATCGAGCATTACGCCGGACGCTTCCCGCTGTGGCTGGCGCCGGTGCAAGGCGTGGTCGCCACGATCACCTCCGATGCGGACGACTATGCCCGCGAGGTGACGGCCGCGATGCGCGCAGCCGGACTCCGGATCGAGGCCGACCTGCGCAACGAGAAGATCGGCTACAAGGTGCGCGAGCACACCCTCGCCAAGGTCCCCCTGCTGTTCGCGATCGGCCGCCGCGAAGCCGAGAACCGCACGCTTTCGCTGCGCCGCCTCGGCAGCGAGGCACAAGAATCCCTTGCGCTTGAAGACGCCATCGCTAGAGTTAAGAAAGAGGCAGCAGTCCCCAACGCCTGAAGTTCAACACACCGTTCCTTTGGGGTCCCCGGGGAGCGACGCAATCTTGTTTGCTGCGTGCGCTCGGGAGTCCGGGTGGGAAGGGTAACAGATTAGGGAGAAGTCTCGATCGCTCGCGGAATGATGGATGCGCCGGCCAAGGAGGGTCCGCGCGTCAATGACCAGATCGAAGCCGGCCAGATCCGGCTGATCGATCAGAATGGAGAGATGGTCGGCATTGTCAGCCTGCACCAGGGATTACAGATGGCCTACGAGGCCGGCCTGGACCTGGTCGAGATTTCTCCGAACGCCACCCCGCCCGTTTGCAAGCTGCTCGACCTGGGCAAGTACAAATACGAGCAGCAGAAGAAGCAGAACGAGGCGCGCAAGAAACAAAAGGTCATCGAAATCAAGGAGATCAAGATGCGTCCCGGCATCGATGACCATGACTACGAGGTCAAGAAGCGCGCGATGATCCGCTTCCTCGAGGAGGGCGACAAGGTGAAGATCACCCTGCGCTTCCGGGGTCGCGAGATGGTCCACCAGGAGCTCGGCTTCCGGCTGCTCGAGCGGGTCCGCACCGATCTGGGCGACCTCGCAAAAGTGGAAGTGACGCCGCGCATGGAAGGCCGCCAGATGACGATGGTCGTGGCGCCCAAATAGTGCAGGTCGAGGGTGCCACCTATAGTCGTGGGTGGCACCACCATCAAGATTCAGGCGACGGTTTGCGGCTTTTTCTGCCTTCGTCTTACGGTAAATTCTTCGATATAGCGGGTAGTACTAGTCCTTTTTACAGCTTGCGGGCGAGTTGATTTGGGGTAGTGTCATTATACTCACTACGCCCCGCGTCTCTTTTGCACGACCTGCCACCAAGGGAGTTGCCCGGATGCCCCGACTGAATCATGCCCGTCGGGAAAAGGACTTTATCGATGAACCAGATCCGGTCGACATTCACGTAGGCAGTCGGGTCCGCCTGCGCCGGACGCTCTTGGGCCTCAGTCAGGACAAGCTCGCGCGCTCGATCGGCGTATCGTTCCAGCAGCTGCAGAAATACGAGCGCGGCACCAATCGCATCTCGGCGAGTCGTCTCTTTGCCCTGAGCAAAGTGCTGGGCGTTCCAATCGCGTGGTTCTTCGAAGACGCGCCGTCGCCCGGCAAGCGCCGGGGGCCGACGGTCGAGGCACGCGCCGCGGCGAACGAGCCCGGCCTCGAACAGGATCCGATGACCGCGAACGAGACCGTCAAACTGGTTCGCGCCTATTACATGATCGAGGATCCGAAGGTCCGTAAGAAGATCCTCAACATGGTACGGGCGGTGTCGCCGATTTCGTCCGCGCGCCGAACCAAGGGCGGCTGACGTCGAAGGACGCGTCCCGGCTTTCGGCCGGCGCGTCGGACCGGTTCTTCACGCCACCTGAACCGTGGCGCGGGATTTGCTGACCTGCGTCCCGCGTGCCCTTGCGTTAACCCTATCACGCCGCTATAACGCTCGCCTTCGCGAACGGCCACGGCCGGGCCGTGTGGCCCCGTTACGGGCAGCCCAACCGTTCGCCGGCCTGCCTCCCATGGCGGGCCCCCGAAACATCTTAGGAGACAGCAAAATGCCCAAGCTGAAGACGAAGTCGAGCGCCAAGAAGCGATTCAAGCTTACGGCGTCGGGAAAGGTCAGAGCGCCGGTCGGCTACAAGCGCCACAATCTGCGCAAGCGTCCGCAGAAGATGAAACGCAAGGCCCGCGGCTTCATGACCCTGGCGGCAGGCGACGCGGCGAAGGTCATTCGCCACTTCCTGCACAAGTAAACCGCCCTCAACCCGACACACGGAGTTTGACATGGCACGCGTGAAACGGGGCGTCACCGCCCGCGCCCGCCACAAGAAGGTTCTGAGACAGGCCAAGGGTTACGTCGGCCGCTCGTCCAATACGTACCGCCCGGCCCTCGAGCGCCTCGAGAAGGCGCTGCGCTATGCCTATCGCGACCGGCGCAACAAGAAGCGCGAGTTCCGCGCCCTGTGGATCCAGCGCATCAATGCCGGCGCGCGCGAGGAGGGTCTCACCTACTCGCAGTTCATGAACGGCATCAAGAAGGCGGGAATCGCCATCGACCGCAAGGTCCTGGCCGATCTCGCCGTGACCGATCCGGACGGTTTCAAGGCGCTGGTCAGTCAGGCCAAGGCCGCTCTCGCATAACGCACCGCGCCCGCCCGGGCGCGGACCACGCACGGAAAGAGGGGCCTGGCCGGCGGTCGGGCCCCTTTTGCCTGTTCTCGGCCGAAAGAGATGTGCATGAACGACACGCTCGACCCTCTTCGTAGCGAGGCCATGGACCGCATCGCGGCGGCCACGTCGAGCGACGCGCTCGAAGCCGTGCGCGTCGACCTCCTTGGCAAGAAGGGCCGCCTCACCGAGCTGATGAAGGGCCTTGGCGGGCTCGCGCCGGACGAGCGCAAGGCGCGCGGCGCGGCGCTCAACCGCCTCAAGGACGACATCACCCGGGCGCTCGACGCCAAGGCGAAAACGCTCGCCGCGGCGGAACTCGACCGGCGGCTTGCGGCGGAGCGCATCGACGTCACGCTGCCGCCGCGCCCGTGGCCCGAGGGCCGCATTCATCCAATCAGCCAGACGATCGACGAGATGATCGCGATCTTCGGCGAGATGGGATTCAAGGTCGCGGAAGGCCCGGACATCGAAGAGGACTTCTACAACTTCACCGCCCTCAACATCCCGCCCGAACATCCGGCGCGTCAGGCCCACGACACGTTCTATCTGAAGACGCCGGACACGGACACGCCCAAGGTGCTGCGCACGCATACGTCGCCGGTGCAGGTGCGCACGATGCTGGCCGAGAAGCCGCCGATCCGCATCATCGCGCCCGGCCGCACCTACCGTTCCGACCACGACGCGACGCATTCCCCCAACTTCCACCAGATCGAGGGGCTCGTCATCGATCGCACGACGCACATGGGACATCTGAAGGGCTGCCTGATCGAGTTCGCGCGCGCCTTCTTCGACGTGCCGGAGCTGCCCGTCCGCTTCCGCCCCAGCTATTTCCCGTTCACCGAGCCGTCGGCCGAGATGGACATCGGCTGCTCGCGCCAGGGCGGCGAGCTCAAGATCGGCGCCGGCGGCGACTGGCTGGAGATCCTCGGCTGCGGCATGGTGCATCCGAAGGTGCTGGAAAACTGCGGCATCGATCCGGCCGAGTACCAGGGCTTCGCCTTCGGCATGGGGATCGAGCGCGCGGCGATGCTCAAATACGGCATCCCCGACCTGCGCACGTTCTACGAGGCCGACCTGCGCTGGCTCAGGCATTACGGCTTTCTCGCGCTCGACGTGCCGACGCTCGCCGGAGGACTCGCGCGATGAAGTTCACGCTCAACTGGCTCAAGGAACATCTCGACACGTCGGCATCGCTGGACGCGATCACCGACAAGCTGACGATGATCGGGCTCGAGCTCGAGGCGGTCGAGAACCGGGCCGCGCGGCTGGCCCCCTTCACCGTCGCGCATGTCGTCGAGGCCCGTCAGCATCCCGACGCCGACCGTCTGAAAGTCTGCATCGTCGAGACGGGCGCCGGCCGCGTCCAGGTGGTCTGCGGCGCGCCCAACGCGCGCACCGGCATGAAGGGCGTGTTCGCGCCGGTGGGGTCCGTCATTCCCGGCACGGGCATGGAGCTCAAGGCCGGCGTCATCCGCGGCCAGGCGTCGAACGGCATGCTGTGCTCGGCACGCGAGATGGGGCTGGGCGAAGACCACAGCGGCATCATCGAGCTGCCCGAGGACGCGCCCGTGGGCGAGCCGTTCGCCAAGGTGTTGGGTCTCGACGACCCGATCATCGACGTCGCCGTGACGCCCAACCGCGCCGACTGCCTCGGCGTTCGCGGCATCGCGCGCGACCTCGCCGCCGCCGGCATGGGCCGGCTGAAGCCGCGCAAGGTCGAGCCCGTTCCGGGCACGTTCAAGAGCCCGATCGGCGTGAACCTCGCGTTCGGCGCGGATACCGCGAATGCCTGCCCGATGTTCGTCGGGCGCTACATCCGCGGCGTCAGGAACGGCCCCAGTCCGAAGTGGCTGCAGAACCGCCTGACGGCCGTGGGGCTGCGGCCGATCTCGGCGCTCGTCGACATCACGAACTTCTTCACCCTCGACGTCAGCCGGCCCCTTCACGTCTTCGACGCCGACACGATCGCACAGAACCTGGTCGTGCGCCTCGCCAAGCCGGGCGAGCGGCTGCTTGCGCTCAACGGCAAGGAGTATGCCTTGACCGGCGACGAGACGGTGATCGCGGACGCCGACGGCGTTCTGTCGCTGGGCGGCATCATCGGCGGCGAATCGACCGGCTGTACCGAAGGCACGGTGAACGTGTTCGTCGAGGCGGCCCTGTTCGACCCGATCCGTACGGCCATGACCGGCCGCAAGCACCAGATCCTGTCCGACGCGCGGTACCGTTTCGAGCGCGGGGTCGATCCCGCCGCCGTCATCGCCGGCATGGAAGCCGCGACGCGCATGATCATGGAGCTGTGCGGCGGCGAGGCGAGCGAGCTCGTCATCGTCGGCGCCGAGCCGAACTGGCGCCGCACCTACACGCTGCGCCTCGGCCGCATCCGTAGCTTGGGCGGCGTCGACGTGCCGCCCGACGACGCGATCCGCATCCTGCGCGATCTCGGCTTCGAGGTCGATCGCCGGACGGGCGACGACACGCTCCAGGTGACGCCGCCATCCTGGCGCAGCGACGTGCATGGCGAGGCCGATCTCGTCGAAGAAGTGATCCGCATCTGGGGTTTCGACCGCATCCCGGCCGTGCCGCTGCCGCGCGAGTCGGCGCTGCCGCCCGTGGCGCTGACCCCGGTGCAGCGCCGCGCACGGGATGCGCGCCGCGCGCTCGCGGGGCTCGGCCTCGTCGAGGCGGTGACGTTCTCGTTCCTGAGGCGCGATCACGCGGCCCTGTTCGGCGCGGACAATCCCGCGCTCGAACTCGCCAATCCGATCAGCGCCGATCTCGACATGATGCGGCCGTCGGTGCTGCCCAATCTGATTCTGGCGGCCAAGCGCAACGCCGACCGCGGCCTGCCCGATGTCGGCCTGTTCGAGGTCGGCCCGCAATTCGCCGACGATACGCCCACGGGCCAGGCACTAGTCGCCGCAGGCGTGCGCGCCGGCGCGAACGGTCCGCGGCACTGGGGTGCGCCCGCGCGCCCGGCAGACGCGCTCGACGCCAAGGGCGATGCGATGGCGCTGCTGTCGGCGCTTGGGCTGTCGATCGAGAACGCGCAAGTCGTGGCCGAAGCGCCCGCCTGGTACCATCCCGGCCGCGCCGGCACCATCAGGCTGGGACCGAAGACGGTGCTCGCCCGCTTCGGCGAGATCCATCCGCGCATCCTCGACGCCTTCGACATGCGCGGGCCGGTGGTCGGATTCGAGGTCTTCCTCGATGCCCTGCCCGCCCCCAAGGCGAAGGGATCCAAGGCGAGGCCGCCGCTCAAGCTCTCGCCGTTCCAGCCGGTGGAGCGCGACTTCGCCTTCATCGTCGATGCCGCGATTCCGGCCGACAAGATCGTGCGCGCGGCCAAGAGCGCCGACAAGGCGCTGGTGACCGACGTTGCGGTCTTCGACGTGTACCAGGGCAAGGGCGTACCCGAGGGCAAGAAGTCGCTGGCGATCACCGTACGGCTGCAGCCGACCACGCGCACGCTGACCGACGCCGAGATCGAGCAGGTCGGACAGAAGATCGTCGCCGCCGTCGTCAAGGCGACCGGCGCCGCGCTGCGCGCCTGAGGCCGGAGGCCCGGACCGGCACGCGCGATCGCCGGTCCGAAGTCTTACCCCGTTCGAGCCCGGCTGCACCGCTTCCGGGACAGCCTGGCAATTTCGCCTAGCGCCACGGAACAGCGGCCGTCCCGGGTCGTTGCAATCGCCGGTTGATATGTCGCGCGATGCGCGAGCCGGAAACCCGGGGGGTGCAATGAAACACGGTATGAGGCATGTGCCGCTTGACGAGCGGCGCGACCTGGTCATCGACAACCTGCGCGCGATGGTGACGGCACAATCCGCCCTCATCTTCGGCCTGCTGACGGTCCTGGGCGATTCACGCGTCGTATCGCAATGCGACCTGCGCAACGTGTTCCGGACGGCGCTGGAGATGGTGGACGAGGTCGGCGTGTCGATGGCAGGCCGGATGCCCGGCGGACTCGAATCGGCACGGCTGTGGCTGCAGCAGCTTCTCGACGACATGCCGCAGACCTGGTCGGCCTGACCCGAACGGTTCGACGCCGGGGACTACTGGCCCGATTGCAGGATCGACCGCGCGTTGAGCGACCATGTGACGCCGCACGGCATCGTCACGATCTGGTCGCCGACCTCGTCGATTCCGACGAGACAGCCGCAGGTCACGCACCGGGCCGTGATCGGCCCTTCGAAATATCGCTTGATCGTCCGGAACCTGCAGTCCGGTTCCGGGGGCGGCGAGGCGCTTGCGCCAGCCGGCCCATCGTCGTCGCAACGCATGTTGGCCCGATTGATACGGTCGCATGCTTACCCCGAGGTTAACCCGGGCGGTCTACTTCAACTGTCGGCTGCGGTCGTGCTTGGCTGTTCCGCGCCGGTCGGTCATTCTCCACCGTCGCGCGCGCACGATGCCATCGAACGGTTTCGCATCGGCCGCCTGCGATGCAAGATCGGGGCTTCGTCACCCAGCGGGGAGCCGGGATGAGCGAAAGCAAGGACGACAGCGGCAACACGACATCGCTACCGCGCATTCTCGTCGCCGAGGACGAGACGATCGTGTCGATGCTGATCGAGGATTTGCTGTCGGATATGGGATACGAAGTCGTGGGCCCCGCGGCCCGGGTGCCGCGCGCCCTTTCGCTCGCCGAGAACGAATCGCTCGACGGTGCCATCCTCGACGTCAATCTTGCCGGCGAGATGAGCTATCCGGTTGCGGACATCCTCGCGGCCCGCAACGTGCCGTTCATCTTCCTGACCGGCTACGGCGCGCCGGGTCTTCCCGAGACGTTCCGCGCCCGCCCGATCCTCGACAAGCCATTTTCGCCCGATCAGCTGCGCGCCGCGCTGCGAACGATCCTGGGGAACTAGCGCACGACCGCCGCCTGGCGGGTCGCCGCGGCGACGGCCGATGCGAGGCGCGCGGCTGCGCTTCGCGCGGAATGCTATTCCGCCGCCTGCGTGCGGGTGGGCTGCACCTCGGGCGCCGGCACCGCCGGCGCGTGTGCGTGGCCTTTCCGCGTGCGCGCGAGCAGCGTATAGGCGGTCGGCACCACGAACAGGGTGAACAGGGTGCCGACCAGCAGGCCGCCCACGATGACCCAGCCTATCTGCTGGCGGCTCTCCGCACCGGCGCCGGTCGCAAGCGCGAGCGGAATCGACCCCAGCACCATCGCGCCGGTCGTCATCAGGATGGGCCGTAGACGCAGCACCGCCGCTTCCACGACAGCATCGAACTTCGCCATCCCCTTTTCCTGGAGCTGGTTCGAGAATTCGACGATCAGGATGCCGTGCTTGGTGATGAGGCCGACCAGCGTCACCAGCCCGATCTGGCTGTAGACGTTGAGCGTACCGCCCGTGAGCTTGAGCGCGAGCAGCGCACCCGCGATCGACAGCGGCACCGTCAGCATGATGATGAAAGGATCGATGAAGCTTTCGAACTGCGCCGCCAGCACGAGATAAATGAAGGCGAGCGCCAGCAGGAAGGTGACGTAGATGCCGCCGGTCGAGGCCCGATACTCGCGGCTTTCCCCGGCGAGGTCGGTCACGATATGGGACGGCAGCTTTTCGGCTTCGGCCTGCAGGAAGGCCAGCGCCTCGCCCAGCGTGTAGCCGGGCGCCAGCGTCGCCGTGATCGTCGCCGAACGGAGCTTGTTGAAGTGATTGAGCTCCTTGGGTGCCACCGTCTCGTGCACCGTGACGAGGTTGGAGAGCGGCACCATCGCCCCCGAACGCGCCCGCACGTAGATGGCGGTGAGGTCGCGCGGGCTGGAGCGGTCGACGTCGGCGACCTGAACCACCACGTCGTACTGCTTGCCGTTCTGCTTGAACCGGGTCACCTGGCGACCGCCGAGCATGGTCTCGAGCGTGCGGCCGATCGTTTCGACCTCGATGCCGAGATCGGCGGCCTTTTCGCGGTTCACG
This sequence comes from Alphaproteobacteria bacterium, assembly GCA_036381615.1. Lineage (GTDB taxonomy): Bacteria > Pseudomonadota > Alphaproteobacteria > CACIAM-22H2 > CACIAM-22H2 > CALANV01. The sequence goes on from DASVCL010000025.1 coordinate 39,645, forward strand.
CTGACCCTGAGCTCGGGCTTGTTGAGCTTGAGGTCGGTGTCGAGGTTGAGCAGCTTCGGATTTTGACGCGCCGCCGCCATGAACTGCTCGACAGCCTTCTGCAGCTCCGCGTACGGCGCGGAGGTCTGCAGCACGAACTGCACCGGCTTCTCGATCGGACTCTGGCCGAGCGAGGGCGGATTGGTCGGAAATGCGAGGATGCCCGGGATCGAGAAGAGCTTGGGGCCGAGCGCGCGCACGATGTCCTGCTGACTCACGTCGCGGTCCGCCCAGTCGACCAGACGGACGAACGAGATCGCCTGCGTGACGACCGGAAAGCCGACCACCATGAAGAATTTTTCGATTTCCGGAACGCCCCGGTAGAACGACTCGATCTGGGTCGCATAGGCGTCCGTGAAGTCGATCGTCGACCCTTCCGGCGCGAGACCGATGGCGACGATGGTGCCGCGGTCCTCGATCGGCGACAGCTCCGACGGCAGCGCCTTGAACAGAAGCCCCGCCGCAGCCCCGACCAGCAGCATGCCGACGATGACCGCCGCCCGGACCGTCAGGGTGAAGCGGAGCAGCCGGCGATAGCCGACGGTGAGCGACTCGAGCCCGCGTTCGACGATGCGGTAGAACCAGCCATGCCGCGTCTGATGCCGGAGCAGCAGCGACGACATCATCGGCGACAGCGACAACGCGACGAAGCCCGACACGAGCACCGCGCCGGCCAGCGTCAGCGCGAACTCGGTGAACAGGCGGCCCGTCCGGCCGGTCTGGAAGGCGACCGGGGCGTAGACGGCGGCGAGCGTGATGGTCATGGCGATCACGGCGAAGGCAATTTCCTTCGAACCCTTGATCGCGGCCTCGAACGGCCGCATGCCCTGCTCGACGTGGCGGCTGATGTTCTCGAGCATGACGATGGCGTCGTCGACCACGAGACCGACCGCGAGGACGAGCGCCAGCAGCGTGAGCGTGTTGATCGAGAAGCCGAACACCAGCATCAGCGTGAAGGCGCCGACCAGCGACACGGGAATCGTGACCAGCGGAATGAGCGTCGCCCGCAACGAACGCAGGAAGACGAAGATGACCAGGATGACGAGGACGATGGCCTCGCCGATCGCGTGGAAGACGTTGGCGATCGAGCGCTCGATGAACAGCGACGAATCGTAGGCGACATCGACCGTCATCCCGGCCGGCAGCGACTCGACGATTCGCGGCAGCGCCTCGCTCACGGCCTTCGACACGTCGAGCGGGTTGGCCGTCGACTGCTTCACGATGCCGATGGCGACGGCGTTTTGCCCGTTGAAGCGGGCGATCACGCGCTCGTCACGCGGCCCGATCTCGGCCCGGCCGACGTCCTTCAGGCGGACCAGGTAGCCGCCGACATCGCGGATGATGAGATCGTTGAACTGTTCCGGCGTGCGCAGGTCGGTCTCCGCCTGGACGGTGAACTCGCGCATGTCGCTCTCGATCCGGCCGGCCGGCACCTCGACGTTCTGCCGGCGCAGCGCGTTCTCGACATCCTGCGGCGTGAGGCCATAGGCCGCGAGACGCGCGCGGTCCAACCAGATGCGCATCGCATAGGTCCGCTCGCCGAAGATGCGCACCTCCGCGACGCCGGGCAGGTTCTGCAACCGGTCCTTCACGAAGCGGTCGGCGTAGTCCGTCACGTCCAGCGGCGTATGGCGGTCGGACGCGAAGGCCAGATAGATGATCGGCTGCGCGTCGGCCTCGACCTTTGCGATCACCGGCTCCTCGACGTCCTCCGGCAGCCGGTCGCGCACGCGGCCGACGCGGTCGCGCACGTCGGCCGCGGCACCGTCGGGGTCGCGCGACAGGCGGAAACGAATGGTGATCTGGCTTCGCTCCGGGCGGCTGACCGACGAGAGGACGTCGATTCCCTCGATGCCGGCCAGCGATTCCTCGAGCGGAATCGTCACCTGGCTTTCGATGATTTCGGCGGAAGCGCCCGGATATTTCGTCTCCACCGATACGACCGGCTCGTCGATGTTCGGGTACTCGCGCACCGAGAGACGGCTGTACGACATCAGCCCGACCAGGAGGATGACCAGGCTCAGGACCGTCGCGAAGACCGGACGGCGGATCGAGAGTTCAGGCAGATTCATCGTCTGTCTCGTCGGGTGCGCGTGTCTTTAGCCCTGGTGTCCGTCGTGCTCCGCCACCGCGGGCCTGCTTCCGGTCCGCCCTGCGCTCGGCTGTCCCTGCGGTGCCGCGCCCGGCGTCGATGGGCCGGGCACGATCTGCACGGGCATGCCGTCGCGGATCTTGAGCAGGCCGGCGGTGACGACGACGTCGCCCGGCCGCAGGCCTTCGCGGATCTCGACCTCGCCGCGGCGGCGCTCGCCGATCTTGACCGGGGTATAGGCGACGACCTTCGAGCCCGCCTGCTGGCCGTCCACGACCTTGAACACGAAATGCTGGTCGCCGACCGGTACGATCGACTGCTCGGCGACGAACAGGGCCTCGGCGCGCTCGTCGATCGTCAGCGTGACGCGCGCGAACAGGCCGGGCCGCAACGAGTCGTCGGGATTGGCGATGCGCGCGCGAATCACGATCGAACGGCCGCCGGCGTCGACCAGCGGATCGATCGCGTAGACCTCGCCGCCGAACTCGCGACCCGGCAACGCATCGACGGCGACGCTGATCCGCTGCCCCGGCCGGACGCTGGCGAGAAAGATCTCGGGCACGCGGAAGTCGACCTTGAGCGGGTCGATCTGCTCCAGGTTCACCATGTCGGTGCCTGCGGCGACATAGTCGCCGATGCTGACCTGGCGCAGGCCGACGACGCCGTCGAACGGCGCAACCAACGTGTACTTCTCGAGCCGGGCCTCGGCCAGGCGCACCGCAGCCTCGTCGCTGCGCAGCCTGGCGCGTGCCTCGTCGAGCGCGCGCTGTGTGCCGGCGCCACGCCGGGCCAGTTCCTCGGCGCGATCGTAGTTGGCTCTGGCAAGCGCCAGCGCCGCCTGCGCCTGCGCCAGCTCGGCTTGTGCCACGGAGGCGTCGAGCTGCACGAGCACCTGGCCGCGCTTGACCTTCTGGCCTTCGTCGAAATTGATCCGCGTGATGCGGCCCGCGACCTCGGGCCGGATCGTCACCGACTCGTTCGAGCGGAGAGAGCCGACGGCGTGAACCTGTTGCCGGCTGGGACCGACGCGCACCGGCGCCGCCTCCACCGGCATGGCGAAGCCGCCCGGCGGGCCGCCGGCACCGGGGCCCGCGCCGGCCTGTGCCGCCGGCTGCGCGGCGAAATACCGATAGGCGCCGCCGGCACCGGCGGCGAGCAACAGAACGACGATGATTGCGGCAATCGTCCGCATGCGAATTCGTCCCTGGTTTGCGACCGCGACGCACCGGACTTGACCAGGCGCGGACGGTTCATCATTATATCGACTGAACTGAACGGTTCAGTACTGAATAATAGTTCCTGCTGCACTGCACAACAAGATCCCTGCACCGCACAATGCCCCTCGGCGCATGACACCCATCGAAAAAGCGAAGGTCGGCCAGCCGGTTCCAGCCGAAGTACCACCGGCGGAAGGATCGCCCCCGGCGACCAAGCGGGACGCCATCATGAGCGCCGGGACCCGGGTCTTCATGGAGCAGGGGTTCGAGCCGGCCAGCATGGACGAGATCGCCCGTCTGGCGGCGGTTTCCAAGGCCACGATCTACAGCCATTTCGAGAGCAAGCAGGCGCTGTTCGACTCGATCGTGACCAGCCGCTGCCAGGCGCTGCACGCGGTCTTCGCGGAGCCCTCGCTGGACGACCGGCCGCCGGCCGAGGCCCTGACGTTGATCGGGCAGCGTTTCCTCGACCTGCTGGTGTCGCCGGAGCCCCTTTCGCTCTATCGCCTGGTGCTGGGCGAGTCGCCGCGCTTTCCCGAGCTTGGCCGCGCCTTCTACAACGCGGGCCCGGACCGCGTGGCCGGCGCGCTCGCCGACTACCTCGCGCGCCAGCACGAGCGCGGCACGCTCCACATGCCGGAGCCGCGTCGCGCGGCCGAGCAGTTCCTCGGCATGGTGCTGGGTCATCTGCACCTGCGCATGCTGCTGGCGGTGAGCGCCGAGCCGCCCTCGCCCGAGGACCGCGAGCGCAACGTCGCGAACGCCGTGCGCATCTTCCTCGACGGCGCGGCGCGGAAACCCTGATCGACCGCCGCCCGCCGGCACGAGTGCGGTTGCGCCGGGCCGGGGCGGGCCTTATGTTCCTGCGCGCCCTTAGCCCCCAACACGACGTACGCGCCGGCGGCACGATGTTCTGCCGGACGGCAGGCTTCAGCACGTACCGATGACCGATCTCTCACGCATCCGCAACTTCGCGATCATCGCCCATATCGATCACGGCAAGTCGACGCTGGCCGATCGCCTGATCCAGCGTTGCGGTGCGGTGAGCGAGCGCGAATTCCGCGACCAGATGCTCGACTCGATGGACATCGAACGCGAGCGCGGCATCACCATCAAGGCGCAGACCGTGCGCCTCGAGTATCAGGCGAAGGACGGCAACACGTATGTCCTGAACCTGATGGACACGCCGGGGCACGTCGACTTCGCCTATGAGGTGAGTCGCTCGCTCGCCGCCTGCGAGGGGTCGATCCTGGTCGTCGATGCCAGCCAGGGCGTGGAGGCGCAGACGCTTGCCAACGTCTATCAGGCGATCGACGCGGGTCATGAGATCGTGCCGGTGCTGAACAAGGTGGACCTGCCGGCGGCCGAGCCCGAGCGCGTGCGCCAGCAGATCGAGGACGTGATCGGCATCGACGCCACCGACGCGATCGAGATCTCGGCCAAGACCGGCCTCAACATCGACGCCGTGCTCGAGGCCCTCGTCCAGCGCCTGCCGCCGCCCGCGGGATCGGCGGAGGCACCGCTCAAGGCGCTGCTGGTCGATTCCTGGTACGATCCGTATCTCGGCGTCGTCATCCTGGTCCGCGTCAAGGACGGCCGCCTGACCAAGGGCCAGAAGATCCGCATGATGGCGACCGGCGCGACGTACGAGATCGAGCGCGTCGGCGTGTTCACGCCGAAGCCGAAGGATTCCGCCTCGCTCGGACCCGGCGAGGTCGGCTTCATCACGGCCGGCATCAAGGCGGTCGCGGATTGCCGCGTCGGCGACACCATCACCGAGGAGCGGCGGCCGGCGGCGGAACCGCTCCCCGGCTTCAAGCCCAGCCTGCCGGTGGTGTTCTGCGGCCTGTTCCCGATCGACCCCGACGATTTCGAGCGGCTGCGCGACAGCCTGGGCAAGCTGCGCCTCAACGACGCGAGCTTCGTCTACGAGCCCGAGACGTCGGCCGCACTCGGCTTCGGCTTCCGCTGCGGCTTCCTGGGCTTGCTCCATCTCGAGATCGTGCAGGAACGGCTTTCGCGCGAGTTCAACCTGGACCTGATCGCGACGGCGCCCTCGGTCGTCTACAAGATTCATCTGACCGACGGCTCGGTCGTCGACCTGCACAACCCTGCCGACCTGCCCGATCCCGTCCGCATCGATCACATCGACGAGCCGTGGATCAAGGCGACGATCATGGTGCCGGACGAGTACCTGGGCGCGGTGCTGAAGCTGTGCGAGGACCGGCGCGGACGACAGGAGAACCTGACCTATGCCGGCAGCCGCGCGATGGTGGTCTACCGCCTGCCGCTCAACGAGGTGGTGTTCGATTTCTATGACCGCCTGAAGTCGGTGAGCCGCGGCTATGCGAGCTTCGACTATCAGATGGCCGGTTACGAGGAGAGCGACATCGTGAAGCTGTCGATCCTCGTCAACGGCGAGCCGGTCGACGCGCTGGCCATAATGGTGCACCGGAGCGACGCGGAAAGCCGCGGCCGCGCGCTGTGCGTGAAGCTCAAGGAGCTGATCCCGCAGCAGCTGTTCAAGATCGCGATTCAGGCGGCGATCGGCGGCCGCATCGTCGCGCGCGAGACGATCTCGGCCCTGCGCAAGGACGTGACGGCGAAGTG
>DASVCL010000026.1:0-15837 GCA_036381615.1 Alphaproteobacteria bacterium
CTGTCTCAGCTGTCTCAGCTGTCTCAGCTGTCTCAGCTGTCTCAGCTGTCTCAGCTGTCTCAGCTGTCTCAGCTGTCTCAGCTGTCTCAGCTGTCTCAGCTGTCTCAGCTGTCTCAGCTGTCTCAGCTGTCTCAGCGGCGATGCAAACCGGCCCGCCGGCAGGGATCGTTTCCGCGGCAGATCGGTTTTGACACGCGAGCCGCACCCGCATCCTTGGCAAATGATATCGCCGAGCCGCCGCCGCAGAGGCGCGACGTATTTCTTGAGCATCCTCATAGCGTTCGCCCCGGCTGCGTCCGCGGGGGCGCGACTGGTCACGATCGCCGGCGCCGCCGGATTGACCGTCGCGGCGCCGTCCGCGGCGGAAGCCCAGCGCCGGTCGGGCGGTTATGCGCGCCCGCGCGCGCCGGCCGTGCGCACGCCGTCGGTTCGTCCCGCGCCCCGCGCCATGCCGCGGACGCCATCGACCAGCCAGGGGTATCGCCGTCCGTCCGCCGGTCCCCGCGACGGCTCAGGCATGCGAAGCCCACCATTGGGCGCGCCGTCCATGGGCGATCGCAGCCTGTCGCGGCGAGGTTCGGGCGAGGCGTTGCAGCGCTACCGGCTGGATCAGGACCGCGCGCCGTCCGCGACTCCATCGCCGGTCCCCTCGCGCCGTCCCAGCACCGCACCGCCCGGCGAACGATATGGTTGGGGAAGCGGCCGCACCGGCGGGCCGTTCGGCGGGTGGGCACCGCCGCCTTATGCCTTCGGCTCGCGGCCGAGTTTCGGGGTCTGGGACGCCGTCTTTCTCTGGTTTCTGCTCGATACGCTGTCGCGTCCCGGCCACGCTGATTTCTTCCACAATCATCAGAACGATCCCGGCTACCAGCAATGGCGCGCCGAGGCGGAGCAGCGTGCGCAGACGAATCCGGAGCTTCGGACCAAGCTCGACCAGCTCGACCGGGAACTTGCGGAACGTCAGGGGCAGCCGCGCGATCCCAACTTTCTGCCGCCCGACACTCCGCCCGATGCCGCCCTTGCCGAACGCGACGCGCCGCCGCCAATGACCTCGCCCGGGGGCCCCATTCTGACGCCGGTACTCCTCGGCGGCGGGTTGTTCGTCCTGCTCTGGGCATGGCGGCGTAACGCATTCCAAAGACCATCCCGCGCCGGAGGAGGTTCGTCCATGGGACCGCTCGAAACCGCCGGAAACATCCTTCGCCGCAAGATCTCCGGCGAGCGCTACGTGCCGTCGCTCTTCCGGGTCGGCATGACCGTGACGATGGACCCGACGCCGTTCATTCTCGCCGCCGACGTAACCAAAGTGCCGGTGCCGGCGCCGTCCGGCGCCAACCTGCTCGCGAACGTCCAAGCGGTCGGGACATTGCACAACGGCGCGACGCTGTACCGGCTCTACATCGACGAACGGAGCTTCTTCCAGCTTCACCTCGATCAGGCCGGCATGCCGGACGAATGCCGGTTCTTCGGCTGGATCGACGAGGTCAATCCCGCGAGCGCCGAGGAGTGGGGATTCTGGCTCGATGAACGGGAAGGGATGATCGGCTGGCCGGAGTTCCAGACCAAGGACGGCAAGATCTATGCGCGCGCCTGGACGCCGGGCGATCACCGGATTGCGCCGCAGCGCTTCGTGGAAACCCGCGCCGAGCTGAACGGCAGCCGGACGGTGCGCCGCGAAGCGATGCTTTATGCCGCGCCCACCGGCGCGGCCGCGCCGGCGCCGGAGACCGAATACGTTCTCGTCGAAATGGTCGAGAGCGAGGGACAGGCCTGGGTCGAGATCCACGCCGGGATCGACGTCAACCCTGCCGCCCTCTCGCTGTCCTGACCCGCGCCCCGCCGCCTCGGAAGATCCTGGCCCATGGAAACCAATATCGGCTCCATCATCGATGCGCTGCAGTCCGGCATACCGGTGCTTCTGCTCCACTTCGCGACGACGCTCGTCCTGCTCGGCCTCGGCGTCGCCTGCTACATGGCGATCACGCCGTTTCACGAGCCCACGCTGGTGGCGAAGGGCAATGTCGCGGCCGGCATCGTCCTCGCCGGTACGGTGATCGCGCTGGCGATTCCGCTCGCCGCGACGCTCGCCACCAGCGCGGTCTGGCTCGACATCGCCCTGTGGGGGTTCGTCGCCCTTCTGCTGCAACTCGTGACGTTTGCGATCGCATCGATCGTCGTGCGCCGCCTGCGGGACATGATCGAAGCGGGGAACATTGCCGCGGCGCTCATGTTGGTGGGCATACAGGTCGCGGTCGCGCTCCTCAATGCCGGCGCCATGGCGGGATAGCCGCGTCATCGCGCCAGGCGCTGACGCCGCCACCGCAAAAGCGAGGTCGCTCATGCTTGCATTCATTCGAAATCTCATCGGGGTCAAGACGGACCGCGCCGTCCAAAGCGCGCTCGAAGCGCTCGTCCAATGGGATCCCACCGCCGCCACCGAGGCGGAACTGCGGACGATGGAGCAGCATCTCGACGAACTCGGCGTCCAGGTCGCCGAAGCGCGCGCCGCCCATGAGCGCGAGCAAAAGGAAGCCGACGCGATCGCCAAGCTCGCGCAACAGCGCATGGCCGCGGCCGAGAGGCTGGAACGGCAGCTTGCGGCGGAAACCGATCCGGCGCGAAAGGCCGAGCTGGAACGAAGCCTGGAGACCCTGGTCGGCATGCTCGAGCAGATGGCGCCCGAGGTCGACCGCGAGGCGGCGGATGCGACCGACGCGCGCGAGTTCCTCGAAATGCTCGAAAACGCCTACGCGCAGGCCGGTACGAAGCTCAAGGCGGCCCGCAGCGAGCTGAGCCGTGCGCATCGCGACATGGCACGCGCCGACCAGCAGCGCGCGATGGCCGAACGGCGGGCCGAGGCGGCGCGCCAAGCCGCCGGACTGGCCGGCGCCACGAGCGGGCTGAGCGTGGCGCTGAAGGCGATGCAGGATCGCGCGGCCAAGGACCTCGCCGCCGCGGAGGCGGCCAACGCCAAGGCGAAGCTGCTGCAACCGACACGTCCCGAGAAAGACGACCCGAACATCGCCGCGGCGCTGGCGGCAGTATCGGGAGACCGGCCCGCGCCCGCCAACCTGACCGAGCGGCTCGCGGCCATCCGGCAGCGGCACGTGCCTGCCGCCTTGCAGACCGAGAAAACATAAAAGATTCGGGGCGCCCCGCGGCCTTTCAAACAAAAGCGCCCGCTGGCGTCGGATCGCCGCGGGCGCAATTGTGCTGCCCGGATTGAAGGAGAAAGACGGCGGCGCGTCAATCCGGTTTCTCGACTTGGGTCCCCTGCGACCTGATGGCGCGTTCGCAATTTCCTGTTGCGCCGCACAAGGTGCCTTCCTATTGTCCGCGGCGGGCCAGAACCTCCCAACGGGTTCCGGCTATTCTGGAAGGAATAGCGATACATGACACATTCAAAGCCGGCCGTTCGGCCGAAACGCCCCCATTTTTCCTCAGGTCCCTGTGCGAAGCGTCCGGGTTGGACGCTCGAGGCGCTGTCCGATGCGCTCGTCGGCCGGTCGCATCGCTCCAAGCCCGGCAAGGCGAAACTCGCCGAGGTGATCGAACGCAGCCGCGCGATCCTGGGCATTCCCGCCGACTATCGCATCGGGATCGTACCGGCCTCCGATACCGGCGCCGTCGAGATGGCGCTGTGGTCGCTGCTGGGCGCACGCGGCGTCGACATGCTGGCGTGGGAGAGTTTCGGGGCCGGCTGGGTCACCGACGTCGTCAAGCAGCTCAAGCTCAAGGACGTGCGCGTGCTCGAGGCGCCCTACGGCGCGATCCCCGATCTGTCGCAGGTCGATCCCGGTCGCGACGTCGTGTTCACCTGGAACGGCACGACCTCGGGCGTTCGCGTGCCGAACGGCGACTGGATCCGCGCTGACCGGCAAGGCCTGACGATCTGCGACGCGACCTCGGCGGCGTTCGCCATGGATCTGCCGTGGGACAAGCTCGACGTCACCACCTATTCCTGGCAGAAGGTGCTGGGCGGCGAGGGGCAGCACGGCATGCTGATCCTGAGCCCCCGCGCTGTGGAGCGGCTGGAGACCTTCAAGCCCGATCGCGCGTTGCCGAAGATCTTCCGCCTGACGCAGGGCGGCAAGCTGATCGAGGGCATTTTCAAGGGCGACACCATCAACACGCCGTCGATGCTGGCCGTGGAGGATGCGATCGACGGCCTGAAGTGGGCCGAGTCGATCGGCGGCCTCAAGGCCCTGATTGCACGCTCCGAAGCGAACCTCGCCGCGATCGAGGCGTGGGCCGCGCGCGCCGGGTGGGTCGGCTTCCTGGCCGAGGACCGGCGCATCCGCTCCTGCACCTCGGTTTGCCTGAAGATCGTCGATCCGGTGGTCGTCGGGATGAAGCCCGAGGACAAGGCCGCCTTCTCAAAGCGCATGGTGGCACTGCTGGAGGCGGAGAAGGTCGCGTTCGACATCGACGCCTATCGCGATGCGCCGCCGGGCCTCAGGATCTGGGCGGGCGCGACCGTCGAGAAGGACGACCTCGAGGCGCTGTTCCCGTGGCTCGACTGGGCGTTCGCCACCGTCAAGGACGAGACGACGGCGAAGGCGTGACGCCGACGCGCCCGCGTCCTTCGACAAGCTCATCCTTCGGCAAGCTCCCTTCGACAAGCTCATCCTTCGGCAAGCTCAGGATGAAGTTGCTCTTTTCATTTGCATGACCAGAAGCCTCGCCCCGAGCCTGCCGAGGGGCGAGGGCAAGGATAGTTCCCATGCCCAAGGTTCTCATCGCCGACAATCTCAGCCCGCGTGCCGTCGAAATCTTCAAGCAGCGCGGCATCGCCTTCGACGTGAAGACCGGCCTGAAGGCGCCGGAGCTCAAGGCCATCATCGGCGAGTATGACGGCCTCGCCGTCCGTTCGGCCACCAAGGTCACCGCCGACATCATCGCGGCGGCGAAGAAGCTGAAGGTGATCGGCCGCGCCGGCATCGGCGTCGACACGATCGACGTCGCCGCCGCGACCGCGCGCGGCATCGTCGTGATGAACACGCCGTTCGGCAACTCGATCACCACAGCCGAGCACGCGATCGCGCTGATGTTCGCATTGGCGCGACAGATCCCGGCCGCCGACCGGTCGACGCAGGCGGGCAAGTGGGAGAAGAACCGGTTCCTGGGCGTCGAACTGACCAACAAGACGCTGGGCATCGTCGGCTGCGGCAATATCGGCTCGATCGTCGCCGACCGCGCGCTCGGCCTGAAAATGAAGGTCGTGGCATACGATCCCTATCTGTCGCCGGCGCGCGCGCAGGAACTGGGGGTCGAGAAGGTCGAACTCGACGAGCTGTTTGCGCGCGCCGACATCATCACGCTGCACACGCCGCTGACCGAGGCGACCCGCAACATCATCGACGCCAAGGCGCTGTTCAAGATGAAGAAGGGCGTGCGCATCATCAACTGCGCGCGCGGCGGCCTGATCGTCGAGGAGGACCTGAAGGCGGCGCTCGATTCGGGACATGTCGCCGGCGCCGCGCTCGACGTGTTTCCCGTCGAACCCGCCAAGGAGAACATACTGTTCGGCCGCGACGACGTTATCTGCACGCCGCATCTCGGCGCCTCGACGGTCGAGGCGCAGGAGAACGTGGCGATCCAGATCGCCGAGCAGATCGCGGATTTCCTGCAGTCGGGCGCCGTCACCAACGCCGTCAACATGGCCTCGGTGACCGGTGAGGACGCGCCGAAGCTCAGGCCCTACATGACGCTGGCGATGAAGCTCGGCAGCTTCCTGGGGCAGGTGACCGACCGCAACATCCGCACCGTGCGCATCGAGTATGAAGGGCAAGCCGCGGACCTGAACGTGAAGCCGCTGACGGCGGCCGTGCTGATGGGCGTGCTGCAGCCCCAGCTCGAAACCGTCAACATGGTCAATGCGCCGGTGATCGCCCGCGAGCGCAACATCGCGGTGACCGAGACCAAGCACGACCGCTCGGTCGACTACCAGACCCTCATCCGCGTCACGGTCGAGACCGAGGATCGGGTACGCCGGATCGCCGGTACCCTGATCGCCGACCGGCCGCGCATCTGCGAGATCGAGGGGATCGCCGTCGAGGCGGAGTTCGGCCCGTATCTTCTCTACGTGCGCAACCAGGACAAGCCGGGTTTCGTCGGCAATCTCGGCTGCCTCCTGGGCGATTCCGGCATCAACATCGCGACGTTCGGCATGGGACGGCGCGAACCCGGCGGCGAGGCGATCTGCCTCGCCGTGCTCGATGCGTCCGTGCCGGAACCGGTGCTGGCGAAGGTGCGGTCGCTTCCGCACGTCGTCAAGGCGCGCGTCCTCAAGTTCTGAGACGGAACGGACGAACGGCCGGGATGCGCCCAAGTCGCGTGGGCGCACCCGGCGCGCCGTTCATTCACAGGATCTCCGGCCGGAACTGCGAACGGCGGCTGATGATGTCGCCCGCGACCATGAAGACGCCGTCACCCGTGTAGTGCAGCGTTTTCGGGTGCTTCGGCGACGGGGCGACGTGCGCCTTCACGACCTCGAAGATGAAGAAGTTGTATCTGTCGATCAGGGCCCCGTCGTAGAGCCGGCATTCGAAATTGGCGTGGCATTCGCGGATCAACGGCGCCTCGACCTCCCGGGCCGGGTCGGCCGTCAGGCGGAATTCCCGGAACTTGTCGATCTCCGCGCCCGAGGTGTTTCCGATCCCCACGACCGCATCGGTCAGCGCCACCGTCGGCAGGTTGATGACGCATTCGCCGCTGTTGCGGATCATGTGAAAGCTGTGATTGCCGCCGGCGATGACGCATCCGACGAGCGAAGGCGTGAACTCCATGACCGTGTGCCAGCCCATCGTCATGATGTTCGCCTTGCCCCGCCACCGCGACGACACGAGCACGATCGGGCCGGGCTCCAGATACCGGCGAACCTGGCTCACGGGAAAATCCCTCTTCTTGGGATATCTCGTCATGGCGCATGCCTCCCGCAACCGATCCTCGCCTGGACGATAGCACCTGCGGCTGATCCATCTAATTTCGCGCGTCGTACGGCGAACGGACCCTTAACGGGGCGTTAGGGATCGACCGCCACACTCCGGCGCCATGGGGGTCGGAGCCAGGAGCGCGCGCATTTTGTTCATCGTCGCGGTCGCAGCGGCCGCGGCGGCGTGCGGGCGCGAGCCGTCCGAAGCGGACCTGTTGCGCGCCCTCCAGCGCTATCACGCCGCATGGGCGGCGGAACAGCGCCAGCATGGCGTGGCGCGCCGGGCGCCCGTCTTCGTCAATCTTGCCTTCGATGCGACGCTCACCCTTCACATCCAGGCCGTACGCAAGGAGCGCTGCCGGCCGGCGGCGGAGGCGATGGGCTATGTCTGCACGGTCGAAGTCGAGGCCGCGACACCGTATCAAAGCGGCGTACGACGCCGGGTCGAGGCCCGATTCGTCGAGGGCACGAGAGGCTGGCTTGCGGTGAAACCGCAGCCGCTCGATGCGGTCGTTCGACAAGGACCGGAAGCCGGCAACCCGGGCTAATCCGCTTCGATGATGCGGCGCCGGACGCACAACTGCTGAATGACGCGCAGGAACTCGTCCGGAATCGGCTGAAGCTCGTACAGTTCCGCAAGCTTGCCGCGCAGGACGAGGTCCGCGCCCGCGTTGGTATCGGCAGTCTCCCGCTGGTGCCCGGGGCCGTCGCTTCCGTTCGTCGCGGCCATGTCAACTCGTTCCTGCATTTTCCATTCGGATTAAACCAAACGCCTTGGGTTCCCTGAGGTTCCAATCGGCGCGCAAAGCCGCAGCGCGGCCATTGCGTCACCACCTGTGCGGGAATCCGGACGAGACGAGCAGCGTCGCGGCGCATGAATCCAAACGCAAATGAAGCCTACGAGTTTCTGTCCGACTCGACTTGAAATCGGCTTGGCCGATGTCGGAAGCACCGTGCCGGTTGCAGACCGGCGTCGATCAGGCCGCGCCTGGCCTTCGGTCCGGTGATTTGGCCGCCGTGCGAAGGGACGAGCACATTGCGTGGAGCGTCGCCGATGTCCGAATTGGCTGCGTCGATGTGAAATCGAATCGCATGTTCGTCCGTTTGGAACGTAAGTAAGAAGCCGCCGCCGGCGCGGCTGCCGGGGCGATTGCGGCCGGCCGGCGTGCGAAGCGTGGCGCTGCGGCACCCGTGTCGTCTGGAGGGCAAGATGCGGAACCAAGCACAGGCGCAGGTACAGGCACACACCAAGGAACCGTCGCGACGCGAGGGCATCGTCGTCAGCACGGTCGTGCGGCTCACGACGTCGGACGGATGTGCCTTCGACGAGCCCGAGAAGGCCATGGAGCACGAGGCGTTCTACCAGATCCTCAAGCGCCTCATTCGCGAACTCGGCTGGGCCGACAACGAGGAGACCGCCGCCTTCGCCAAGCGCCTTGCCCGCAGCTATCAGGACCTGCTGCCGCTGCTCAATGAACTCGACAGGGAGAACGCGACCCTCAAGGCGCATCTGAAGGAGTTCCAGCGCACCGTGTGAATTCCAGCGCACCGCGTGAAGGGGGCGGCTTCGAGGCGTCGCCCAGGTCCCGGCCCCTTGCGCCGGAACGCCTGCAATCCGTCCCGCGGACGGCGACGACGAAAGATGCGGAAGGCGCGGACGTCGCCGGCCCGAGACAGAGGCCGGCCCGCCCGCAAATAGGCTTTGCTCTCGGCCGGCAAAGCCGGTACCAAGGGCGCCCGGAAGGGGGACCCCAGGTTCCGGTTTGACCCACATGTCCGACTTTGCCAGACGCGCCCTGCTGCCCGCAGGCCTGCGCGATATCCTGCCGCCCGAGGCCGAATTCGAGGCCCGAGTCGTCGAGCGCATGATGGCGACGCTCGCGGCCCACGGCTACGAGCGCGTCAAGCCGCCGCTGGTCGAGTTCGAGGAAAGTCTGCTGACCGACTCCGGCGCCTCGATGTCGCCGCACACCTTCCGGCTGATGGACCCCGTCTCGCAGCGGATGATGGGGCTGCGCGCCGACATGACGCTGCAGGTCGCGCGCATCGCGGCGACGCGCCTCAAAGGCCTGCCGCGGCCGTTGCGCCTGTCCTATGCGGGGCAGGTGCTGCGGGTGAAGGGCGACGACCTGCGCCCGGAGCGGCAGTTCGGCCAGGTCGGGGCGGAGCTGATCGGCTGCGACGAGGCAGCGGCCGACGCCGAGGCGGTCCTGCTCGCGGCGAGCGCGTTGACCGGCGTCGGCGTGACCAATCTGACCATCGACCTGTCATCGCCGAAGCTCGTTCCCGCGGTGCTGGCCGCGCACGGCCTGGCGCCGGCATCCAAGCGTCTGCGCGATGCGCTGGACCGCAAGGACTCGGCCGCAGTCGCCGCACTGGGCGGCGTGGCGGCGCCGACGCTGACGGTGCTGCTGGCCGCGACCGGACCCGCCGACCGCGCGCTCGGCACCATCAGCCGCATGAAGCTGCCGGCTGAGGCGGCCGCCGAAGCGGCGCGGCTCGCCGACGTCGTGGCCCGCGTGCGGGAGGCGGCGCCGGAACTGCGACTGACCGTCGATCCGGTCGAGATGCGCGGGTTCGAGTATCATACGGGGCTGTGCTTCACGCTGTTCGCGCGCGGCGTGCGCGGCGAACTC
This sequence comes from Alphaproteobacteria bacterium, assembly GCA_036381615.1. Lineage (GTDB taxonomy): Bacteria > Pseudomonadota > Alphaproteobacteria > CACIAM-22H2 > CACIAM-22H2 > CALANV01. The sequence continues at coordinate 9,571 of DASVCL010000026.1, forward strand.
GGGCGCGGCGGCCGCTACAGCGCGGGCGATGCCTTTGCCGAGTCCGGCGGCGAGCCGGCAACGGGCTTCACGTTGTTCACCGACACGATTCTGCGCGCGCTGCCGCCGGCGCCGGCGGCCGAACGGCTCTATCTTCCCTACGGCACTGCGCCTGATGTCGCCGCGCAATTGCGGGCGGACGGATGGCGCACCGTCGCGGGGCTCGCGCCCGAAAACGACCCGGCGGCGGAGGCGCGACGCCTGCGCTGCACGCACGTATTCATCGGCGGCGCGCCTAACAGGCTCGAGGACTGACAACATGGCGAACGTGACCGTCGTCGGCGCCCAGTGGGGCGACGAGGGCAAGGGCAAGATCGTGGACTGGCTGTCGGAGCGCGCGGAGATCGTCGTGCGCTTCCAGGGCGGGCACAACGCCGGGCACACGCTCGTCATCGGCGGCCAGACCTACAAGCTCAGCCTGCTGCCCTCGGGCGTCGTGCGTCCTGGCAAGCTGTCGATCATCGGCAACGGCGTCGTCGTCGATCCCTGGGCCCTGATCAAGGAGATCGACGGCCTGCGCGCCAAGGGCGTCGAGATCACGCCCGAAAACCTCCATATCGCCGAGAACGCCACGCTCATCCTGCCGCTGCATGGCGAGATCGACCGCCTGCGCGAGGAGGCGCGCGGGGCCAACAAGATCGGCACGACCGGGCGCGGCATCGGGCCGGCCTACGAGGACAAGGTGGCGCGCCGCGCGATCCGCGTGTGCGACCTCGGCGACGCGGCGACGCTCACGCGCAAGATCGACGAGCTGCTGATGCACCACAATGCACTGCGGCGCGGGCTCGGCCATCCCGAAGTCGACGGCGCCGTGCTGCGGGACCAGTTGCTCGATATCGCGCCGAAGATCCTGCCGTTCGCCAAGCCGGTATGGCGCGAGCTCGACGAGGCGCGGCGCGCCGGCAAGCGCATCCTGTTCGAGGGCGCACAGGGCGCCATGCTGGACGTCGACCACGGCACCTATCCGTTCGTCACGTCGTCGAACACCGTCGCGGGGCAGGCGGCGGTCGGCTCCGGTCTGGCGCCGACCGCGACCGGCTTCGTGCTCGGCATCGCCAAGGCCTATACGACCCGCGTGGGCAGCGGGCCGTTCCCGACCGAGCTCACGGACGAGGTCGGCCGCACGCTGGGCGAGCGGGGGCATGAGTTCGGCACCGTCACCGGCCGGCCGCGCCGCTGCGGCTGGTTCGACGCGGTGCTGGTGCGGCAGACGGTTCGCGTCGGCGGCATCCGCGGCATCGCCTTCACGAAGCTCGACGTGCTCGACGGCTTCCCCGAGATCAAGATCTGCGCGGCCTATCGCTATCGCGGCGAGGTGCTGGACTATTTGCCCGCGTCGGCGGCGGCACAGGCCGAGGTCGAGCCGGTTTACGAGACCATTCCCGGCTGGCAGACGAGCACGCGCGGCGCACGGTCGTGGGCGGACCTGCCCGCGCCGGCGATCAAGTACATCCGCCGTGTCGAGGAGCTGATCGGCGCGCCGGTGGCACTCCTGTCCACCAGCCCCGAGCGCGAGGATACGATCCTGGTCGCGGATCCGTTCGCGGACTGAGATCCGCGCGCGTCGTTCCTTCGATATCGACGCGTCGTCCGTCGACGCCGGCGCCTCGTTCTCTTTGACGTCGAAGCCTCATTTCTCGAGATCGAAGCCTCATCCTTCGACAGGCTCAGGATGAGGCTTCGGTGGACTCGTTCCTGGACAGGCTCGGGTGGCCGGATGCAACCAGAAACAAAAGCGGCCTCGTCCTGAGCCCGTCGAAGGACGAGGCCGGTTGCGGCGTTCATAGGGCCGAAGCCTCATCCTTCGACGAGCTCAGGATGAGGCTTCGACGGGCTCATCCCTCGACAGGCTCGTCCCTCGACAAGCTCGGGATGAGGCGTAAGCGGGCGAACGTGTCCACGAGCACGAACGTATCCAGGAGCAAGAACGGCCTCGTCCTGAGCCCGTCGAAGGACGAGGCCGGTTCCGGCGTTGGCGTGAGACGAAGCCTCATCCTTCGACGAGCTCAGGATGAGGCTTCGACGGGCTCATCCCTCGACAGGCTCGTCCCTCGACAAGCTCGGGATGAGGCGTAAGCGGGCAAACGTGTCCACGAGCACGAACGTATCCAGGAGCAAGAGCGGCCTCGTCCTGAGCCTATCGAAGGACGAGGCCGTTCGCGGCGTTCATAGGGCCGAAGCCTCATCCTTCGACGAGCTCAGGATGAGGCTTCGATGTAGGATCATCCCGCGACAGCCTCATCCTTCGACAAGCTCAGGATGAGGCTTCGCGATGTTGGCTCCGGACGAGAGGGCTTAGGCCGATCCGCGCGCCTGTTCGAGCGCGAGGTTCTTCATCGACTTCTGCAGCTTCTCGAAGGCGCGCACCTCGATCTGGCGCACGCGCTCGCGGCTGATGCCGTATTTCTGCGACAGGTCCTCGAGCGTCATCGGGTCGTCGCGCAGGCGACGTTCGGTCAGGATGTGCCGCTCACGCTCGTTGAGCGTGCGCATCGCCTCGCCCAGCAGGCGCTGGCGCCGGCGCAGCTCCTCGCTCTCGGCGAGCTTGATCTCCTGGCTTTCGGACTCGTCGACGAGCCAGTCCTGCCACTCGCCTTCGCCTTCCTCGCGAAGCGGGGCGTTCAACGAATGGTCCGGGCTGGCAAGGCGCCGGTTCATCTGGATGACTTCCTGCTCGGACACGTCGAGCTGCTGCGCGATGGCGCGGACCTTCTCGGGCGGCAGTTCGCCTTCCTCGATCGCCTGCATCTGGCTCTTGAGCTTGCGCAGGTTGAAGAACAGCTTTTTCTGCGCGGCCGTGGTGCCCATCTTCACCAGCGACCACGAGTGCAGGATGTATTCCTGGATGGCGGCGCGGATCCACCACATGGCATAGGTGGCGAGGCGGAAGCCGCGGTCGGGATCGAAGCGCTTGACCGCCTGCATCATGCCGACATTGCCTTCGGAGATGAGCTCCGACAGCGGCAGACCATAGCCGCGATAACCCATCGCGATCTTGGCGACGAGGCGCAAATGGCTCGTCACCAGGCGGTGCGCGGCCTCGGTGTCGCCGTGTTCGCGCCAGCGTTTGGCGAGCATGTACTCTTCCTCGGGCTGCAGCATCGGGAACTTGCGGATCTCCTGGAGATACCGCGCCAGATTCCCTTCGCCGCTGGGTACCGGAAGCGTCGCCATGTTCTTCGTCGTCCTTCGTCTAGTAGGCCGGGCACGGAGGCCCGGATCGCGCCGGCCCCGGCAGGGCGCCCAAAACGCCCATGGCGCCGGACGTAGCGGCCAGCGAATCGCCTTGTAACGGAGTCAAATAATACGACAAAGGCGGAAAGTTTTCCACCCGTGATTAAACACTTTCTAGGGTTCTTATCAAGTCGCTGATATCATGTGGTAATTTATTCGTGAATTTCAAGCGCTCGCCGCTCGTCGGGTGGGTGAAGCCGAGGACGCAGGCATCGAGCGCCTGACGGCCGAGGGCCTCGACCGCCGCTGCCGCGGGCGCCGGCAGCGCGCGGCGGCGGCCGCGCGAGCGGCCGTAGACCGGGTCGCCGACCAGGGGATGACCGATCGAAGCCAAGTGGACGCGGATCTGGTGCGTGCGCCCGGTGCCGAGCCGGCAGTCGAGCAGGCTGATCGCGCCGCCGACGAACGCCTTCCTGACCTCGTAGCGGGTAAGCGCGGGCCGGCCGCCGTGGGCGACCACGGCCATCTTCTTGCGGTCCGACGGGCTGCGCCCGATCGCGCCGCTGATCTCGCCGTGGGTCGGGCTCGGCGTGCCCCAGACGAGCGCGGCATAGACGCGCTCCACCGTGCGCGCGCTGAACTGCGCCACCAGCGCCTGATGCGCGGCGTCGGTCTTGGCTGCGACGATCAGGCCGCTCGTATCCTTGTCGAGCCGGTGGACGATGCCCGGCCGCATCACGCCGCCGATTCCTTTCAGCGACGGTCCGCAATGCGCGATCAGCGCGTTGACCAGCGTACGGTCGGGATTGCCGGGGGCCGGATGCACGACCATGCCCGCCGGCTTGTCCACGACGATCACATCGTCGTCCTCGTAGACGACCTGGAGCGGGATGGCCTGCGCCTCGACCGCGGCCGGTGCGGACTCCGGCAGCGTGACGGCGAAGACCTCGCCGGCGCGCACGCGGTGCGAAGGATCGTGCAGGGGCGCGCCGTCGGCCGCGCCGATGCGGACGTGACCGGCCTCGATCAGCGCCTTGACGCGGCTGCGCGACAGCTCGGGCACGGTCTCGGCGAGCTTCGCGACCAGCGCGCGGTCGAGCCGGTCGCCCGCGCCGCCCTCGTCGATCGTGACCTGGAACGTTTTGTCCGCCATCGCGCCCCACGTATCCTGCCGCCGGGATTTCTGTTACACCAAGCCTGTCCATACCGCTTCACAACCGGCCCGTCGACATGCGTGCACTCAAGGCTCTCGTCGCGGTGATGACCGTGCTGCTCGTCATCGGCTTCGGCATCGTGATCTGGGGTATCGCACGCCAGATCAACCGCGCGACCGAGACGCCGCCGGAGACGACAGCACCAGCGCCATCCGGCCCCGCCGTCTCGGAACAGCGCGTGCCGTGGGACCGGCTCATGCTCAACCAGCCGCCGGGCACGCGCATCGCCGGCGTCAGCGGCGCCGGCGGCCTGATCGTCGTTCACCTCTACACGGGCGAGCCGGGGCGCGACGAACGCCTGGTCGTCATCGACCCGGACGGCGGCACGATGCTCGGCACCGTCAGCGTCACGGGCGGCCCATGATCCTGATCGACCGCGCCGAGCTGCGGCGGATCGTCGACGCCGCGGAGGCCGCGTATCCGGGCGAGTGCTGCGGCCTTCTCGTCGGCGTGCGGCGGCCGAACGGCGACATCGAGGTGACGCGCGCCATCGCCAGCCGCAACCTCGCCAAGGGACCCGACCGGTTCGAGATCGATCCGCAGCTTTGGGTCGACGTCACGCGCGCGCATCGCGGCGGGCCGCAGCGCGTGGTGGGCCTCTATCACTCCCATCCCGACAAGCCGGCGCAGCCGTCGGCGATCGACCTCGAAGCCGCGTGGGGGGAGGAGCTGATCTGGCTCATCGTCAGCGTCGCCGGCGGCGAGGATGCGCGCGGCCAGGCCGTGCACGTGACGGCGCACGTGCTCGACCACGGCGGGCGGCAGTTCCGCGAGCTGCCGCTGCGCACGAGCGACTGGGGCCCTTATCCCGTCCGCGTCCTGCCGGACGACGGACGGCCAATCCGAAACGAGGCTGAATCCCGATGAACTTCGCCAGCGACAACACGGCGGGGGCACACCCGCGCATCCTCGAGGCGATCATGGCCGCGAACGGCGGCCGCGCCATGCCCTATGGCAACGACGAACTCACGCGCAAGGTCGAGCGGCGCATCGCCGAGGTGTTCGAGCGCGACTGCGCCGTGCTGCTGGTCGCGACCGGGACGGCGGCGAACGCGCTGTGCCTTGCGGCACTCGCGCCCAGCTATGGCGCGGTGCTGTGCCATCCGGACTCGCACGTCAACAGCGACGAGTGCGGCGCGCCGGAGTTCTTCACCGGCGGGGCGAAGCTGATCGGCGTGCCGGGTGAGGGCGGGCGCATCGCGGCGGCGGATCTCGAGCGCGCGATCGCCGCCGCGGGCATCGGGGTCGTGCATCATGCGCAGCCCGCCGCCGTCAGCATCACACAGGCGACGGAGGCGGGGACGGTCTATCGCCCGGCCGAGGTCGCGGCCCTCGCCGAGGTGACGCACCGCCATGGACTCGCGCTCCACATGGACGGGGCGCGGCTCGCCAACGCGATCGTGACACTCGGCTGCACGCCGGCCGAAATCACGTGGAAGGCGGGCGTCGACGCGCTGTCGTTCGGTGCCACCAAGAACGGCGCGTTCGCGGCCGAGGCGATCGTGATCTTCGACCGCGCGCGGGCCGAAGCCCTCGGCTATCTGCGCAAGCGCGCAGGGCATCTGTGGTCGAAGATGCGCTTCATCGCGGCGCAGATGGATGCGTATCTCGCCGACGGCCTGTGGCTTGCCAACGCGCGCCATGCGAACCGCATGGCGGCGGAGCTCGCCAGGGGCATCGAGAGCATTCCGGGGGCGCGGCTCGAATACCCGTGCGAATCGAACGTGATGTTCGCGACCCTGCCCGAGGCGGCGATCCGCGGGCTCGAGGCGGCGGGGTTCAAGTTCTATCGCCGGCCCGACCCGGCCGGGCAGACGCTCCGCCTCGTCACCGCCTTCGA